>JBCQTT010000009.1:0-90909 GCA_047174765.1 Rikenellaceae bacterium | reverse complement strand
GTTGCACCTGCGTTCGATAGGTATTGAACGAGCTAGTGGCATTATTGGACTTATCAACCTAACTTATAATTTATGTCGCTTTGAGCAGATTGTGAGATTGAAAATCGCTTTGAGGTAATACGCTGATAGATAGATAGATAGATTTTATTCAAAAAGTTTGGATTTCAGAACTTTTTGATTTAACTTTGATGTCAGATAAACGCTTCAATTTAGGACGTTACGGGTTCTTGTCCTAAATTTTGGAGTAAAAAATGAAAAATTAGAACCCTCCTAAAACAAGTAACTAGCTATGACCCAACGAATATCAATCCTAGCACTCCTCGCACCAACAGCAATCGCCGCAACATCGTGTTGTGAGCAGGCGGAGCAGCGAGCCGCAAAACCAAACGTAATCGTAATCCTTGCCGACGACCTTGGCTATGGCGATGTCAGCGCCTACGGCTCGTCGACAATATCGACTCCCAACATCGACCGACTCGCAAACGAGGGTGTCTCGTTCACAAATGGATATGCAACCTCCGCAACCTCGACTCCGAGCCGTTATGCCCTTTTCACAGGCTCATATCCGTGGAAGAATCCAAATGCGAAGATCCTTCCCGGCGATGCTCCGCTCCTCATCGGTGTCGACCAGTTCACGATGCCAAAGATGATGCAGAGCGCAGGTTACACAACTGCTGCAATCGGAAAGTGGCACTTGGGTATGGGGCTCGGGGATGTCGACTGGAACGAGACGATTACGCCCTGTGCAAATGATGTAGGCTTCGACTACTCCTGCTTGATTGCAGCGACCAACGACCGTGTGCCGACCGTCTTTATTGAGGATGGCGAGGTCGTGGGACTCGAAAAGAGTGACCCGATTTCGGTTAACTACGAGGAGAACTATGGCGATCAACCCACTGGACTCAAAAATCCTGAACTGCTAAAGATGCAGTGGGCGCACGGACACAACGGCACGATCGTCAACGGAATCCCTCGCATCGGATATATGAAGGGTGGCGAGAGTGCGAAGTGGGTCGACGAGGATATGGCAGATTACTTTGTGGGCAAGATCAAACACTTCTTGGACGACAACAAGGAGAATCCGTTCTTCCTATATTATGGTCTACACCAGCCACACGTGCCACGTACTCCAAATGGACGTTTCGCAGGCAAGACGACGATGGGACCTCGTGGCGATGCTATTATTGAGGCGGATTGGTGTGTGGGCGAGCTACTATCAATGTTGGAGGAGCGTGGGTTGTTGGAGAATACCCTCATCATCTTCTCAAGCGACAATGGACCCGTCTTGAACGATGGTTACAAGGATGGTGCGTGGGAGCTACTAGGCGATCACAAGCCAGCAGGAGGGTTGAGAGGCGGAAAATATTCGCTCTTCGATGCTGGAACACACGTGCCATTCTTTACATATTGGAAGGGGAAGATAGAGCCGCACAAGACATCAGCAATGGTCTCGCAACTCGATCTACTAGCCTCCATAGCAGAGCTTATTGGCGAGGAGATTCCCGAGGGGTTAGATACTCAAAACCACCTAGATACATTTATGGGCAAGAGCGACAAGGGGCGTGATAGCTACATTGTCGAGGCGATGGGGCGTTTGGCATACCGCAAGGGCGACTACGCAATGATCCCACCATTCAAGGGTAGCGAGCGCAATGAGACAGGCAACGAGTTGGGTAACTCCAGTCAGTTCGCACTCTACAACTTGACCCAAGATCCCGCTCAGATGAACGAAATTTCGACACAACAGTCCGAACTTATGGAGCAGCTAAAGGGCGAGTTTATGAGTGTCGCAGATGGGTATTACGATCCCAACACAGCCGAGGAGACACTAAAATAATTAGGTTTCAATATGATGGTCGAGATGGATTGATTGAGATGCTATAAATAGGGGTGTCTAGTATGGGTTTATCCATTTTAGTTTGGTTTTTTTGCGCAAAACAGAACAAATTTTAAGGCGTTTAGTTATGTTTGTGATGATATTATAGTGTTTTCAGACCCTAGGTGGCGTGAAGTTTTTTATGTTTCGTCTTACTCGGATTTTTGCTTAGCCTCCCCCTGTTTTTTTGAGGGTGACCCGAAAAAAGTTATGGCTTGCTCGCTCTTGCGCATAATATCTTGAAATTTGTCACCTATATGGCATAGGTGGGATCTGTGCAAAACCTAGGTGGCTATTTTACCTCTAAAAATCTTGATTTTGAAGAGGGAATCTGAGATTGATACAAAAAATGAGGCTATCTTTAATCGCTATTGTGATTTTTAGATAGCCTCTTAAATTCAGATCAACTAACCCCCATATCTTGCTAAATGTGAGTCTCGATTAATTTACACCCCTCCGTATTGATGTTTATTTTGCTGGTTAGAGCTGAGATTAGAACTGTCTCGCCTCGCTGCACCGCCTCGCCATTAATGGTTGCATAGCCCTCAACGCAGATAAATATTACAAATGAATCTATTAATCGGCAATCCAATATAATCCCATCGGTGAGGTTGTATATCGAGGTTTTGAAGTAGTCGCAATCGACCATCTTCACCTGTGCGTTGCGGCTCTCTCGATCATATTTTGTGCGGTAGTCTCGCTCGAATGTGTAGTCGATAGCATCTACCGCCAACTCTGTGTGGAGCTCACGTGTCGCTCCATTTGCATCTTTGCGGTTGAAGTCATAGATGCGATATGTGATGTTGGATGTCTGCTGGATCTCAGCGATAAGACACCCTGCACCGATCGAGTGAACTCGACCTGCGGGAAGAAAGAATAGATCGCCTGCCGCGACCTCATACTCTTGCAAAATATCTGTCACCGTATCGCTCTCGACACTTGCCAAATACTCCGCAGCAGAGGTCTCCGCAGCAAACCCCGATCGTAGTTTTGCCCCCTCGTCGGCATCTATCACATACCACATCTCACTCTTACCCTTTGAGTTGTGGCGGACTTTTGCCAACTCGTCGTTGGGATGAACCTGAATCGAGAGATCTTGTTTTGCATCGATAAATTTGATGAGCAGCGGAAACTCATCACCAAAGCGTTCGTAGTTGCTCTTGCCCACGAGGTTTGCGCCATACTCCGAGAGTAGCGACTTTATGCTGCGCCCCGCGAGCTCTCCATTCGTCACAATCGACTCGTTGCCATCGACTCCCGACAGCTCCCAACTCTCTCCAATCATCGTCTGCTCAACATCGAGCGATTTGAATGATTTGATCTTCTCGCCTCCCCAAATCAGCGATTTGAGGATTGGTCTAAATTTTAATGGATATCTCATATCTAACTCTTAATTTTGTCTAATTGCGATAGTGCGTAGTTATAAGCTCCCAACGATATAGCCTTTGGTGCTCCAATCGTGGAGATTGCTACGCCAATGCGTTTTTGTTCGTCGTAGCTGACATATTGATTCGAACCGTAGACCTTCAGTTGACGGCTATTTCCGAGTGCAAAGTAGCGAAATTCATCGTCGTCATCGAGGTTGTAGACCTTTGGCTGCACACGCCGCACCTCGTCGCCTGAGAGGGTGAATATCGAACTGCGCATCTCCTTTAGCAGAGCTGGCATAATGTACTTTTTAGCAGTTGTTATGCCGCCTCCAATAACGACAATACCATCTAACAGGGAGGTTGCAGTCGCCATTGCGTCGCCTGCTACCTGCCCCAAGTGCTCGAACGCCCTCCTAGCTGCCTCTGCATTACCCTCGCGACTCCCCTCTGCTATATCGAATATATCTTTGGGCTCTAACGATACATCCAATACTCCCGACTCCTCGGCGTAGACTCGTTTGATCGCTCGGACAGAGACCCCCTCCTCGACGATTATATTCTGATCGTGCTTATGTCGTAGGCAAAATGTCTCTATGCAAGAGTTGTCACCCAAGTGGAGTAGATTGTCGTAGACGTGTCCTACGCCCAATCCTGTTCCGAACGTGTAGCCAATGAGCGATTTGAACCTCTTGCTGCCGCCAAGACTCAATACTCGTTCGTTGATCTCGACGAGCTTACCTGCCAACGCCTCACCATAGGCGAATAGATCACCATCGTTATTGATGAATACAGGTATGTTGAATCTATTTCGCAGAAATGCTCCAAGCGCCACACCATCGCGAAATGAGGGGAAGTTGGGGAGATAACCCCCAATGATTCCTTGCTCATAGTCGGCAGGTCCGGGAAATGCAAAGCTTATGGCAACAGGTATTGTTTTAAGTTTTTTTATGACCATCTCGAACCCCTTGATCAGTTGTGCAAGGCAGAGGTCTAGATCCGCGGATTGAGAGGGGAGAGTTATGGGCTCTACGACAAATTCATTCGCCTGCATAGCCCCAAAGACGAAGTTAGTGCCTCCAGCATCGAGGGTGATAACGGTGCGGTTATCGTATTGATACAACATATCTACAACTCTAACTTGAACCAGTCGACCTTGAGGTTAACATCTTGATAGGACTGTATCTTAATCATATTGTTGCCCTCCTCTAGCTGCACGCCCTCGAAGTGGAGCTCCTGCCATCCATCGCTCTTCTTGATTAACATACCCTCCCATTCGCTGTTCAGTACTCTCGCTCCGACAAATATGTCTGCGTGGAAATCTGCGTCTGAGGCGATACGTATCGTGAGGTTCGCTTTCATCCTTTTTGCCACCTGTGCCATCACCTGCACGTAGTTGAATTTGGTCTCGAAACCAGTCACGTAGCCTCTGCCAGTGTACCCCTCCGCTGAGTTAGATACATATGTCCCATCGAGTTTACCACCCTGCATTGCGGCATACTCCGCTTCGAGAATCATCGTTACATTCCCCTTTTCAGCGAGCCCAAGCCCTTTGGGATTGTCGATGGTGTTGATACGCCCCTTCTTGTCGTAGGTTAACCAATCAGCTAGTAGGTTGCGGCAAGATGAGTTACCACCTGAGAGGTGTGCGCTGTGGTGGAATGCAATCCACTTACCCTTCCACTCGATTATTGAGCCGTGGTTAGTCCCCGAGTAGTGGTCGAATCGAGGAATATAGATCTTCTCGAATTTGTAGGGTCCGAGCGGCTTGTCGGCTGTTGCGTAGTACATCTGCTCAGGCCATTTGTTGTCGGGTAGTCCGGGATATGAGAGGTAGTATTTCCCCTTGTATTTGTGCACCCAAGGTCCTTCGAATACCTCGAAGAGCTGCTGGGTTAAGTTGGTGAGTGTGTTTAGCTTAATCGAACGTAGGTCATCATTGAGCTCCGCACCGTAGCACTTACCACCCGACCCCCAGTATAGATATGGGCGACCATCGTCGTCGACAAAGAGCGCAGGATCTTGACCGAAGTCGACACCATTGATATACCCTGCATCGATGAATGGACCTTGTGGGGTCTCACTCACGGCGAGACCTGTTCGGGTGACACCCGTAGCACGCTCCTTCATACAGTGTATCAAGTAGTAGCGCCCGCGCCAATATACGGCATCGGTAGCCCACGCCATAGTGCTTGCCCAATCGACATCGTCGACAGAGAGCACACGCCCGTAGTCGACCCAATTCACGAGGTCGGTTGTCGAAAAGACGTGGTAACTAAACATCGTCTTGTGAGTGTTGGTGTTGGGTTCATCGTGTGAGGTGTAGAGCCATAGTGTGTTAGGGTCATCCTCCCATACGTGAGCCGATGGGTCGGCTGCATATACGTGTGGGATGAGGGGTACTTGTGCACGTATTGCCACTACATTTAGTAGGGTTAGGAGTGCTGCGAATGTTATTTTCTTCATAATTTATTTAGTCTATTTATCACTATAATCAAACCACTCAAATGTAGCCGTGTTGCGGCTCTTCTCGCCATTCGATGTTGCATATACACCCACCATCGGTCCATTGTATCCTCCGATGTTGTCGTCCGAGATTACAGAGAGGGGTACGGAGGCATCTATCTTCTGGAATTTGCCGTTTGGAAGAGCCCACTCGAACGAGACATCCTTACCATTCGACTCCATTGCGAGGATTATATCCTTCTCGGTGCAGGGTATGCGGCACTGCTCCACAACTCCATCTTTTGAGGCAGAGGTAATGACGATCTCGCCCTTGCCTTTGAGAGCTGTGATATACCCTTTAGTGTTGCGGTATAGAACGATACCAGCCTGTTCGTTCTGCTTTTTGGTGTCGAACACAACTCTTGTTGCAGCCCTAAAGGTGTGGTGAGATATTCGCTTCGCCAAGAGTGATGGTTGCACAAATTCGGTGAGCACTTCGGGGCGTAGGTCGAGCGATAGTTTGCCGCCCTTTAGGTTGTACCATTTTGACTCGGGCGTACGGAGCATATTCCACTCTAGGTTGAGCGTGTCGCCATCGAAATTATCTCGCAGAGGATCTTTCTCGAATGGAGTCCACTTTAGGTCTGGTCGAGTGGCTGTCACAGGCATCTTTCCCTCGCCCTCGTTTACGATGATTGCAGTCTGTTTGTTGAAGAGTGCGTTGTGATAGATTGTGACGGGGGAAAGGAATGTTTCGCGACCCATATATACGTAGCCGTTGAAGTGTCGTCTGCCGAGTGCGACCATCCACCACTCGCCATTTTGTGTCTCCACAATATCTGCGTGTCCGATAGATGAGACAGGGTGTTTTATACCCAAGTGGCGGTGCGATATGATGGGGTTTATGATAGTGGGTTGATATGGTCCCCATAGGTTCTCGCTCTCGAATGCTGTGGCTGCGTGGCTGCGATATGTGCCACCCTCGGCAAGGATAATCATATACTTTTCGCCAATTTTGTAGAGGTGCGGACCCTCGGCAGCGTGTGCATTCGTTGCGTGACCAAACGACAGCTGTTTACGCTCTCCTGTGAGTTTTCCCTCTTTTAGATCGAGCTCCTGCAACCATACGCCGTGCTGACCTCGCCACTCGGGTTCTGCGAGCAAATTTCCCTGACCAATGTAGTAACACTTGCCATTGTCATCCCAGAAGAGTGATGGGTCAATTCCCGGGCAGTCAAGGTAGATCGGCTCGCTCCACACACCTGCGGGATCTGTCGCTGTTATGTAGAAGTTGCCATTCCCCTTTATCTTGGGGTCGCCCTGTCGTCCTGTGTTGGTTGTGATTATGTAGAAGAGACCGTCGTGGTAGCGAATTGTTGCGGCGTATATTCCGCCTGAGTCTACTGCGTTCTTCGCGAGATCGAAGTTATTAGCCTCAGTTCCGCCATAGCCGATGAGCTTCCAGTTGACAAGATCCTTGCTGTGATATATCGGAATCCCGGGATACCACTCAAACGATGAATTGATGAGGTAGTAGTCATCCCCCTTGCGGCAGATCGTAGGGTCGGGGTGATAACCCGATAGGATCGGGTTGTTGTAAGCCTCGGGTTCGCCTCCGAAGTTGGTGATCTCTTTCACCTTCTCGAAGAAGGCTTTTTTGCGCCCTGAGTTGACCGTCCAATCTACGGGGACGCTCTGGAATCCTTCGTTTAGAGCCTCTCCCTCACGGCGATAGTCGAAGAAGCCCCACGATGCGTAGTTCTCTGTTGCGAGGGCTATGTTTGAGAATCGAGAGTCGAAGTTGTAGTTGTCATCCTCATTTACCACGATCGGTTTTGGGGTGTAGTTCTTTAGGGCACGAGTATTCGTTAGTGCCTTTATCATTTGGTCGGGACGACCCATTCCGTTGCCGTGGATGAGGATGAAATCTGATGCCGTCACAATCTCCTCCGTAGGGATTGAGCACCCTTTGAGGCTTGTGCTCACTAGCAGGCTGCGACCATCGCGATTTATTGACTTCGCGAACTCAATGAGCTTGTGGATATTCTCAACCTTGATAATATCTCGTTCGTAGGACTTCACGTCACACTCGTTGGCGATCTCTACGATTACGTTTCGATAGCCGCTCTCCAAGACCCACGCCGTAGCCTCCTCGACAGCGCGATATACCGCCTTGTCGTCGTTGAGGTATTGATCCTGTCCCTGATAGAAGTAGCCCAATATAGCGATCATCCCGAGCTCATCAGCACGGTCGAGCACTCGCTTTAGGCGAATTTTGTAGTCGTCACGAAACTTACCATCCTTGTCGAACGCAGAGTTTACGAACCCAACATTTCCACCATACCCCATAGGGCTACCGCCCTGCAGGTTGAGGGTGAAGCCGAGCAGTCCATAGCTGTGCCACTCCTCCATCGAGGCGATAAACTCCGCAGTGTTACGATCTGCGCTCCACTCCTTCGTGTCGGTGTAGGCGAACTTCTCTGCCGCCTTGGGGGAGTTGGTGATGTCGTCGAATATACCCTGCACCATACGAGAGTTCATCAACAGACCCTCGATCTTGTGCCCATTCCAGTAGCGACCCTCATACGTCGGGCGACCATTTATATGGAACTCCTCGCCCTTGATTGTTACTTCGGTCCTCTGCGCAAAGAGCGATGTCGTTGCCAACAGTGCCATCGCCACAAATGCTAAATATCTCCTTTGCATATTTATTAGTTTTTATAGTTCGAAATCAGATGATAGAGGGGAGTCGATCTCTCCGCTCGTGAAGATGTAGTCGCTCAAAACGAATGATTTATAATCTTCGGTGTACTCTGTGGCGAGCGTTAGGGTAGGGGTGAAGGCGGTGTTTGTTGAGTTATACCACAACATCATATATGCGATATTTTTATCTGTGGTAGCTTTGAGTATATCGAGATACAACTCCGTAAACACATTGTCAATTGCCGAAGAGGTACTACCATCATCGAGGAGTTTATTTCCGAACTCAGTAAATGCCGCTACCTTACCACGCTTCTCTGCGAGGTCGGAGATTATTCCTAGCTGTGTGATGATTGTGCTCTCCTCCGTGGGCATCTCCTTTGCGGTTGTATATGCGTCAAATCCCAAGATATCTACATAGTCGTCACCGGGATAGCTCTCCAAATACTCCTCTTCGCTCTCAAAGCCCGGGGTAAATGCATATATAAGGTTGTGGACCTGACAGTCGTTACGTAGGTAGTCAACCGTAAATTGCCAATTCTGAATGAACTGCTCTGAGGTAGCGTAATATGGCACTCCCCACCAGAACCAACTTCCGTTGAACTCGTGGAATGGGCGGAAGATGATAGGTATTAGCTCGCCATTTTCGTCGGTAAGCTCCTTGAAGAAGTCAGCCAAGAGGTTTAGCTTCTTCTTGTAATAAGTGTGGTTGTCGCCCCCCTCCAAGATGCTCGAAAATGCAGCCTTTAGGTAGATGTCATCAATGTCCGAAGCGTAGAATGAATCTCCATTGTAGGGCTCTCTAAAGTGCCACGAGAAGGTTACAAAGACCCCTCTTTTGTGACACTCCTTGATCCACTCTTTCCACGCCTCGACACGTGTGTATCGCCAGTTGCCACTCTCTTCGGCGTAGGCATCGTTTGTGAGGTTCTCCAGATCACCTCCCGTTAGGAGCGGATACTCTCCCGTTACGTCCGACATATCGCAGGTGGCGAGATATTCGTTAGTCTCTAAATAGGCTGATTGTTGACCGAGTATCACCCCCTCCTTGGCGCTCTTCATTAGATTTGCGAAGAGGGTTTTTGTGTTCTCCGTTGCGTTATCGTCGATCAGTACACCAAATGTCGATGGGGCGTTGGGGTCGTCGTTGGAGTCGCTGTCGCCATTCTCCGATGCGCAACTTAGTTGCATAGATAGTGCAACTGCAATAAATAGGGTCGATATAACTCTCTTCAAGCTCATTGGGTTCTCTCTTTTCATAGCTCTTTTGTTATTTAGTAGTTTTAATTATCTTTAATAGGTTATCATATATCGCTCGGTGAGTTCACGTCTCTGGTCGAGCGTCATTACATCGTTGTATTTCTGTTGCAGTTTGTCGATCTCGCTCTTCAACTCCTTGATGATCTTGGCATACTTTGGATTTTCGTATTGGTTTGTGAGTTCGTTGGGATCTTCCGCCAAATCGTAGAGCTCCCAAGTGTCGATGTTGTAGTAGAAGTGGATTAGTTTGTATCGCTCTGTTCGAACGCCATAATGCGGCTGCACCTGATGCCACTTCGGGTACTCAAAGTAGT
Source organism: Rikenellaceae bacterium (assembly GCA_047174765.1). GTDB lineage: Bacteria > Bacteroidota > Bacteroidia > Bacteroidales > Rikenellaceae > Alistipes. The sequence continues at coordinate 80,947 of JBCQTT010000009.1, read as the reverse complement.
GGTAGTAGATCGACTTTCGCCACTTGCGGATCTCTCCATCACGCTCAATAAGCTGGCGAAGTGACTCCCCGTGCATATCTTTGGGAATCTCGATATTCGCAAAGTCGAGGAGCGTTGGGGCTATATCTACATTTACTGCTAGTTTGTCAATCTGCTGATTGCTCTTGTTGAGTTTAGGGTAGCTAAATAGGCACGCCATATTGATCGACTCCTCATACATCCAACGTTTGTCGTATATCCCGTGCTCACCGAGGAAGAAGCCTTGATCGCCCATATAGACAATAACGGTATTCTCATATAGTCCGTTCGCCTTTAGATAGTCGATCACACGCCCCACATTATCATCTACAGATCGAACGCAGCGTAGATAATCTTTGTAATATTGTTGATACTTCCACTTTTTGACCTCCTCCTTGCTCATCTGATCGTCGGGAGTCCAATATTGGTTGTCGCCCGATCCGCCATATTGACTCCACCTCTGCGCCTCCTTTTTGTTGAATCCCGGAGGGGGAGTCATCTTTATATCTTCGCGTGAGAAGTGGTTTTCTACAGTTGCCATATTTGCACCAAGAGTTGTCTCGCGAGTCGAGTAATCATCGTCAAAGGTCTCGGGATAAGGTAGCTCGACATCCTCAAAGAGATGTTGATACAAAGAGTCGGGGATACAGGGGCGATGAGGCGACTTATAGTGCAACATCATACAGAATGGTTTACTCTCATCTCTGTCGTTCTCAAACCAATCCAACGCAGCATCGGTCGTGATGTTGGTACAGTAACCCTCTATCTCTCGTTTCACACCATCTATGTCATAGAGCGGATTCCAGTAACGCCCCTGCTGGCTCGGATCGGCGTGAACCATATAGTGGTCGAACCCTACAGGAGTTGAGTATAGATGCCACTTGCCGAACAGAGCGGTATTATATCCATTTGCTTGGAATATACGAGGCGTTGTCTGCTGGGTGTTGTCGAATGTTATCTTGCCCTCATTTTGATAGAATCCATTTGTTGTTCCATACTTTCCCGTAATCAGGCAAGCACGGCTTGGACCTGATATTGAGTTGGTGCAGATCATATGGTTGAATAGTGTACCATTTTGAGCGATCTGGTCTATGTTGGGTGTTGGCGCAATCTCCGCGAAACGCCCTCCGTAGGCACTGATAGCAGGTTTGGCGTGGTCGTCCGAGAGTATAAACAATATGTTGGGACGCTCTTCAGTGGATGCTGAAGCTGTCTTTGCAACTGCGGGTGTGACAACGACACCCAACAATGCACAAAGTTTTAATCGATTCATTTTTAGCTCTTTTATTTGAGGTTTTTAACACCCTCTATGGTTGTGATTTGGGGGTTCTCGACAAATGTTCGGAAGTCAGCCTCGCTGCTGTGCCCCTTGTATGAGCAGAAGAAGTGCTCCTCTCGATCCCACGCATTACGCCAAAATAGGACGTAGCTCACGGGCTCACTCTCGATCATCGGCATAATGACCTGCGTAAACCAATCGTCAGAGCCCATTCCCTCATATCCGGTCTCGCTTACGGTTATGATCTTACCATATTTAGTGCGATACTCATTCAACATCTCCATCTTAGCCTTGAAGTTTGTCTGGAACTTCTCCATATCGTTGTTGTAGGGATATTCGTCAAACCCTACCATATCATATTGATCTACGTCGGGTGCTTTGTCCTCGGCATCGAAACAGGGCATATAACACCACACGAGATTGTCGAGTCCTCGCTGTTGCATATATTTATATGTCATATCCCACAGCTGGCGATACTCCTCGTGAGTGCACCACTTCTCGCCCCACCAGAACCAGTTGCCGTTGTGTTCGTGCCAAGGACGGAATATGATAGGGATGAGCTCGCCGTTGGAATCTCGAAGCGAAGAGAGGAACTCCGCCACTCGATCGAGCCTCGTTTGGAACATCTCGAAGTGCTCGCCACCTTCGAGGATCGAGGTGACCATCCCCTCGCCCTCGTCCCAAGCTGTGCCACCGACGGGGTTGTATGCGTGCCACGAGATGGTGTTGATTCCGCCTCGTTCGTGCTGCTTTGCAATCTCGCTGCGCATTATGTCGAATGGTACGCCATCAAGGTTGTTCTCGTGGGCAAACTCAATGTCGCCAATATCCCAACCTATCACTGCGGGGTGATCGCCCACAATATCGTATACGTCTGATCGGTCGCTCTCATATTTCCAACTATGTCCATAGACAGTGGCATCTTGATGACCTAACATTATTTTGCCTTGATTGACGCTCTTCTCCAGAGTCTCAAGAAGTGTTGCTGCACCGCTCTGAGGTGCGTTGTCTGAGCACGACATCAATGATACGGATGTCATTATTGTGCAGGTGATAAGTGCTCTTCCTAGGTGAAATTTATTTCCCATTTTTACAATGTAGTTTGTGGTTAAATCTATATTGCAAAAATATTTGAAATGAGCAAGCGTTTACGATAGTTTTTTAACACTTTATAGCACTTTGCTATACTTTTGATCTGGTTGTAATGATTTGCAGCGGGTATAATTGCTTTATATATGATATAGGTATATTTGCTCATTTGTCGCTCATATGTTAATATGTGATAATGAAAGAGTTTGATGATATCATTGAGCAATAAAAGTGTCGTTGTTTGTTAATAATGTATTATTTTTACATTGATTTACAGTGTAATTTTGTATTAAGAAATAAAACTCTTAATACATAAACTATTAAACTAATTTAATTATGAAAAGAACACTGCTTTTATTGTGTTTGTGTTTTGTGATGCTAGGCACATTGTCAGCACAGCAGATCACGCTACACGGAAGTGTTAAGGACACAAAGAACATACCATTAATAGGTGTGTCGGTTGTCGTTAAGGAGACAAATCAAGGTACGATTACAGATGCAGATGGTCAGTTTAGTTTAAGCGTCGAAGATGGCGCAAAACTACAATTATCTTACATCGGCTACAAAACACTAACAGTTTCAACCTATGGTAAATCTGTTATAGATGTAGTAATGGCAGAGGAGGCTGTCGAGATGGATGATGTCGTAGTCATCGGTTACGGATCAGCTCGCAGAAGTGACCTATCTGGAGCTGTAGCATCTTTTAATACCGATCAAGCAACTTTAGGTGCGCCAAGCGATATTACCCAAGGTTTGGTCGGAAAAGTTGCTGGTGTTAATGTAATGCAAAATGATGGAGCTCCCGGTGCTGGTATGAGTATCAATGTACGTGGAGTAAACTCGTTCTCAACATCTTCTCAACCACTATATATATTAGATGGAGTCCCTTATGACAATACTGATATGCCTAGTGGAGATACAAATGAGGGTAATGTACAGTCGGATAGTCCACTATCACTTATCAACCCGAGCGATATCGCCTCTATCGAGGTGCTGAAAGATGCCTCTGCAACAGCTATTTACGGATCTCGTGGTGCGAATGGAGTTGTGTTGATTACCACTAAACAAGGAACAAAGGGGCGTGATAATATCGAGTTCTCAGCCTCATTTTCACTCTCGCAGGTGACTAAGAAGCTCGACTATCTCGATGGTTATGAGTATGCTACATATTGTAATGAGCAGGTCGAGAACAATAACTACTACTATGGTAAGAGCGATGCCCTACCATACAGTGGAACGTGGAGCAGCGATGGTACATATAGCCCACTACCAGAAGATTTTTTGAATCCCGGCACTTACGTTGATGCCTCGGGATACTATAGCGACACTGTTGGAACAGCTAACTGGCAAGATATTATCTTTACAAATAGCTATAAACAGGAGTACAACATTCGCTTCTCGGGTGGTACAGACAAGGGTACATATATGATATCGGGTAATTATCTCTCTCAAGATGGCGTTATCAAGAACTCTGGTTTCACTCGCTACACACTTCGATCTAACATCACTCGCAACGTTAGAGATTGGTTGAAACTCGGCACAAATATAAATTTTAGCAACTCTTTGACCAATGTTGCAAAGACAACAACTTCATCGGGTTCGGGAGTATTACGTTCGGCGTTGATTTATCCTACCACTTACGATCCATATGTTGAAAATTCAGAGGTGTCGGATGAGTTGTCGTGGTTGTCGGGTAATCCATATACATTTATTAACAATACGATAGATGACCTTACGAGCATTAATATTAGCGCATCTAGCTTTGTCGAGATAAAACTTAACAAGAGACTCAAATTTAGACAAAACCTAGGTATTAACAACATTACAAAGCAGCGTTTTACATACTATGGACACGACACAAAGGAGGGTATGAACTGCGACGGTATGGCGAGCCAAAGCGACAACTACCGAACAGCATACACATATGAGTCGTTGCTTACGTGGAACAAGAATTATCGTAACAATATGCACCGTTTCAATGTCGTAGGAGGTTTCACTGCTGAGACTGCTACGTATGGAAACAAGAGTATGAGTGCTACGAACTTCCCGACAGATATCACTGGCGCTTATGATATGGGTTCAGGACTTGTTCAGAAAAATTTGGTGAGCGGATATGGCAGTAACTCATTGGTGTCAACCCTCGCTCGTGCCAACTACACGTTACTCGATAAATATATCTTTACATCTACATTCCGCCTCGATGGATCGAGTAAGTTCACTACCGAAAACAAATATGCGACATTCTACTCTGGTGCATTTGCGTGGAGATTGAGCGAGGAGGATTACATCAAGGATCTCGATATATTTTCAAATCTTAAGTTGCGTTTGAGTGTCGGTGAAACTGGTAATCAGGGTATTGCAAGCTACAGAACATTCACCGATATGGATACGTCAAACTATCCATTTGGCGGTTCTCTGACATCGGGAACTGCTATGGCGGACAACCTTGCATCGAGTGATTTGCGTTGGGAGACTACACGTCAGTATAATGCAGGTTTGGATATCGGAGTATTATCAAGTTTGTTAACTTTAACAATAGATTACTACTACAAAGATACACGAGATCTTCTTCAGACCGTGTTAATTCCGAACTCTACAGGCTATAGCTCGATGTTGGTAAATAGCGGTAATGTTTCGAATGAGGGATTCGAGTTTTCGTTTGCACTCAACGACATCTTCCGTGGAAGTGAATGGAAATGGAACGTCTCGGGAAACATCGGCTTCAACAAAAATGTTATCTCGGGACTCCCCTCAGATCAGTTTGCTACGAGGTTGTTCTATGGCGCTGACAACATCTTCATCCAGCGCAATGGTATGCCTATTGGAGCAATATATGGCTACATCGAGGATGGTTTCTACGACAATATAGCAGAGGTTAAGGCAGATCCTCAATATAGTGAATACTCTGATGCCGATGCGTTGGCTATGGTCGGAGAGATTAAGTATCTTGATATTGATGGAAATGGAGCGATCACAAGTTCTGATATGACAATTATTGGAGATGTAAACCCCGACTTCACATATGGTTTGACATCATCACTTAGCTGGAAAACATTCACATTAAGCCTCTTTTTCCAAGGTAGTCAAGGTAATGATATATTCAATGCAAACTTGATTGATATGGATATGGGTAAGACTAAGAATATTAGCCAAGCAGCCTATGATGGTCGTTGGACAGAGGAGAATGCAGAGAACGCTACCTATCCAAAAGCTATCACAGAGTCAACACGCGATATGTTGACATCGGATAGATTTGTTGAGGATGGTTCATATTTGAAACTTAAGAATGTTAACTTCGAGTATAGGTTCAATCTCAAATCGAATAAGTACATCAAAGGTGGTTCTGCTTACTTTACTGCAACAAACCTATTTACGATCACAAACTATAGCGGCTACGACCCTGAGGTGAGTTCGTTTGGTAGCGATGCGTCGCGCAAGGGTGTAGACTACTACGCCTATCCAAGCAGCAGGACCTACACACTGGGTGTGAAACTAAACTTTTAACCAACTTCAAAAATAAGATATTATGAGTACGAATATATGTAAAATAGCATTGAGTAGCCTGCTTACGATTGGAGCTCTGACTCTGAGCAGCTGTAACAATTTTTTGGAGGAGAATCCCTACGATTTTATCTCTGTAGAGGATCTCGACGACTCGCAGGAGTCGATAGACTATCTCGTTACAGGAGTATATAGCAAGTGGTGTAACAACATCTTTAGATATGACACCCTCCCCGCAGCACTGGAGAAGGATTCTGACTATATCTCGGGTGCAACGTGGAACTTCTCCGACTTGGGATCGGGCAACTTCTCTGACTCATCAGAGATCGAGGGGCTTTGGGAGAATGGATATAGCCTCATCGACAGGTGTAACACCGCACTCGAGTTGATCGAGCCGATGCAGAATGCGACAAGCAACAAGGCAAAGGCAAATGCCATCGCGGAGATCTGTTTCAACAAGGCGTATATGTATTTCCTTCTTACGCGTGCCTTTGGCGAGATTCCGCTTCCTAGCGTCTCGACCTACACGCTCAATATCCAAGGCGAGAGCCTATACGGTGCTCGTCAGCCAATAGCGGATGTATATGCTGAGATTATCCGTCTGCTCGAAATTGCGGAGGATGATCTCTATGCAATCGACGAGACATCATATGTAGTTGGTCACGTAGCGCGTGGTACGGCGGCAGGAATGTTGGCTAAGGTCTATGCAACGATGGCATCAGGCGCACTTAACGATGACTCGAAGATCACGGTTCGCACAGGAGAGCCTTGCGACCCATCGGCAAAGACTACACTCTATGCCCTTGAGACAATGACATTCACAAAGACTCAGGTCGCAGGATATGAGAGCTTCGACACTAAGGCGTGCTACGACAAGGTGATCGAGTATTGCGAGAAGTTGGAGAGTGGCTACTATGGCGACTACGACCTAATTGATTATGACGAGATGTGGAAGCACGACGCCTTCAACAAGATCTCAGATGTGGAGTATATGTTCACGATCTACTCTGTGTCGGGAAATGAGATCTATGGCAACAAAATATCTCGTAACTACTGTTATACAGCAGAGTCGGATGGTGGAGTCTACAAAGGTCTGTGGGTTGGACAGCGCAACCACTGGTATATGCTCTTCGACGACGACCACGACGATCGCCGTATCACCGATGGCGTGATCCACAACTGGCAAGCCTACGAGAAGGATTATGGTACTTTCTACCCAAACACAACCGTCTCAACCTACTACTACGACCTAAAGCAACTTGGAGAGTATCCATACAACGATGGTTTGACATACTCTACATCATCGAGCGGAACGAATCTCGCCTACACTACAAAGTATTTCAATGTTACGGATCGTACCTTGGAGTACACAGATGCCTACTTCTCGATGCTGCGTTATGCTGATGTTTTGTTGTTGTATGCTGAGGCACTCAACGAGACTCGTGCGAATGTAACTTTGGCGAAGGAGCTCGTGACGAGGGTACGTGTTCGTTCTCGCTACACGGCGACAGTGGATGAGATTGTGGCAGATGACTTGGAGTCTGTACGTAGTGTAATCCTAGAGGAGCGTGCTAAGGAGCTAGCTTGTGAGGCGGATCGTCGTTGGGATCTAATCCGTTGGGGTATCTATGTTGATGCGATGAACGCTATTGGAGGTAGCGACGAGGTTGGTAACATCAAGAGTCGCCAATCGAAGCACCTACTCTATCCAATCCCTGTTGACGAGATTTTGGCGAATGAGTTTATCACAGAGAATAACCCGGGGTGGAACTAATCTTATAACCTAAAAAACTAAAATAGTATGAAACGATATAATATTTTTAAGAGCGTGCTATCTATGCTCCTAGTCGCACTATTCGCACTATCTTGTCAAGAGGATATTTCGAATGTCGACGAGCTACTAGCACAGAGTATCAGCAATCAGGTCTCAACAGACATCCCCACAATCACGGGAGTCTACGAGTATAGCGACTTTATGGCGAGCGAAACGCCATCACCCTGCGTTGAGGCGCAGATGGGCGACTACTTGGTAATCAGTGGTGAGAATTTGGAGGGCGTCATAGAGCTCTCGATCAAGGGTCTTTTAATTGACGAGGCGGAGTACTATGCGCAATATGACAAGGTTGTATTTCAGGTGCCTTATGTTCTCCCCGACGAGGAGATCGCCGACAAAGTTATCTGCACAACGAAGTTTGGTTCTGCTGAGAAGTCTGTCTCGCTTGCGATCCCCGACATTGAGATTACAAGTGTGAGCAACGAATTCCAGCTACCGGGTAAGAGCGTCTCGATCTATGGTTCGTACCTCACTCTCTGCGAATTTAAGACCAACGAGGAGTCGAATATTTACATCTACAAGGAGGCTGATGGAGTGACTGAGGAGTACAAAAAGGCGGTTGTAGTCTCGATCGTAGTGGACGATGAGATATTGGCAGTGATCCCTGACGATGCACCGAACAACTCATACTTCGTATTTGAGATCAATGGCGAGGAGCAACCTATACGATTCCACTATCGCCCTACGGATCTGCTAATGTCTGATGATACACTTGTCGTAAATGCAAACTACACCTCGCAGGGTACTTACAACACCACTTTGGAGAGCGATGTTCCCGATATATTTGGTAGTGACGAGGTTAAATATCTCCGTTACAAAGGTAATCTATCGACAGGTGTGATGTGTGCATTCTACGAGACCTATGACGGCACAGAGGAGTGGATCTCAGACTACTCAAACTACAACTTTGTCTATGAGCTCAACACCCTCTCGGGTTCGACAATCGCGTCGGGTACGACATATAAGTTGATGGTCAACGACACAGGTTTCAATATGTGGGAGAACTATTCGAAGAGCGAGGTTGACACAAGTGGCGAGTGGGTCACACAACGAATATCTGTTAGCGACTTCTTCTATAAAGTCTACACCACAAGCGAGAGTAGCAACAAATTCAACATCAAGGCGCTCGCAGCGATTGCCGATGCCGACCACGCATTTGCCAACTTCAGAATCGAGCCAATCATCGATACTTCGGTTGCGGATGATGGCGGTATCGAATAAATAAAACGTATCAAAGAGATGAACAACAGACTAACATCACTATTTCTAGTTGCGGGGGCGATCGCTCCTGCAACTACCATAGCTGCACCAAAAGCGGCTAAGGCGGAGCGACCAAATATAATCATTATGCTCGCTGACGATATGGGTTATGACGATATGAGCCTGCGCGGCAACACCTGCGTCAACACCCCCAACCTCGACCAGATGGCGCAGACCTCTACTAGTTTTGAAAACTTCTATGTCCACTCGGTGAGTGCTCCAACACGAGCTTCTTTGCTCACAGGGCGACATTTCCTCCGCGTAGGAGTATCAGGTGTACACGCCGGTCGCGACTTTGTGAACCTCGACGAGGTGATGATCTCAGAGGCATTCAAGGAGGCTGGCTACAAGACCGGAATGTGGGGTAAGTGGCACTCGGGCAAGACTCCGGGCTACTATCCGTGGGATCGTGGTTTCGATGAGGCATACTTCGCGGAGCTATATCGACACAAAGATAACAAGGGTCTGCTAAATGGCGAAAAGTGCCCTCTTGAGGGGTGGACAGATCCCAATATGACGGATATGGCGATCAAGTTCATCAACAAAAACAAGAAGAGCCCATTCTTCGCATATCTACCATTCCTAGCCCCACACGGCAGTTGGGAAGCACCAGAAGATGCCGTACAGAAGAAGATGGCAGAGGGGCAGAGTCGCAGTATGGCGACCCTCAGCGCGATGATCGAGCAGGTCGACACGCAGGTCGGTAAGGTGTTTAAGGCTGTCGAGAAGGCAGGAATACTCGACAATACGATCATCATATTCCTCTGCGACAATGGTCCTATCAATGGTGGCAACCCACAACTTACACCCGAGGAGTGGAAGCTCCGCAACCCATCGGAGTATCGTGGCAACAAGGGGCAGAACTTCGAGAATGGAATCCACTCGCCCCTATTTGTCTACTGGAAGGGGCACTACGAAGGGGTTGTCAACAACTCACTCGTGGCGGTCTATGACCTCTTCCCTACGCTCTGCGACATTGCAGGGGTCGAGATCCCAGAGCGCACCAAGGAGTTGGATGGAGTGAGTTTTAGGGAGATACTCGAAAACCCAACGCTCTGCAAGCGAGATAGATCGCTCTATATATCACAGTGGGCACCATTCTTCGAGTGGCACGATGCTTCGGGTGTGGCACAGTCGTGTGTCCTCACCTCAGAGAAGAGAGCGAGCATAGATCCTACAATTCAGATGCTCGGTGTGCGCACAGGAGATGATAAGATGTTGTACAATATGTGGGGCGAAGATACCCTCGCGCTGTGGAACATCGCAAAAGATTACAAAGAGTCGAAGAATCTATATACTTATGGCACAGAGGCGGATCGCGCAAGGGCGGTGGAGCTCCGCAACGAGACGGTTAAGTGGTACGAAGATCTATTGGCAAACGACAAGAGTCACCAGATGCCAACATTCCTGATCGGTGACAAGTGGAGTAATCTCTCGCAGATAGTCACCTATGGTGCGACAAGAATCACCGAGGGGTTGATAAACGACAACCACTATTTGAAGGGATTTGACCAAGCAGGCGAGGGCGCAGAGTATAAAGTAAAGGTGACAAAGGCAGGAGCGTATAGCTTTGGAATCAGAACAAAGGGGGGCTTCACAGGCTCTGCAAGGTTCGTGGTCTACACCAACACCAACGACAACTGTGGTGAGATAATCGTGAGCGGCAAGGTGACATCGTGGTTGAACATTAAGCTCACCAAGGATGTGACGATGGTGGGAATACGACTTGTCGACAGCATCGGTTCTTGCGACCTAACTACAATTGATATACTAGACAAAACATCAGGCAATTAAGATTATGAAGATAAGATCAGCAGTAATATTAGCTCCAGCAGCATTGGCTGTTGGTTGTTCAACAAAGGCTCAGATAGAGACCAAACCCAATGTAGTTGTCCTATATATTGACGACCTCGATTTCGAGGAGTTGGGATATTGTGGTGGCGAGGTCTACACCCCATTCATCGACTCGCTAGCATCGCAGTCGCTGCGCCTCTCCAACTTCTACGTCGCAGCACCAGTCTCGACTCCATCGCGCTACACCGCGCTGACAGGTCGCTACGCTTCGAACTCAAGCAGTTTCGTAGGACAACCTAAGTGCAATCCTGCATACATAAGGTGGAACGCAGATATTGTCAAAGGCAAGGATAAGACGATTGCGACATATCTGCGTGACGCAGGCTACACCAGCGGTTTCGTAGGCAAGTGGCACAACGGGCAGCCCGTAGCGGAGGGGAATCTACTCGCGATAAATATGGAGACCCCGAACCTCACCGAAGTGATGGCACGCAACTATGAGTTGCAGCGCAAACACGTTGAGGTAAACTCCGATTTCGACTACGCTGAGAGCATCTACGCCAACAATCTACACGCCATCGGACTCCCCATACCATATCAGCAGCACAATATGGAGTGGGTGACAAAGGGGGCACTCGACTTTCTCGATCAGCAGAGCGACGAGCAACCATTCTTCTTGTGGTTCTCGACAACCGTTCCGCATATGCCCAACCCGATCGGAGCTATTGAGGATGAGATGTTCATAACAGCCGCTGGTCCTCAAGAGCCAATTGTAGGGGTTCAGCCCTCGCGCGAGTCGGTGTTGGAGCGCACGCGAGCACGTGGCGTAAAGGATAAGAACGCAAGTATGCTTTGGTTAGATGATGGTATTAGAGCACTCTTCGAGCGAATGGATCAGATGGGGGTGTTGGAGAATACGATGGTGATATTCGCTAGCGACAATGGCGAGTCGAAGGGCAAGATGACCTGCTATCAGGCGGCTGCACACCTCCCTGCGTTTATTTACTGGAAGGGACACATCACCTCTAGCGACAGCGATGAGCTAACCTCGAACCTCGACATACTCCCCACCGTGATGGAGCTTAGCGGTCTCGACTCATCGAACGAGAATTTCGATGGCGAGAGTTGGGTAGATATGATCTTCAACGGTGCGTCACTCGCTCGTGAGGCGATCTGCACAGAGGTGGTATATCAGCGCGCAGTTATCACGAAGCAGTGGAAATATATCGCAACACGCTTTACGCCCGAGGTGGCAAAGGGCGTGACACCCAAAAACCGCAAAGAGTACTCAATCGAGGGGCTTGTGGCGAAGGATAGGTATCACAATCAGAACTACTATCCAGCCTACTACGATGACGATCAGCTCTACGACATCGTGAACGACTACAACGAGCAGACTAACCTCTACGACGACGAGCGATACAGTAAGCAACGTGAGCAGATGCGTGAGTTGATGCAGGAGTTTATCTCGACACTACCATACGACTTTGGCGAGTATAAATCCAAGTAGATTTATATTATAATCTTCTTTTTGTTGTATGTATCTCTAAACATTTTGGGCGTTAGATTCTTTCGTTTCTTGAAGAGACGGTTAAAATTTGAGATGTTGTTGAATCCACACTCGTAGCATATTTCTGATATGCTGCGAGTCGAGTCGATCAAGAAGCGAGAGGCGACGCCCAATCTGACATCGGTGATATACTCAGTTAGGTTAGCCCCTGTTCGGAGCTTGAAGAATCGGCTAAATGCAGGAGGGGTCATACCGACTAACAGAGCGAGTGTTTCGAGTCGGATAGACTCACGGTAGTGCACCTGAATATAAGCCTCGACCTTTGCAACTCGGCGCGAATCGGCTGTGGGCTCAACCTTTGCGAATGAGCCGTTGCAGAGAGTTTTTGCCTCGTTGCACTGCGAGAGTTTGTTGAGGAGTTGGATGACATTTATAAATTGCTCAAAACCCGACTCGTTGGCGATGGTGTCGAGTTGCGAGTAGACCTTCATAATCGTTGTGATGGGGAATGAGAGTCCTTTTTTCGCTTTTGTCAACATCTTGCAGATTGAGTCCATCTGGTTACGCATACTGATGGGACCCGAGAAGAGGCTACTTGAGAACTGGATGGTAATCTCTCGCACAGAGTCAGATTTGCAGCTACCTTGCTCCCACGCGTGTTCAAGGTTCTCGCTCGCGATAAGTACCAAGTCGTAGTCCGAAATTGTCTCGATGGAGTCGCCAACGATGCGAGTTACACCTGCACCGTTCTCTACGAAGTTTAACTCAAACTCCTTGTGGCAGTGGATTGGATAGGTAAACTCGGATTTGAATCGCTCGACAATGTAGAAGCAATCCTTCTCGGATAGAGGCGATATTTCGCAGATCATATTCTTCATAGGGGTCTGTTTTGTGGTTGGTAATGCAAGATATAAAAAATATATTTTATCTCCAAATGCAGATTTGTATTGAAGTGTAGGGATTGGTTATTATAATATCATTTTAACCCTCGATTTTGGCTTAACTTTGTTCTAACTAAAACTTAAAACTATAATGACGACACTATTAAAAATACTACTACTATTTGCCGTGACATTCACAGCCGCTTGTGGCGACAGCAAGTCCGATATTGTCACCGTGGAGGATGGACAATTTATAAAGGGTGGCGAGCCATACTATTTTATAGGTACAAACTTCTGGTATGGTGCGATCCTCGGCTCACAGGGCGAGGGGGGCGATCGTGAGCGACTTGTGAGGGAGCTAGATTTTCTGAAGAGTCAAGGTATCACAAACCTCCGTGTCGCTGTTGGTGGCGAGGGTACAAAGAGCTACCCAAGCAAGATATCTCCAATCCTACAGCCTACACCGGGCGAGTATGATGAGGCGTTGCTTGATGGACTAGACTACTTTATGTATCAGCTGGAGATTAGGGATATGAGCGCTGTCCTCTACCTTGCGAATGCGTGGGAGTGGAGCGGTGGTTTCATCCAGTATCTTCAGTGGGCAGGCGAGATTGACGAGGAGTTCGATGCCGACAACTGCAGTTGGACGGAGTATCGCGCCGCAGCGACCAAGTTCGTGCGTAGCGAGAGGGCTAAGGAATTACTCAATGACCACATAAAATTTATTGTCTCACGAACAAATAGCTACACAGGCGAGAGATACACGGAAGATCCAAACCTCTTCTCGTGGCAGCTATGCAACGAACCGCGAGCATTCAGTGCGGAGAGCAAGGAGTATCTATATCGGTGGGTCGATGAGTGCTCAACACTAATCCGCTCGATAGACCCCAACCATATGATCTCGACAGGCAGCGAGGGGCGAATGGGTTGCGAGGGCGACATCGAACTCTTCGAGAGGATTCACGCACTAGATAACATCTCATACCTCAACGCCCATATGTGGTCGCTCAACTGGAGTTGGATAGATGCCAACGATATGGATGGCACGATTGACGGAGCTATCGAGAAGTGCGATAGCTACATTGTCGAACACGTTGCAATTGCCGACAAGCTAAACAAACCACTCGTATTCGAGGAGTTTGGGCTACCACGCGACAATGCAGAGATAAAACGCGGTACACCGACAGCTCACCGCGATAGACTCTACAAAACGGTATTCGATAAGATCGTCAAGTCTTCACACTCAGGGGGTAAGTTCGCAGGTTGCAACTTCTGGTCGTGGGGTGGTGAAGCTACTCAGATCGAGGGCGAGAGATATTGGCGCAAGGAGATGGATTACAGCGGAGATCCACCGCAGGAGGCGCAGGGGCTTAACTCTGTATATGTAGATGATGTGTCGACACTTGAGGTGATAAGAGAGGCTGTTAACTCACTATAAAAATTACTTATGATAAAGAGAATATATATAATATCACTGCTACTCGCCCTTTTCGCTCAGAGCGCAATCTGCGCCGATATCGAAAAGAGACTCATCAACGACAAGGCGACACCCGAGGCGGTGGCACTCTACGACTACCTACGTGAGAACTACGGCAAAAAGACACTCTCGGCAGCGATGTGTAGATACACCATCAAGTCGGACGAGGCAGATTGGATACACAAAGTGACTGGTAAATATCCAGCGATCCTCTGCTACGATATGATGAACGCTACAGGCAACAGAGGGTGGGATGACTACTCGCAGATGATCCACTCCGCAAAGAGGTGGACGGCAAAGGGGGGAATAGTATCGGTGATGTGGCATTGGCGAGATCCATTCAAAGAGAGCGACGCATTCTACTCGATGAATATGAAGAGCACAACAAAATCACGCACCGATTTCGACGTGAGCCGAGTGCACGACCCATCATCGGCTGAGTATCGGGCGATGGTTGAGGATATAGATGTTGTGGCGGAGTATTTATTGAAGCTACAAAAACTTAATATCCCCGTTCTGTGGCGACCTATCCACGAGTCGCAGGGCGGTTGGTTCTGGTGGGGTGCTGGTAACGCTGAGGATAACAAGGCGCTGTGGGATCTGCTCTACGACAGAATGGTTCGCCACCACGGACTCAACAACCTAATCTGGATCTGGACGGTCGATCGCAGAGAGGGACGAGGAGATGCTGAGGATTGGTACCCCGGAGACGAAAAGGTCGATATGCTCGGAATAGATATATACGACGATCCCAACCACAACTCCAAACGCCAACATTTTGACTTCACCGCAGCGATTGGGTCAGGGCGCAAGATGGTGGCACTCTCGGAGTGTGGAACGATTCCTCTCCCCGAGAATATGTTCAAGGGGGGTGATACGTGGTCGTGGTTTATGCCGTGGGTCGACAAGTTCCTCCACAACGAGGAGTTTCTCACCGAGGAGACTCTAAAGAGGATAATGACGAGTGATTACGTGATTACTCGTGACAAAGTAAAATATTAACAAATAACAATATATATAAAGAGATGAAGACAAATTTTAATGAGCGACTAATCAACCTAAAGACTAAGCACGAGAGTCTGATTACACGCACTAACATAGCGACAGAGGAGAGTAACGGAGTCTACCAACGTTATCAATACCCGATCCTCACCGCAGAGCATACCCCCCTCACGTGGCGTTATGACTTAGACGAGACAAGCAATCCATACCTAATGGAGCGCATCGGGATGAACGCAACACTCAACTCTGGTGCAATCAAGTGGAATGGTAAATATCTATTGGTTGTGCGCGTCGAGGGTGTCGATCGTAAATCATTCTTCGCCATTGCGGAGAGCGACAACGGAGTCGACAATTTCCGATTCTGGGACTACCCCGTGACTATGCCCGACACGTTTGATAACCCAACGACCAACATATACGATATGCGCCTCACAGCCCACGAGGATGGTTGGATCTATGGTATCTTCTGCGCTGAGCGTCACGACCCTGCAGCGCCTGCTGGCGACCTATCGTCTGCAACTGCGACTGCTGCGATCTCGCGCACGAAGGATCTCATCACGTGGGAGCGTCTGCCTGACCTAAAGACACGGAGTCAGCAGCGAAACGTGGTTCTTCACCCTGAGTTTGTCGACGGCAAATATGCCCTCTACACCCGTCCGCAGGATGGATTTATCGACACTGGTAGTGGTGGTGGAATTGGTTGGGCGTTGGTCGACGATATGACAGCGGCAGAGGTCAAGGAGGAGCGCATAATCAACCACCGATACTACCACACAATCAAGGAGGTGAAGAATGGCGAGGGTCCACACCCAATCAAGACTCCACAGGGTTGGCTGCACCTCGCGCACGGTGTTCGCGGTTGCGCATCGGGTCTTAGGTATGTGTTGTATCTCTATATGACATCGCTCGAAGATCCTACGATCGTCATCGCAGAGCCTGCGGGTCACTTCATCGCGCCACAGGGGACGGAGTATATTGGTGATGTTATGAACGTTACCTTCTCGAATGGATGGATCGCGGATGAGGATGGCACTGTCTTTATCTACTACGCGTCGTCTGATACTCGTATGCACGTGGCGACATCGACTGTAGATCAACTGGTTGACTACTGCCTCAACTCACCTGCCGACGGATTCACAACCACTGAGTCTGTTGAGACACTAAAGAGACTAATCGACAAGAATCTAAAATAAACAAATATAACCACACAACTTATGGCTGCTAAACTAACCGAGAAGATCGGATATGGATTTGGAGATCTCTCCTCTTCTATGTTCTGGAAGATCTTCATCTACTACCTACCATTCTTCTACTCAAACGTATTTGGGCTTCGACTCCAAGATGCGACACTGTTGGTACTTATTACCAAACTCTGGGATGCTGTATCTGACCCGATGATGGGTGTTATTGCCGACCGCACGAAGAGCCGTTGGGGACGTTATCGACCATATCTTTTGTGGATAGCCCTCCCCTTTGCTGTGGCTGGGGTGTTGACATTCACCACTCCTAGCTGCGATTATGGCGGCAAGTTGGCGTGGGCTTACGCTACATATATCCTAATGATGACCGTCTACACCGCGATCAATGTACCTTATGGTGCGATGTTGGGTGTAATGAGTAGCGACTCGCAGGAGCGAACTACATTCTCCTCGTTTAGGATGTTCTTCGCCTATGGAGGTAGCTTCGTGGCGTTGGCGATATTTGAGCCGTTGCGCGATATGTTTGGTGAGATGCGAGGGGTTGATAACGCTGCGATTGACCCTGCTTCGTGGCTGCTCTCGATCGGTGTTGTCTCGCTGTTGTGCTTGTGCTTTTTCGTGTTGTGTTTCTTGATGACTCGAGAGCGTATCAGCGTAACAGTTGAGAGACAGCAGGAGGGTAGTATTGTTAAAGATTTGAGGGCTCTTGTGGGGAATGCACCGTGGTGGATTTTGCTCGGCGTCTCGATCTCTGTGCTGTTATTCTGCTCCATCCGTGGAGGTGCTGCAGCATACTACTTTGCCGACTACATCGGTGGTGATAGCTTTTTGGGGCGACTCTTTGGTAGCAACGTGATACTATCGTGCGCGCTATTCCTAGCTATTGGAGAGATCGCGAATATGGTGGGGGTTGTGTTGGCTGTACCGTTGGCGAAGTTGATCGGTAAGAAGTGGGCTTATATGGCGGCGATCTTGGCGGCAGGAGTTCTCTCGATCCCCTTTTACTTCCTTACAGATGGCTCTACATCGGGTTATTGGATGATGCTCATTTTGCAGATATTGATCTCGATTGGAGCAGGTATTACACTTCCGTTGGTCTGGAGTATGTTTGCCGATGTGGCGGACTATTCGGAGCATAAGAATGGTCGTAGCTCTGTTGGTTTGATCTTCTCGTCGTCGTCGATGGCGCAGAAGTTCGGAGGGGCGTTTGGTACGTCGTTGGTGTTGTGGTTGCTCACAGCTTACAACTACCAAACTCCTGTCGATGGGGTCTCGGCTGAACAGTGCGAGGTGGCTCTCGATGGTTTGCGATCGTTGATGAGTTGGATTCCTGCGCTAGCGTCACTTCTTGGCGTTGCGATAATGTTGTTCTATCCGCTTAGCGAGAGCAGGATGGAGAGTATAAGAGCCGAGTTGGCATTAAAAAGAGCGGGCGATGAGCAGTAGAGAGATATTAAAGAGAGAGGTTTGGGTGAATCTACGCACCAACATCCTCGGATTTTGGCAGCGCAATATGCTCTGTGAGGAGGGCGGTTTCTACGGGGCTATGGCGAGCGACGGCACACTCTTAAAGGGTGCAGATCGAGGGGCAGTTCTCAATGCCCGCATCCTCTGGTCGTTCGCTGCAGCCTACCGAGTGTTGGGTGACGATGAGTATCTTCGTTGCGCACGACACGCGAAGAGGTATCTTATCAAGCACTTCTACTGTGAGGAGCGTGGAACACTCTGCTGGAGTGTCGGCAGCGATGGCAACCCCAAAGATACGAAGAATCAATTTTACGCCCTCGCCTTCGTAATCTACGCCTTGAGCGAATACAATAGAGCGACGGGCGATAAGGAGGCTTTGGAGCAGGCGAAACGACTCTACCACTCCATAGAGGAGCATAGCTATGTGGCTGATTCAGTCGGATATATCGAGGCTCGTAAAGAGGATTGGAGCGAGATTGAGGATCTCCGTCTAAGCGAGAAGGATGACAACGCACCGCTGACGATGAATACACACCTCCACATCTTGGAGGCATACACAAATCTCTATCGAGTGTGGCGAAGTGAGGAGCTAAGAATATCGCTTACGAGGTTAATAAATATCTTCACCGATAAGATCTACAACCCCACGACAGGACACCTCTCGCTATTCTTCGATATGGAGTGGCGCAGGTTGGATGGGATCTACTCCTATGGTCACGACATCGAAGCGTCGTGGTTGCTGCTGGAGGCTGCGCAGGTGTTGGGGAATGAAGATACTCTTGCAAAGGTTACGCCGATCGTGAAACGTATTGCAGAGGTCTCGAAGGAGGGGCTTCGCAAAGATGGCTCGATGATCTACGAGCGACACGCCAGCGGAGAGTTCGACACCGACCGCCACTGGTGGGTGCAGGCGGAGTGTGTCGTAGGTTTGATGTGGCTCGCAAAGTTCCACAACGACCCAACGGCAGAGGCTCAAGCTATCGAGTGTTGGGAGTATGTAAAGCGAGAGATTGTAGATGCCGAAGGTGGCGAGTGGTGGTGGAGTCGTCGCGAAGATGGCTCAATCAACCTAAGTGAGGATAAGGCTGGTATGTGGAAATGCCCATACCACAACTCACGTATGTGTTTAGAAATTATAAGTTTATAATAATAGGATATGAAAGGTTACGGTTGGTTAGGTTTTTTGGTTGGAGGGATCGCTACTGCTTGCTCTACGGGGCAAGCGGTGGTAGAGCCCAATGTTCTGCTGATCCTAACAGACGATCAGGGCTGGGGCGACTTCGGATTTAATGGCAACGAGGTTGTGCGTACTCCTGTGCTTGACTCGCTGTGTGAGAGGTCGGCACACCTTACGAACTTCTATGTTAGTCCGCTGAGTGCCTCGACACGTGCAGGTATCTTGACAGGGCGCGACCACCTCCGCACAGGGGCTATGTTCGTAACCCGATCATCGGAGAATATGGATAGTGAGGAGCAGACGATAGCGGAGGTATTTCGATCGAACGATTATGCAACAGGGTGCTTTGGCAAGTGGCACAACGGCGCGCACTACCCCCAAGATCCAAATGGTCAGGGGTTCGACGAATTTGTAGGTTTCTGCGCAGGTCACTTGACCAACTACTTCGATTCGAGGTTGCAGCACAATCAGGAGTTTTTCAATGCTGAGGGCTACATCACCGACCTCTTGACAGATCGCGCAATCGAGTTCATCGACAGCAGCGCAGAGGCTCAGAAACCATTCTTCTGCTACGTTCCATACAATGCGCCTCACGCACCATACCAAGTGCCAGATGAGTATTACGACAAATATAGTTCGTTAGATAGTGTGACAGCCTCAGTATATGCGATGTGTGAGTGCGTTGACTACAATGTAGGTCGACTCCTCACGCACCTCACTGCAAAGGGATTGGACGAAAATACGATCATTATATTTATGTCCGACAATGGACCCAACGACCACCGCTACAATGGAGTGTTGAGAGGCAAGAAGGGCGAGATGCACGAGGGAGGTTTCAAAGTCCCTTGCCTCATATATTGGAGGGGTCGCATCGAGGTGATGGAGCTGTCGCAGACAACATCATATGTTGATGTTATGCCGACAATCATAGAGCTCTGCGGATTGGATTATCAGCCACAAAACGAGCGTAATTTCACAGGCGTATCGCTCAAAGGAGTCTTGACAGGCGAGGAGTCACAGCTAGCAAACCGCTACCTCTTCACCCACCGCTCAGTCACCGACGTAAACCTCAACCCCTACAATGGTGTGGTCTATAACGACCGATACAAGCTAATAACATTTGCCAATGTAGAGCACGAGCTATACGACAAACACGTCGATCCGTCGGAGCAAAACAACCTAGTCGACAGAGAGTTCGCAATAGCGGATAGTATGATCTCAATCTACGACAGTTGGTTCGCCGACGTAAAACCTGACTATAAGCGTTCGGTAAGCAGAACGGCCCATATCGGACTGCTCGACACACCCATTGAGCTACCGACCCACGAGGCGTTGATGAGCGGAACAACTCGCTACTACACCAACATCCACGGTTGGGCAGGCGACTGGATGGTCGATATGTCGAGCGACGACAAAATATATTGGGACGTAATTGTCGACACAGAGGGCGACTACCAAGTGACTCTACAATATTCGTCGACCCAGCAACCACACAAAGTGTCGTTAAATGGCGGTGATGCCGTAGCTCTAGAGTCATATAAACCAACAAAGATAGAGAGTCCCGATCGCTCACCACGAGTTGAGGCTTACGAACAGATGTGGGGTACGCAGAGACTCGGCGTAGTCCACCTATGTAAGGGCGAGGGCAAGATCGAGCTAAAATTCAACGACAACGATACCATCGATCGAGGCTCTCTCGAAGTAAAGGGAATTGAGATATTGAAATTATAAGAACTTCATAAGTAGTGTAAAATAATTATTACCATATTTTTAACAGCACTCTTAAAAACATAGCAATAATTATTTTACCCTACTTAAAATTGAAAATAAGAATCTAAAACAAAAAAGAATTATGAAACGAGCACTATTATTGAGCAATATTCTGCTGTTAGGAGTTATTGCGTTGACCAGTTGCGAAGATGAGTATGTGTCACCACTTGATAATATATATACTACAGACTCTTCGGGTCCAACACCTGACGAAGAGGGTTTTAATGAACTAATCGTAACCGTTCCCGATATAATGACTGTTGATGAGTCAACCTCATTCGAATTTACGTGGGAGGAGAATGACAAGTTCTCGGTCTACAAGGCAGAGGGTGATTATGAGTGGGTAGCGAACTTCAATATTGCCAATGAGGCGGCTACACTCAAGACATTCAGCGTCGTTGGAGATACTCGCCTAGAGGATGATGTCGACTATGTTGCGGTATATCCTGTTCGAAAGGGTGAGGATCAGTCAACATATCAGGAGTATGTAGCCTACGCAGAGGGGATTACAAGCGCTCAGGCGCAGACAGGTATAACCGCGAGCCACCTCAAAGATGAGTGCTATATGGAGGTTGAGTTCAATGGCGATGATCCGATCGCATTTGCTCACAAAAAGGCGGTTGCGGTGGTTAAATTTAACGTTGATCCAGATACGTTGACCCAGACATTGAAGTTAGTAGATGGCTCGTCATCATACAAGATTACGATGAATGATATGGATGCAATGACTGTTGTCGGAGGTGTTTATCCAGCCTTTATGATGATAAACCCAGCGAGCGCAACACTTCGCACTCAGAGCTTCTATGTGCCAGCAGATGCAGCAGACGCGACCTACACGACAGAGATCTCGACCAACTATGTCGCAGGTAGCGTCTATGCGATGAGCACATTCTCAATCAACTCTTATGATACATTAACTATTACAATGCCAGACGACATAACAAATAGCGAAGGATCAGCGATCTCTGCCACATTATCGGCAAACGATATAGTCTCGATCTACAAGAAAGATGGTGAGTGGGTTACAGACTGCACGATGGGCAGTGCAACATCGGGAACGCTAGGGACATCAATCGACAACCTAGGTAGCTACGTGGCTGTCTATCCAGCAAAGGCATCGTCGGGTCAAGATACATACGCAGCATATGTAGCAGCGGCACAGGCTAAAGTTAATTCGCAGACCCAGACGGCAGATAATAGTGTAGATCATCTCAAAAGTGTGTTGTGGTATGAGGGCACGTTGAGCGAGGATGAGGTTACCCTTACACATCAAGATGCAGTGGTGTGCATAAAGTTCACGATGGACTCTGCCGCTACTCTCAACTCATTGACATTCGTCGATGGCACAAAGACATATGAACTCGCACTGTCGGGTTTGACAGGTGCAACGTCATACACCGCATATTTGGCTGTGACACCTAACGATGGTACAGCTCGCGATCAATCGGTAAAGGTGATATACGATGGTAGCACAGAGAAAAAATATACAACAGATGCAGCGACTACAGTATATGCAGTAGGTAGTTTGACAACACTCGACACTGCCGATATGACTACAACTTCTGTAGCTGAGATTAGCACAAAAGAGGCTCTGCTCGCATATTTAGCTAGTCCAACTTGCGACGTTATGCTGACAGACGATATAGACCTAAATAACGAGACCTTCACCCCAGCGACACTCAGCAAGGAGTTCAATGGAAACAACAAGAAGATATCGGGACTCTCAAGTACGAAAGGTTTATTCTCCATCATCGGAGGCACAGGAATCGTTAAGAATGTCGAGCTAACAGCACCTAAGATTACGGGTAGTACAGCAGGTGTAGGAGCTATCGCAGGTACGGTAAATGAGGGCGGACAAGTTATATCTTGCACCATAACAGGAGGAACAATCACTGGTATAGGAAGTCTTGGTGGCGTTGTCGGTGTTGTGACGGGCGCAACCATCTCCGATTGCGAGTGTAGCGCGACCGTTACGCAGAACTCTTCGGAGAACGCTGGTGGTATAGTAGGTAAGGCGACAAGCACAACTATCTCAGATTGTATGTTTACAGGCTCATTCTCAGGCGTTAAGAACGGAGGAGGTATAGCTGGTTATATCGTCAGCACTACTGTCGAGGATTGTTTGAGTGGTGGGTCAGTTACAGGAAGTAGCAATGTAAATATTGGAGGTGTTGTAGGTTATGCCTTAACAAGTTCTGCCATATATGGTTGTACGAATAGTAGTACAATCTCATCAGCAAGTAATCAGGTCGGAGGTATTCTCGGAATTGCCGCAGACAATGATTCTGGAGCTAACTTTACTGTAGTTAATGGATGTGTTAACACAGGTGCTATTACTGGTGGTACCAAGGTGGCTGGTATTGTCGGTACGTTTAATGGTAGTGGTGGTTATATTGTTGCTTGCTACAATACTGGATCTGTTGCTGCTGGAATCTGTTCCAACTTAACTACCGCAGGGTATATTATTGGTTGCTACAACGACGAAGGGGGTACAGCTGTTCCGCCGATAGCAAACACAGGATCGGCTGATAATGTAACAGATTGCTACTACATAAAGGAGGCATCTGCTGGCTTTGGTACAAGAATAGACGATATCGAGGCACTAAATGCAGTTGTTGAGACGATGAACACAGCGATCAAAGCATCTGCTTACACAGGCTACATATTCAGCGCAGGTACAGATACAATCAACGACCGTCCAACGATTGTAGAGAACAATTAATACGAGACTAATATGTCGGCAACTACATTGTGAGAGTATCATAATAGTTGTCGACATATACTCTCCAAACATCCACGACAATGAGTAGATATACCACACAAATACCATACCTGCTACGATCAATCTCGGTCGTTGCACTATGCGCAGCTACCGCTTGCGAAAAGTCAGAGCCAACGGATAGCGCAGCCACCGACGACACGCCATCCACCTCATTCCCAAACTCACACCCCAATGTGATCCTGATGCTCGCCGACGACTTCGGGTTCGACGATATGAGCTATCGAAATAATCAGTGTGTCAGCACCCCATATCTCGACGCCTTCGCTGAGCAGTCGACTCGTTTCGAGAGCTTCTATGTCCACTCGGTGAGTGCTCCCACTCGTGCATCGTTGCTCACGGGTCGCCACTTCTTACGCACAGGTGTATCGGGTGTTCACTCGGGGCGTGACTTCGTGAACCTTGACGAGGTGACCATTGCCGAAGTGCTCAAAGATGCAGGTTACAAGACTGGTATGTGGGGTAAGTGGCACTCGGGCAAGAGCAACGGATACTACCCTTGGGAGAGAGGTTTCGACGAGGCGTATATGGCTTCACTATACCACCACAGCTACAATGATGGTCTCTACTATGGCGAGTATGAGGGTAAAAACTACTACGGCACAGAGCTTTCATTCGATCAGAGTGAGGGCAAGTGGACAGATGCCACGATGACTGATATGGCGATCGACTTTATGACTCGCAACAAGGATGAGAAGTTCTTTGCCTACATCCCATACCTCACCCCACACGAGAGTTGGGACGCTCCCGACTACTACATCAATAAGTATAAAGCATTGGGACAGAGTGATAACTTTGCAACACTCAACGGAATGTTGGAACACCTCGACTATCAAGTGGGACGTGTCATCGCTGCGGTAGAGCAGTTGGGGATTGCCGACAACACAGTCATCATATTTATGAGCGACAATGGTCCAAACTACAACACCTCTCTGCTGACAGCATCGGAGTGGGGATGGCGCAATCCATCGGGGTATAACGGTAGCAAGTCCAAGAACTTGGAGAATGGTATTCACTCGCCACTATTTATCTATTGGAAGGGGCACACGACAGCTGTCGACAACGACTCCGTGTTGAGCGTCTGCGATATGTTGCCCACGATCTGCGATCTTACGGGAGCATCGACATCTAAGTGCAAGCCACTCGATGGTAAGAGCTTCTACAGCGTGCTCGCCTCGCCATCTATAACCGACAACTCACGCGAGATCTACATATCGCACTACGCCCCATTTGACTCCAGCAACACCTGCCTCGACAACGAAGCGCTCACCGACGAAGTTGTGGCGAGCATAAAGGCTGAGTATCAACACATCGGTCTGCGCAGTGGCGACTACAAACTCTTGCTCAACGAGTACAACGAAGATGCAACATCGTTTTGGAACATAAAGGAGGACTACGCCGAGACAAAGAACCTCAATAGTACAGGCACATCGACCGACAAGACGAATGCCGCAACCTACAAGAACAAGGTTTTGGCGTGGTACAATGAGATCCTCGCTGACGAGGGGTCGTTTACAACTACGACATTCTATCTGGGTGATACCAACTACGACTCAGCCGAGATACTCTGCTATGCACCTATTGCGAACTCATCGACCGTGACAAACGATACGCAGAAGATCACTGGGTTCGAGACCGCAGGGGAGTATGCTACATATAGCGTCAACGTTATGCAGGATGGAGAGTACACGCTGCAGATGTATATCGACTCGAAATCATCGGGCAACGAGGTGTTTACGATCTCTACAAACTTGGCAAGTAATGTAGCCGAAATCACGTTTAATAGCAATAGCACCAGCTCCAAGACAGCGACAATATCACTGACGAGCGATGTTACGACCCTAACGATGACTCTCAAAAATAGTATCAGCAGCGCTGTTAACCCCAAATGGATCGTGGCGACGTATGCGGATTAGGTTGTTTTTGCGTGGGTGTCTACGCAACCTCACCCGAGGGACCTTATGATGGCTATCTAACAGTTTTCGAGCTTTGGCAATAAGATAGATCTAAGTTTGATTAATCAACCCTTAAACAGAGGTTCGACCCAATAATATAGAAGTGTCCAAACAACAAATCGAGCGCCCTTGCCAATTAGCATAAAAAGGGCGCTCTTTTTGAAATCTACACGATAGAAGCCCAATGCTACAGCGAGTACATCGCCAATAAATGGTAGCCACGTCATCATAGCAACCCACGCATCCCATCGCTCTATTGTGGAGCGTTGTGCCTCTAGTTTTGAGCGTTTGACTCCTAGGTAACGCTCCATCCAATCCCATCGTCCAAGATAACCGAGATAGTAGGAGGTGACTCCTCCAATCCAGTTGCCAAGTGTGGCGCAGGCTATTGCAATGTAGGGGTTGATGCAGGGCTGGGTGAGGAGTGCTAGGAGCACTACCTCCGAGCTGAAAGGGAAGATTGTTGCGCCAATTATTGCGCTAATAAAAAGACCTAAATATCCCCACTCTATGAACCACTCCATAATCTAAAATTTGATTTGTAATACGACTAACGTAGCCAACACAACATTCGTGCAAAACCTCCCTAAATATTGAGAGAGAGGAGATAGAACTCCCCTTAAAATGGTAGATCGTCAGGATCTTCTGCTGGAGCTTTTATCTCGTATGTAGGTTTGCGTTTGGATGTTTTGGAGGGGTATAGTAACTCCATTTTCTCCACTATTGAGCGAGGAACATCATACCCCTCAATTGTCGGGAGTAGGGTTATTGTGTCGGCTGTTATGTCGGCTGTGCGGTGTAGTTTTCCTGCTCGATCTTCCCATTCGCTGGTGCGAATTGTTCCCTCAATGTGGAGCGCAGAACCTATGCGAATCTCTTTGTCTGCAATATCGGCATCTTTACCCCATAGGTTTACTGTGTGCCACTCGATATGCTCCTTTGTGATGCCACTCTTTTGTATTGTTATACGCTCTATGGTGGCGACTCTGAGGCGGGCAAATTTACCCCCCTCAGTGGCGCGAATAAGTGGGTCGTCAGCTACGTAACCCCTTATGATAGCTCTATTTATCATCTATGCCTCTAGCTCTCCAATTAGTTTGGTGA
Organism: Rikenellaceae bacterium; assembly: GCA_047174765.1. Classification (GTDB taxonomy): domain Bacteria; phylum Bacteroidota; class Bacteroidia; order Bacteroidales; family Rikenellaceae; genus Alistipes. Next base: position 53,851 of record JBCQTT010000009.1, on the reverse strand, counting down.
AGAGAGTCGACATACGCCCCGACGCCTTGGCTCCTTGAAGTTGTACATCCTCGTGGTCTCCGACTTCGTCGCTTAGTCCGCAGTTGGTAATTACAGAGACTCCAAATACCTTGATTGAGCAGTGGCGCGCTACGATAACCTCGGGGACGGTCGACATACCGGCTGCGTCACCTCCGATGATCTTGAAGTAGCGATACTCTGCTTGTGTCTCGAATGTAGGACCTGTACCACCTACATAAACTCCATATTGTAATTTTATTCCCTCTGCCTCAGCGATTGCAGTAGCTTTGCGTATTAGTTCGCGATTGTAGCAGTCGTGCATATCAGGGAAGCGTGTTCCAAACTCCTCCATATTACGTCCAATCAGAGGGTTGGGCATAAGGTTTATGTGGTCGGTGATGACCATTAGATCTCCAACTTGGAATGAGGTGTTGATTCCGCCCGCAGCATTCGATACGAAGAGGGATTGAATACCTAGCAACTTCATAATACGAACGGGTAGCGTCACTTCCGCCATAGTATACCCCTCGTAGAAGTGGAATCGACCCTGCATTGCGACAACTCTGCGTCCCGACACATATCCCATAATGAGTCGTCCGGAGTGTCCCTCTACTGTAGATACGGGGAAGCCTGCGATTTGGCTATATTCGATAGAGTATTTAATGTCGATAGCCTCTACGAAATTACCTAATCCAGACCCGAGGATAACACCTATTTCGGGGTTAAAATTATCTGTCCTCTTCGCTATATCTTGAGCGATTGATTTAATCTTTTCTAACATAACTATCTATTGATTTTAATAATTCACTCTTCGATCCCGATATAAATTTCATATGGATTGGTGAGTGGTATAATTTTTGTTTTATTGTGTTTGGGATATTGTTGTTGTTTAGGAACTTAACCCCATCTTTTTCGGTTGTTATGATAACAGATCGTGGATGTTTTGAGATAGTGCTGGATATCTTTTTGATGTCACGTTCCGTGTAGCTGTGGTGATCGGGGTAGGTTAGCTCTTCGATCACAGTGTAGAGAGTGTGAAGTGTCTTCAGAAAAGGCGCGGGATTTCCAATTCCAGATAGAGCTATTACTTCGTTTTTTTTGTCAAATTGGTGCGCTATCTCGGGGTATATTGGTTGAGGGAGGCTATTGACGATTTGTGTGAAGTATATACTCTGCTGAGGGGTGTAGAGAAGGTTGCAACGAAACTCCTCACGTCGAAGATCACTCATTGAGTCGGGGCACTTTGTGACGATAAATATGTTAGCTCTCTTTAGTGAGCTAGTCGTGTCGCGAAGCTCACCCGCAGGGAGTGGTAGATCCTCAAATGTTGGGCGTGTAGCATCAACCATTATGATATTACAGGTGGGTGTGACGTAGCGATGTTGAAATCCGTCATCCATTATAATCACATCTACTTCGGGGTGTATTTGTTCGATCTGTCTGATGCCGACGGCGCGCTTTTCACAAACGACAACCAACACAGAGGGGTATTTGCGTTTGATCTGTAGCGGTTCGTCACCTACATCTAGATAGGAGTCGTCGACCATCACCTCGCGATAACCTTTCGTGCGACGACCATACCCTCTCGATAATATTGCTACGGTGTGTTGTTTGGTGAGGTGTTCCAGCAGTAGCTCTCCCATTGGGCTTTTGCCCGATCCGCCAACCGTGATGTTGCCAATGCAGATGATGGGTGTTCGAAAACTCTCGCTTCGAAGGATCGATCTGTCGAATAGCCAATGACGAAGCGTCACTACCGTAATGTACAGAAGTGAAAAGGGGGCTAGGGCTATTTTTTTTAGAGTTTTCATATCTATGCCAAAGGTATAAAAATATATTGACAACGCAAAATTACAATATCTTATCGTTAAAAAAAGGGTAGGGCAAACGCACGAAAAATAGAGGCGAGAACTGCGTTAAAGCAATGTAACATTGCGTATCAAACCTTAGCGTACTGAGTATACACGTATGATGTTACTGGTGATTCAATCGATGATGTCACACTCTGTGTTTACATTCGGCAATTACAGGGATGTCAGCCAACGGCTGACATAAAAACATTAAGGTGTGGCGCGTTGAAAGTTTACTTTCATAAAGCGCTACACCTTAGTGTTTTGTTATACGAAGTATCCCTATAATCGCCGCAACAAAAGTAAATGTAAGCTTGCTTACCGCCCGCGCGGCGTTAGCGCGGTACCCGTCAATTTTTCGTGCGTTTGCCCTAAAAAAAAGGGGGATTCTTTTTGAAAATAAAAAATCTTTTATATCTTTGTGTGTCATACTCTTGTGGTTGGCTAAATAATAGACGGAATGAAACATCTATATCTCTATATGGTTTTGTTGGCGACGCTCCTTTTTGTGGGGTGTGGCTCTGTGGGGTCGTCAGCCGATGTGAAGCGAGAGGAGGTTCGTGAACCAGAGGTTGTAATGAGATATGGAGTGAATGTAGAGGGGTATGAACTTCGTTGTTGTACGTTGCGTAAGTCGGAGACAATGAGTGATATAATGAAACAGTATGGTCGATCTGCAACGGATGTTCATCGTGTGGAACGAGCCTCTGTGGATGTCTTCCCACTTCGTAAGATGAGGGTTGGTAATGACTATACAATATTTCTAAAGAGTGACTCGTTAGGGCGTAGCCGCGTTGAGTATGTCGCATATGAGATAGATAAATTCCAGTATGTGCTCTTTGTTATGTGTGGTGATTCGATAGGGGTGCAGAGAGGTTCTAAACCTGTCAAAATTGTGCAGCAGAGTCGAAGTGTAAAGATTGAATCGTCACTAATGGGGGCGATAAAGAGCTCTAGTTTGCCCTATGAGTTGGGTGTGGATATTGGAAATATATTTCAGTGGAGCGTAGATCTTTTTAGCCTTAGGCGCGGTGATAGCTTTAGGGTGATCTATGATGAGGAGTTTGTGGATGACTCTGTTTCGATTGGTATAGGTCGGATCAAAGGTGCGGCTTTTTATCATAATAACAAATTGAATTATGCAATCCCCTTTGAGCAGGATGGGAAGATTCAATATTGGGATCAAGATGGTGGTAGTTTGAGAATGCAGATGTTAAAATCGCCACTGAGATACTCTCGTTCAAATTCACACCAGTCGAGTGTGCGTTCGTCGCAGAGAGATGGAAGATCGTCTAATATGGAGGTCTATTATGCAGCGCCTACGGGGACGCCGATTCACTCAGTTGGTGATGGTGTTGTCTCGTTTGTGGGGCAAGAGGAGATTGATGGAAAAACGGTGAAAATTCGTCACTCAAATGGTGTCGAGAGTGGGTATTTTCATTTGAGCCGATATGCAAGAGGATTAATCATAGGTAGTAAAATATCGCAGGGAGAGGTGATTGGTTATGTGGGGTCGTCGGGCGATTCTCAAGAGCCTCATCTCGACTATAGAGTGTGGATTGGCGGTGTTGAGGTTGATCCGTTGAGCCTTCCCCCGAGGTCACTTGAGCCAATTCGAGAGAGTAATAAAGAGGCGTTCTTGAGAGAGCGTGATAGAGTTGTGGCTGAACTCGATGAGATTTAAGAAATAATAAAATAATGTTAGATTCAAAGATAGTAAAGTTTATAGGTCGGCATCACGTCTTGACTTTGGCTACAATAGATAGCGATGGCGCACCATATTGTTCGAATGCCTTTTATAGTTTCGACAGTGAGCGTGCTGCACTTATATTTTCGTCAAATGCCGATACAGCGCACGGTGGTCATATGTCGCAGAATCCTAAGGTCGCTGCCTCGATAGTTCTCGAAACGAAGGTTGTGGGTAAGTTGCAGGGGTTGCAGATATCGGGGCGCGCTGTGCCGGGTGATGAGCGTGATAGAGCGTGTTACATTGAGACATTTCCGTTTGCGGCTGTAGCTCCTCTTACGTTGTGGAGGCTCGAAATGGAGTTTGTTAAGTTGACAGATAATAGGTTGGGATTTGGTAAAAAACTAATATGGAACAGAGAATAGAGCCGAAAGTAGCTATCGTAATTGTGGCGGGAGGAAGTGGTCGTCGTGCTGGCGGTGTCGTTCCTAAGCAGTTTCAGTTTTTGGGGCAGCTGCCTGTGTTGGCTCATACCATAAATAACTTTGCACGGGCGTTGCCTAGTGCTAGATTGATTGTTGTGTTGGCGGAGGATAGAGTTGAGTATTGGCGCAACTTGTCAGCTAGGCTTAGTGTCGCAAAACATAGTGTCGTTGCAGGTGGGTCTGAGAGGTTCGACTCGGTGAAGGCTGGCATTGCAAAGGTGGGGGATGATGTCGAAATTATTGGCGTGCACGATGGAGCGCGTCCATTGTGCTCGGTGGAGTTTGTTCGTCTATGTGTGGAGAGCGCTATATCTAATGGGTCGGCTATTCCGGTTGTTGAGGTTAGTGACTCGTTGCGTGAGGTTGTAGGTGAGATGGGTGGTTCTTGTGCCGTCCTAAGGTCGAGATATCGCGCTGTGCAGACACCGCAACTTTTTGATGCAGCGATGTTGCGTCGTGCATATCTACAGCCGTATGATCCTAGCTTTACAGATGATGCCTCGGTTGTGGAGCGAATGGGAGAGCGAGTGTGGTTGTGTGAGGGTGAAAAGGGTAATATAAAGATTACGACGAGCGAGGATATCTTGTTCGCCAGAGCAATATTGGAGCAGTCGCAAGATGGAGAGTAGTCGCTATGGTTTTCACCTCGATAGGGTGGCGGTCTATTGGACAATTATGCACATTATAGCATTTGTTATAGTGGGGTTGTTTATATATGCTTTTTATGTTGGAGGGTTCTTTTCCGCTTGGTTTATATCGTTTGTTGTGGCGTTGATTATATTGATGGTGCTCTCCGTACCTCGATATGTTGAGGTGGATGATCGTCAATTGTCAATTGTTTGTGTGTTGGATCGCACAGATATCAAAATAGATCGAATCATATCTATAAAAAAGGTCTCTCCGCGTAAGATTAGGTGGGTTCTGCCGGTCTTTGGAGGGTGTGGGTTTTTGGGGTACTATGGGCACTTCTTTGACTTTAGGCACTTTACAAAGGTTGTGATATATGCTACGGAGTGGAGGTATTTGGTTGAGATTACAGATGCTTACGAGGATCTGTATTACATCTCTTGTCGAGATCGAGATAGGCTTGTTGCCGAGATAAAGGAGAAGCAAATCGCTCTAATGAGAGGTGGGCTATAGTGAAGTGGATAAATATAAAAAACAACGTGAGTCAAAGAGGAACTCACGTTGTTTTTTTGTGGATTATATTCCGCAGATTTCGCGCATCTCGGCGATGAATCGCTCGGCGATAGTGTCAGCCTCATCTTGAGATTTGGCTTCGGTGTAGATTCTCACAATTGGTTCGGTGTTCGACTTGCGTAGATGTACCCAGCTCTCGGCAAAATCTATCTTAACACCGTCAATGTCATTTATATTCTCATTTTGATAACGATTCTTGACCTCTGCTAGAAGTTCGTCTACATTTATCTCGTTTGTTAGTTCTATCTTATTTTTCGATGCGAAGTATGCAGGGTATGTAGCTCGTAGTTCACTTGCGGTATATCCTTTTTTAGCTAGTAGGGTGAGGATTATCGCCACGCCAACGAGTGCGTCACGACCATAGTGAAGCTCGGGGTAGATGATGCCTCCGTTGCCTTCGCCTCCAATTACGGCGTTGGTGGATTTCATCGCCGATACGACATTTACCTCGCCAACAGCAGCTGCGGTGTATGTGCATCCATATGATTCGGTGACGTCGCGGAGTGCGCGCGATGAGCTAAGGTTTGAGGCAGTGGAGCCCTTTGTGAGAGATAGAATGTAATCCGCAGCAGCAACTAAAGTATACTCCTCGCCAAACATCGCTCCATTCTCGCAGATAAGAGCTAGGCGATCTACGTCAGGGTCAACAACAATACCTAAATCTGCACCGTGTGCAGGTACTGCCGCTGCTATCTCAGTTAGGTTTTCGGCAAGGGGCTCTGGGTTGTGGGCAAAGACTCCATTTGGCTCGCAGTTGATCTCTATCACCTCGCATCCCATAGCGCGGAGTAGGTCGGGAATTACGACGCCACCAATTGAATTGACAGCATCTACAACAATCTTGAATTTGCGGCTCTTGACTCTCTCTAGATCCACGATTGGCATTGAGAGCACCTTCTCTATGTGGATTGGATTAAAATCTGTTACGAACTTTAGTTTGCCGATACTCTCGATTGATGGGTAGTCGTATTCCTCCTCCTCGGAGAGTGATATAACCCTTTTACCCTCGTCGTTGTTGAGGAACTCACCCTGTGAGTTTAGAAGTTTGAGGGCGTTCCATTGAGCAGGGTTGTGAGATGCAGTTATGATGATACCACCATCTGCTCCATAGTGAGTAACAGCCATTTCAACACCCGGCGTTGTGCACATACCGACGCTGATGACCTCTACGCCACACCCTATGAGTGTGCCCTCTATGATGCTCTGAACCATCTCGCCTGAGATACGTGCGTCGCGTCCCACAACGATTGTGAGTGGGGTAGATTGGTCGCTCTTCTGTTCTGATATGAGGCGTGCATAGGCGGTCGTAAATTTGACTATATTGATTGGCGTTAGGTTGTCTGTGTTGTTGCCCCCGATTGTGCCACGGATGCCGGAGATAGATTTGATTAGTGTCATATAATTTATATGTTATTTATGTGATCTATAATTTTGAAAATCGCTGTAAATTTACTACTTTTATCCCAATTATATGTAACTAGAGTTAATTTTATGAGAATTATTCCTCCCTCAGAGCTGATTATCAATGAAGATGGTACAATATTTCATCTTCACTTGCGCCCGGAGCAGATCGCTGACGTCGTTATTTTGGTTGGCGATCCTAGTCGTGTTGAGTTGGTTGCGTCCTATTTTGAGGATGTGGAGTGTCGAGTGGAGAATCGAGAGTTCCGTACTGTGACGGGGTATTATAGAGGGCGCAGGATGAGTGTGTTGTCTACAGGTATCGGATTGGGGAATATTGATATTAGTGTTACGGAGTTGGATGCACTTGTCAATGTGGATTTCGAGAGCCGTACCGTGCGCCTTGAACCTCGCCAATTAACACTGCTTAGGTTGGGGACGTCGGGAGGACTACAGAGAGATATCAAGGTGGGGGATTTCGTCTTTGCGAGAACCTCTATCGGATTCGATGGGGTGTTGAGTTTCTATGGTGGTAACGATGGGGTTCGATCGCAAGAGTTGGAGAGAGAGTTTATTGCTCATATGGGGTGGCGAGATGATCTTACGCGACCCTATGCAGTGGATGCAGATCCGCAGTTACGAGAGCTGTTTTCGGACTCGACGATTGAGGGTATTACCATCGCCTCGCCCGGCTTCTATGCTCCTCAAGGTCGACACGTTAGGGTTGGGTTGGCTGATGAGAGCATCAACGAGAGGATGGAGCAGTTCAATGTCGGTGGGCGTCGAGTGACTAACTACGAAATGGAGAGTTCCCTACTTGCGGGGCTTGCTAAGTTGATGGGGCATCGGGCTGCGACGATCTGTACTATCATTGCTCAAAGGGTCAAGGAGGATGCTTGCACCGACTATAAGCCATTTGTGAGGGGTATGATCGAGATGGCACTCGATAAATTAGCTACATTGTAAAAATAGGAAAATAATAGATAAAATATAAAACAACAAGATGAAATTTACGGTATCAAGTCAAGCACTCCAGCAGCTGCTCGCAACAACAGGTAAGGTTCTTAGTAACAAAAACACTCTCCCTATTCTCGATTATTTTTTGATGGAGCTGCACGGTGAGGAGCTCAAGGTTACAACCTCGGATCTTGAGACAACAATGATTAGCTCAATATCGGTTGATGTGGCACAGAGTGATGGTGTGGTCGCTGCACCTGCCAAGTTGATGCTCGATACACTTAAGGAGTTTGCCGATATGCCACTCACGATAGAGGTAGACGAGCAGACGTGGGAGATAAAAATTGGTTGGAATAGTGGTTCGTCATCTATCCCCGGGGCAAATCCTACGAGCTATCCAGAGATGCAGGAGATCGCAGAGGAGCGACGTGAGTTGACTATCGAGGTGGATAGCCTTGTCGGTGGAATCAACAAGACAATATTCGCTACGGCAGATGATGATTTGCGCCCTGTGATGAATGGTATCTTCTTTAACTTCGAATCATCGTCGCTTACCTTTGTCGCTACGGATGCTCATAAATTGGTTAAGTGTACGGTGTCGCAGTCGTTTGATACAACTACGTCATTTATCTTGCCTAAGAAACCTGCGACGTTGTTGAAGAATCTTCTCAGCAAGGCGGAGGATAGTGTTGAGATTGCGTTTGATTCGAAGAATGTTAGATTCGAATTTAAGAACTATACGTTGGTGTGTCGTCTCATTGAGGGTAGTTATCCCAACTATAGTGCCGTAATACCACAGAATAACCCCAATAAAGTGTTGGTCGATAGAGTTGAGTTGCTGAATGCGATTCGCCGTGTTGCTGTGTGCTCGAACCCTACGACTAACCTTATTCGTCTCGATGTGTCGCAGGGGTTGATTACACTTCACACGCAGGATCTTGATTTTTCGGTGTCGGCAAATGAGAAGTTGAGCTGTAGCTACGATTCGGAGCCTATTACGATTGGTTTCAAATCGACGTTCCTTGTCGAGATACTAACAAATATGGATAGTCAGATGATATCGGTTGAGTTGGCGGATTCGTCGCGTGCAGGTCTCTTTAGACCCATCTACGACGAGGCAGGAAGTGTCGACACGTTGATGCTGTTGATGCCGATGATGATTAACGCTTAGTGGTTGAGAGTATGAAATTGGAACTAAAGCGACCGATAATTTTTTTCGATCTAGAGACTACGGGTGTCGATACGTCGAACGACAGAATTGTCGAGATATCTATGATTAAGGTTATGCCCGATGGTGAGAGGATCACAAAGACTCGTCGTATAAATCCTGAGATGCATATTCCCGAGAGCTCTTCGGCAATTCACGGAATATATGATGAAGATGTGGTGGATTGCCCTACATTTAAGCAGGTTGCACGCTCATTGATGGAGTTTGTTTCGGGGTGTGACTTTGGAGGGTTTAACTCGATTCGTTTTGATATACCGCTGTTGGTAGAGGAGTTTTTGCGAGCTAACATAGAGGTGGATTTTAAGCGACGTAACTTTATTGACGTGCAGAACATTTTCCACAAAAAGGAGCAACGAACATTGGTTGCAGCTTATAAATTCTATTGTGACAAGGATCTTGCAGATGCACACTCTGCGGAGGCAGACACGGTGGCTACATATGAGGTATTCTTGGCACAGTTGGAACGATATGAAGACTTGCCTAAGGATGTTGAGGGGTTGGCAGATTTCTCGACACATAATAAGAGTGCCGACTTTGCTGGACGAATTATCTATGATGAGAAAGGTGTTGAGGTGTTTGGGTTTGGTAAGCATCGAGGTGTTTCGGTTGCAGAGGTGTTTGAGCGTGAGCCCAACTACTACAGCTGGATGATGAATGGCGATTTTCCTCTCTATACGAAGCGTGTGATAACAGAGATCCGAACTAGGGCGTTGACAACAAAAATGAAGTAGTGTTAAATTTATGAAGAGATTTATTGTAACCATACTAGGTGTAGCAGTTCTTGCTGCAACAGGAGGGTCGATTGTGGTTGGTGCGCCAAAAGATCGCACGGAGAGTGTGGTCTACATAGATGGTGCGCGTTACTACATACACCGAGTTGAGGCTGGCGAGACGTTGTATTCGCTGGCGAAGGAGTATGGAGTATCAACATCCGACATATATGATGTAAATCCCATTATACGTAACGGTTTTAATGAGGGGATCAACATCAAGATCCCATATGTTGTTGAGGCGGTTAAGGCAGTTTCGGATAAGAAGTTGTCGAAGGTGTTCGATCTCCACAGAGTCAAGAGAGGTGATACGCTCTATGCTATTGCTCGACAATATGAGATCTCTGTGGATATGATCCTTGAGGATAACCCGACGCTCGACCCATCGTCACTTGCGATAGGTCAGAGCATCAATATTCGTAAGAGCGAGCAGGGTCAGAGCTCTCAGTCGGCGACAATGTCGGAGCTAGATGAGTATCGACAGCAACTAAATAGGGTCGTTGATGATGGGTTGGTCTACCATCTCGTTGATGAGTATGACACTCTGGAGTCTCTACAAGATAGGTTTGATATGCGAGAGGGTGAGATCGAGGATTTGAACGACCTCCCTATGGGTAAGCCAATTCCCGTTGGAACACTCATCTTGGTTAACGATATGAGTGATTATGAGGATGGTCAGTTGAGTTTTGCGAGAGCCTCATTTGAACCGTTACAGAGTGATGAACCATTGGTGGTGTCGTTGCTTTTGCCCCTCTCGATTAGAGGGTATGCGATGAAACCAATTGTGGAGTTCTATCAGGGCTTCTTGATGGGAGTTGAGGAGTTGAAACAGAGCGGTCGTAGCGTCGTTGTGAATCTATTCAATACGGAGAGAAGTTCAGAGACCGTTGAGACCATCGTGGCGAGCGAGGAGTTCCAAAATTCGGATCTTATTGTTGGACCAGTCTATGAGGAGTTGATGCCTCTTGTGTTGAGCGATGCCGAGCGTCGACGTATCCCTGTAGTCTCTCCACTTGCGAGCCTCTCGAATAGTGATAGTGAAGTGCTGTTTCAAGTTGCTCCGGTTGTTGAGGTGCGTTATAATAAGTTGAGCGAGCTGTTGGATGATGAGGAGCGGGTTATAACTGTGATCTATGGTGAGAATAACGATATGTCGTATGTGGCGCAGATTGATACTCTACTCGCACATCACGGACTCTATGTTCAGAGGGTTGACACACTCCCTAAACAGTATGAGTTATTGACTTCGGCAGACTCACTACTGGCTCAGTATGGTCTATATCTACCTCGTGTGGATTCTCTTCTCTCAGCAGAGGTTGAGACGGTTGAGTTGCAAGAGGCGTCGGAGGAGAGTGAGAGCGTGTTGTTTGATGTTGAGGCGATCGATACTCTGCCAGAGCAGTGCGGACGCGAGTTCTTGATCCATAAATATAAATATGAACACCCATCTGTGATTACGGAGCGAGAGCGAGCTTTTGCAGAGCTGTTGAAGAGGGCGAAGGCGGAGATTGATACGTTGGGTTATGAGGTGGATTCAGTTGCATTTAGTCAGTTGGCTTGTGAAACCTCTCCTAGCGACCTAACTCCATTGATTTGTAATGGGGCGAAGAGCAACATATTCTTTGTGGTGTCGGATAGCGAGACTGAGGTTGATAGAATTTTGTCGGCATTGGCGTCGGCGTATACTACACAGGTGTCGGAGCGCGTTGACTCTGGAGAGGTGATGTCGGAGGTGTTGAATTTTAGCGTTGTGGCGAATCCTGCGTGGAGAAGTTATGACAATATCGATAAAACGCTATACTTTAGGAATAGGGTCGTTAACTTCCCATCCTATATGGCGGGGCGTGATGCGGATGTTGTACGTGAGTTCGACAGCAGATATAGCGAGGAGTTTAGTGATTTTCCATCGCTCTACTCATATCGAGGCTACGACGTGGTAAAGATGTTTGGAGAGGGTATGTATAATGACATACAGTATGGTATGAGTAGTAAGATCTATACTCCGCTTCAGACACAGTATAGATTTGAGAGGGTGGATTCGTTGCAGAGACGAGTGAATACAAATTGGATGAAGGTTAGATATAACCTAGATTTTACATTAACAGTAGAGTAATACGATGGCAGCAGCAATACCAAATGCGATTCCCGAGAAGACAATAGAACGACTCAGTGAGTATCGTCGAACGCTCCTTGCAAGTCATAAGCAGGGTATAACACATATTTTTTCTCACGTCTTGGCGGGTATTCACGGCATCACAGCTGTGCAGGTACGTCGTGACTTGATGTTGATTGGTTTTTCGAGTGACAATAAGAAGGGGTATGATGTAAAGGAGTTGGTTGATTTTATCAGCTCTATTCTCGATAGCTCCTCGATGGTAAATATTGCGATACTCGGTATGGGGCACTTGGGGCAGGCTATCACCAAATATTTTAATGCGAGAGGTTTTAACCTAAAGATTACAGCGGCGTTTGATGTAGACCCTGAGAAGGTCGGAGCTATTATCGACGATATACCTTGCTATCATATGGATATGTTTGGTGAGATTGTCGAGCAGCAGGAGATCTCAATTGCGATTCTCGCTTCGCCGACAAAGGTCGCTTCGACACTCGTGTTGCCAATTATTAATGCTGGTATACGAGGTGTTTTGAACTTTACATCTACACCTTTGAGTTTCCCTCAGGGTATTGTTGTCGAGAACTACGATATTACGACGTTACTAGAGAAAGTTGCCTACTTTGTGAAGGAGAGTGAGGAGAATCAAGATCGCTCCTAAATATTTTGTGGGAGAATGAACGAGATATTAATTTAATATTATTCAGTATATGAGAGTATATAAGGGGTTTAATAACTTGCCAACGTTTACGGGGGCGGTTGTTACGATAGGATCATTTGATGGTCTACATCGAGGGCATTTGTCATTGCTCAATGAGACCTGCTCACGTGCGAGAGAGTGTGGTGGTGAGAGCGTTGTGATGACGTTCGAACCCCACCCAAGGATCGTGTTGGGGCGTACCGATGGGTTGCGACTCCTCACATCGTTGGAGGAGAAGGTTGATTTGTTGAGCTCTATAGGTGTCGATAATTTAATTGTTATACCATTTGATCGAGATTTTAGTCGTCTCAGCTACGATGAGTTTGTGAAACAGTGTCTTGTCGAAAAGATTGGGGTTAAGACTCTTGTCGTAGGGTATAATCACCACTTTGGACGTGGTAACGAGGGGTCGTTGGCAGATTTTGTGAAGCTGAGTGAAGAGCTTGGTTTTGAGATACTAAAGGTCGAGGAGTGGCGTGCCGACACACCGGAGAGTGTCAGTTCGACGGTTGTGAGACGAATGGTTGCTGCTGGTAGTATGGAGGGTGTGAGCGAACTTCTGTCGCGACCATACCTTGTTGTTGGGCAAGTTGATGGTGATGGTAGGGTGTGGCTTTCGGAGTCTTTGAAGGCTATACCTCCAGCAGGAAAGTATACCGTTAGAATCGGTGGGATAGAGTCCTCTATTTCCATTGACGACAATGGAGTTATAATGTGCGATAGGACAAACGAAAGGGTTGCAATAGAGATTTTGAGATGATAAGACGAAGCTATGAAATGAGGGTGTGGTATGTTGATACCGACCAGATGGGGATTGTCCATCACTCAAATTATATCCGCTATTATGAGGCGGCACGATCTGACTTGATGCGTGATTTGGGAGTTTCGTATGCCGAGATGGAGAGTCGAGGTGTAATGATGCCTATTCTAGAGGTCCACTCATCGTATGTCGCTTCCGCCAAGTTTGATGAGATGATACGTGTCGAGATATCACTTGAGCAGCTACCCACGGCGCGTATAAACTTTCTATATAAGATCTATAACGAGGAGGGGGTATTGTTGAATACGGGCTCTACGGTGTTGGGTTTTTTGAACTCAGATTCGCGTCGACCTACTCGTGCACCACGCTGGTTCGTCGAGATGTTGGAGGCAAGTTGGATAGAGGGTGAGTAAAAAGCAAACAGACCGGAATATGAGAAGTATTCCGGTCTGTTTGCTTTTTACTCAACGTATAGAACTAGCCCTTTGAGATATTCACCTTCAGGGTGATATATGTTTATTGGGTGGTCGCACGGTTGTGTTAGCTGGTGGAGGATTCTTACTTTGCGCCCCGCTATTGCCGCGGCTGTGAATATTGAGGTGCGAAACATCTCCTTCGTAATTGCCTGCGAACAGGAGAATGTGAATAGAATACCGCCACTTTTGATCTGTGACAATGCGCGTGCATTGAGGCGTTTGTAACCCTGAAGAGCCTTGCCAACCACCTTGTGATGTTTTGCAAACGCCGGAGGATCGAGGATGATTAGATCGTATTTGTCTCCAATATCTTTGAGATATTCCATTGCATCCACCGCAACAGAGGTGTGTGCAACACCCTCTCCAAAGTTGAGTTTTATATTTTCGTCTGCAAGTTCTACGGCTCTCTGTGATGAGTCGACAGAGCAGACCTCTTTTGCCCCTCCTGCCATTGCATAGACGGAGAACCCTCCAGTGTAGCAGAATGTGTTGAGGACGGTGCGATCTTTGGAGTAGAGCCCAACGAGTTCGCGATTATATCTCTGGTCGATGAAGAATCCGGTCTTTTGACCTCGTTCCCAGTTGACTCCAAACTTGTGACCATTCTCTAGAACAATGTTTGTTTCGAGAGAGTTGTGACCTCCGTATAGATAACCATCGACAGCTCCCGTTTCAGCATTGTAGGGTAGGGTTTGTGCGCTCTTATCGTAGATTGATGTTATACGTTCCCCATATGTTGTGCGTATAGCCTCTGCTACTTGTTGACGTGAACGATACATACCTACAGAGTGGCACTGCACAACAGCGTGAGTGCCATATATATCTATGACGAGTCCCGGAAGAAGGTCTCCCTCTCCGTGAACAAGACGGTAGCAGGTTGTCTTGTTATTTTGGGTGAGTTGTAGAGTCTCGCGGACGTTATATGCTGCTGCGATTTTTCTATTCCACCACTCTTGGTCGATCTCCTCGTGTTCGAATGAGAGAACTCTCACGGCAATAGATCCGATTTGATAGTGTCCCGTTGCGATGAACTCACCCGACTTTGTGTTGAGATCTACGATGTCGCCCTCAATTAGCTCCTCGTCAACCTCTGCGCGCTCTATTGCCCCCGAAAAGATCCACGGGTGACGACGTAGTAGAGACTCTTCTTTGCCTCGTTTAAGATATAGTTGTGCTCTGTTATCCATATTGTTGTTACTTTTCTATGTTTTTATCTTTTGTTGTCGATGTAGTGCGATTAGGTCGACGACGATATTTCCGTTTATGATTACCCTCTTTTGCAGCAGCCTTTGCCGCCTTTTTTGCCGCGGTTTCGATTGCTCGTTGTTGTTGCTCGGCTTGGATTTGAGCAATCTTTTCGAGGGTTAACTTGGGCATTGTGCGGAGTCTGTTGTGTATCTCAATGCAGCTCCACGCATCTGTTGCTGCGTATAGTTGTTGCTGCGGCGTGAGTGCTGCTGCTTCCCAGTTGCTGAGGCGTTGAGCCTTCGATATGCGATAGCCTAGAACTATTGCCGACATCTTGCGGAGGCTCTTTTCGCCAACTCCCCACTCCCAGATGTAGCTCTGTAGGTCGTAGAACCCATCTGCCTTGAGGTTGGTTAGTTGATTGAGCGAGCGGAGATCACCTGCTACATCAGCCCCAATTTTTTTTATTTTTGGGCTCTCTAGGATCTCCTTTATCTCGGAGTTGAATGGGATTTTATTGAGCCTAAATAGATAGCAGTGGGTAGGTGTCGATAGCTGTAAAAGTGACACTTTATAGCTTATGCCAGCCTTGAATGATGGTCTTGTCTCGGTGTCGAATCCAATGAGAGGATGTGATGCAAGGTCGCGACAAGCAGCCTCGATCTGCTTCTCGTTATCGACAACAATAATTTCACCCTTGAATGTGAGGGCTGGTAGTGTAGCTGTCAGTTCATTGCTTATTGTCGATAGATCCGATTGTTGTTCCATTGTTTTTTGAGGTGGAGTTATAAACGCCCAAAGATACGAAATAAAACCCAAAATTTCATAGTTTATCTATAATTCCTAGAAATAAGTAGTGCAAAATAATTATTGCCATATTTTTAACAGCACTCTTAAAAACACAGCAACCCTACTTAAGGGTTAAATAACCTCCAATATCTATTGTAACAATCCCCTCCAGAGACATTTTGTCGAGTTCTGCGAGTAGTCTCTTTGGGGGTATTGGGATAATTGTCACCAACTCTTTGGTTGAGAGTTTTCGTTGTGGGGAGTTGGCTATTGCGTGTGTAATTTTGAGTCGTATATCTTTGTATTCGACCGTGTTGTGGCGCTTCTCAATACATATGTCGCAGACACCACACTCCTCTGCACTCTTCTCTCCGAAGTGACTGCTCAATATTTTGGAGCGACAAACATTTGTGTTTTTGGTGTATTCGACCATTCTTCCGAGTCGCTCGACGTAGAGTTCCTTGCGATATTTGTAGCTCTCGGGTGAGATAAAGAGATCATTTATTGGTGATCTATCTTTGTTGAGATAGATCATCGCAGAGTAGTTGCTTGGGGTGTATCGTATGAGACGCATTCGCCATAGTTGTTTTAGCATATCTTTTATTTGATGTGGCTTGTAACCACTCAAAGCGCTAATTTGCACCTCGTCGATTCTCCTAAATTCGGTGAATACTCCGTCGTAAAGACGTAGTAGGATTCGGATAAAGTGATCTAGGTTTTGGTAGTTTACTCTGACACGGTATAGGTCGTCTCGACTTACGACGAACATAATTCTTGCCGGGTGTTCCATCTCATCGATTAGCGTCAAGTAGTCGTTCATCTGTAGGATCTTGATGGCGCTCATCAATGTGCCTTTGTAGATGTTTTCGTCGATACAGAATTGGCGAATGTTGAAGTTGAAACTAATATCGTTACCTTCGCCATAGGTGACCCCAAGTGTGCGGCATATCTTGTCGTATATTAACTTCACCTCGTCTAGTGATGGGAACTCCTTTTCGAGGCTCAGCGTTATGCGTCCAATGTCTCTTGTGGAGTGTAACAATACGGCATAACTCCTCTCTCCGTCGCGACCTGCACGACCAGCCTCTTGATAGTATGCCTCCAGAGAATCACATAGAGTATAGTGAATTACAGCTCTGACATCTGGTTTGTCGATACCCATTCCAAATGCATTTGTCGCAACGATTATGCGACACTCCTCCGAGATCCACTCATCTTGACGAAGAGATCGTTCCGTGTTGGGGAGTCCACCGTGGTAGAATGTGGCGCTGAAACCCTCTTTGTTGAGATAGTCGGCTATCTCTTCACACCCCTTGCGGGTACGTACATAGACGATTGTTGAGCCGGGTACTTTGTTGAGGATGCGCAGCAACATTCCATTTTTGTCGTCGGTGTGTCGGATGGCGTAGCTGAGATTCTTGCGAGTGAAGCTACCTTGGAAGATGTTATCCTTTGGGAATTTGAGGTTTTTCATTATGTCCTTGCACACCAACTCTGTAGCGGAGGCAGTTAGAGCCAATATTGGGGTGTTGGGAGTGTAGGCTCTTACCTCTCCAATACGCAGATAGCTCGGGCGGAAGTCATAGCCCCATTGTGATATGCAGTGTGCCTCGTCGACAGCGATCAAAGAGACCTCCATTCGTCGGAGACGCTCCAAAAATAGATGGGACGAGAGTCGTTCCGGTGCGACGTATAGCAACTTTACGTCGCCATATATGCAGTTGTCGAGTGCTATGTCGATCTGACGTCGCGAGAGTCCCGAGTGGATAGATACGGCAGAGATGCCTTGCTGTCGGAGTCTATCTACTTGGTCCTTCATAAGAGCAATTAGAGGTGTTATCACGATACATATTCCGGCACTAACGAGAGCAGGAATCTGATAGGTTAACGACTTTCCACCACCCGTGGGGAGCAGAGCAAGCGTGTCGCGCCCTGCGAGAATAGACTCTATGATCTCACGTTGCATTGGGCGAAACTCGCTATATCCCCAATATGTAGATAGAGCTTCCTCGATTGTTGGAAGATTTTTTAACACCTTTTTCATCTTACAAAGGTAGCTAATTCCAAAAAATAATCCTATCTTTGCAGAGAAGATTTTTTGTGGAATGAGGAGAATTAGAGAGTACATATATTCTTTGTTGCTGCTGATGGTTGTTGCTGTTGGTGTGGTCTCTGTGTTCTCTCTATCTTTGTGCCATTGTTCGGCACACTGCACCGATGAAAAAGTTCATACGGACCATCACCACTGTTCGCACGTTGATGAGTGTGAGAACCATAGGGCAGAGGTTGCTCATCAATGTATGGTCGAGAGTTGCGACACCTCTTTGGAGTTCGTTCTGAGCGATCAGCAGAGGGTGCAGGGTAGTGTTGTTGTTGTCTATGCTGTCGTAACGGACCTTATTCAAAATGAGAAGGATGCCAATTTAGATGATTGGCGGCAATATGATCTATATCGGGGGTTTGACCCATCGTGCTCACTTCTGAGAGCACCACCTGCGTTGGTATAGGGAAAGTGTGTCCATTGAGTGACACTTTTTTTACTATCAATTAACGCATATAATTATGAATAAATATATTATTGTTGCCACATTTGTGGCGATATTATCGGCTATGTCACCTGCTGTTTCAGCTGTTGGCATAGAGGGGAGTGTTGTTGATGCTCAGGGTGATAGGCTCGTGGGTGCAACAGTTTGGTGGGCTGACACATCGGTCGGTGAGTCGACCACTGCGAGCGGTGAATATTCGATCCATAGGGTCAAAGGATATGATCTACTCGTTGCAGGATATGTTGGCTTTTTGAATGATACGATACGTGTCGAAAGTACTATGCAGAGGGTCAATTTTGTACTTAAGTCAGCTCTCGAATTGGAGAGTGTGGTGGTAGAGAGCACCTTGAATGGAAACTATATTCGACAAGATGGAATCGCAAAAGATGAGATGATCTCTTTTGCTGGGCTCTGTAAGATGGCGTGCTGTAACCTCGCGGAGAGTTTCGAAAACTCCGCCTCGGTGACGGTTGGATTTAGCGATGCAATATCGGGTGCACGACAGATTCAGATGTTGGGGTTGGCTGGTACATATACTCAGATGCTCGACGAAAATAGAACCATAATGCGAGGAATAAGTGCCCCATATGGATTGAGTTACACACCCGGTATGTGGCTTAATTCGATACAGGTGTCGAAGGGTATATCATCGGTGACGGCAGGACACGAGGCGATAACGGGGCAGATAAACCTAGAGTATCGAAAACCAACAGATAGCGAACGTCTATTTCTCAACTTATACCTAAACGATGAGTTACGCCCCGAGGCGAATATCTCAACAGCATTGCCAGTGGGTCGTAGTGGAAAACTCTCGACCGTGGTTATGGTGCATCTATCGGGAGATACCGACATCCGCCAAATAGATCACAACGGTGATGGGTTTCGTGATATGGCGGCGGCGCAGCAATACAACATAGCTAACCGCTGGAGCTACCTCGCAGAGAGTGGGGTGCAGATACGCTGGGGTGTGAAGCTTCTAGAGGAGGATCGATTGGGTGGTATGTATAGCTACGACACGAAGCGTCGAGACTCAATGTTGGAGGATGGTATCTATGGTTCGCAGATTCAGAATCGTGGAGCTAGTGGTTATGTTAAAATCGGTGCTCCAGTCGGCGCGTCGGTCTATGATGAGACGACAGGAGATGAGTTGCGTTCGAACGTGGCGTTTGTTGCAGATTGCGATCTGTTTGACGAGGATGCTTATTTCGGACTCAATGACTATGAGGGGCGTGAGAATGCGATTTCGACTAATTTGATGTACAACCACTACTTCTCACACTCTTCGTCATTTATTGTCGGAGTCTCATCGCAGATACAGATGATCGATGAGCTACTCCGTAATCGCACCTCTTTGGTCGATAATAGTTACGACCTCTCTAGGGATGAGAAT
The DNA here is from genome assembly GCA_047174765.1 of Rikenellaceae bacterium. Classification (GTDB taxonomy): domain Bacteria; phylum Bacteroidota; class Bacteroidia; order Bacteroidales; family Rikenellaceae; genus Alistipes. The sequence goes on along the minus strand of JBCQTT010000009.1, from coordinate 34,311 downwards.
GAGGTGGGTGTGTATGGCGAGTATACCTTTAAGAAGGGGGATAAATTCTCTCTCATAGCGGGTATTCGTGGTGACTACAATAGCTACTACGATAACCTCCTTGTCACGCCACGAGGTCAACTGAAATGGTCGATAACACCATCGACGACGCTGCGTACATCGGTCGGAATGGGGCATCGTACATCTAATGTTATAACAGATAACATTGGTCTTTTGACTACGGGTCGCAACCTTGTGTTTAATGATGGGGTAGGTCGCGAGTTTGATCGACAGGAGAGGGCTATGACCCTCGGAGGAAGTTTTACTCAGCGATTTGGGATAATTAAGAGTGGCGATGCGACAATTAGCGTCGACTACTTTAGGACAGACTTCTCAAACACGGTTGTGGTCGATCAGGAGTGGGATGCAACATCAATATACATATACAACACCTCTGCTCCAGCCACAACAGATAGCTATCAAGTAGATCTTACGTGGGCTCCTATGTCGGGGTTTGATATCTTTGCTACGTTTCGTTATACAGATAGCTCAATTACGCTAGATCGTCCCGACGGATCGCTCTACAGAACAGAGAGGGCTTTGGTTAGTCGATACAAGACCCTACTCAACCTACAGTATGCAACGAGGATGCGTCGCTGGGTATTCGATGCTACGGCACAGCTCAATGGACCTACTCGCCTACCCGTTCAGGATGGGGTGATTGCAGAGAGTTCGTATTCTCCGTCATATCCGATGTTTTTTGCGCAGGTGAGTCGTCGAGTGAGTGCGTGGGAGATATACGCAGGTTGCGAAAATATAGGAAACTATATGCAGGAGAGCCCAATTATTGGTGTGGATGATCCATTCTCGCCAGAGTTTAATTCGTCGGTGGTTTGGGGACCGTTGATGGGGCGTAAGTTCTATGTTGGAGTGAGATTTAACCTTTATTAATGGGGAGTTATAATTTCTCTCCAAATTACTTTTAAGCCATTACATTTGATGTGTTAACTCTTTATGATGGCTACCTAAAACGATTAATGATAAATGTTTAATGATTAGTAGCGTTTTTCGATTTGGATGACACTTATGCTCGGTTGTTAATAGATTGAGGATCAATCTATTAACAACCGCAATATAATAAAGCTCCGCGGAGAGCCCTCCGCCGCCGCCCGCGCAGGGCAGTGGTAGAGACTATTAACGCATCAGTACTAACTAAAAATTAAAAACTGGGAGAAAATAGAACTCCCCTAAAATAAACAAAGATGAAAAAAATTATGCAAATTTTCGCAGTGGTAGCAATGATCCTCTGCGCCGTGACCTCTGTTGAGGCACAATCGAAGTCAAAGACAAAGGAGGATACTGTTGTCTCTGTGACATTCAAAACGGATATAGATTGCCCTTCGTGTGAGGCTAAAATTATGAAGGTGCTGCCATATCAGAAGGGTGTTAAGGATGTGGTTGTGAACATTAAGAGTCAGACGGTTAGTGTAAAGTATGACAAAACGAAGAGTTCTGAATCTGCTATAAAAGCGTCGTTGATGAAGCTCGACGTTAAGGTCATAGAGCCGAAGCCGTCGGCATCACCCAAGAAGGGTTAACGCCACAGCCCGTTGAAGTTCAAACATCCGACTTAATAGAGCGATTTATAGGTCGGATGTTTTTTATAATGGGAAATTTTATGTAAGTTTGCTAACATAATTATTGTCCCCAAAGATCTAAATGAAAGCATCAATATACAATGCAAGTGCCGGTTCGGGTAAGACGTACCGATTAGCTTATAAATATATCCGCGACGTAATCGAGACCCCAGCCCTCTATCGCAACATTCTGGCGGTAACCTTCACCAATAAGGCTACCGAAGAGATGAAACATCGTATATTGAAGCATATACACACCCTCGCGTCGGGGCAGTCGAGTGACTATATGGCACAGCTGGAGGTTGATTTGAACCTCTCTCCATCAATGATTCGTGCCCGAGCACTGGAGGCTCGAACACTCATTCTTCACAACTACTCTCGATTCACGGTACTTACAATCGACAAATTTTTTCAACGTGTTCTCCGCGCATTCATTCAAGAGCTGGGAATAGACATAGACTACAGTCTCGAAATCGATACATCGCCAATAATCACACAGAGTGCCGATGCTCTAATTGAGGATGAGAGTCTACGCAAGTGGTTGATGGAGCTAGCGCAGGAGCGTATTGATGAGGGGCGTAAGTGGGATGTTAGGGAGGGAATTTTAGCCCTCAAAGATGAGCTGTTCAAGGAGCAGGCTCGCGAAGCGCTCGAATCACCACGCACAAAGGAGGAGTTGCGCGATATGATATCCAGTATGGATCGAGAGTCTCGGAAAATAGTAGACAAGATACAGAACCTCGCCAAAGATGCACTTGCAAGGATCGGGGGTGATTGCGATCAGTTCAAGGGCAAGAGTCGCTCCCCTGCACATATATTCCGCCGCATAGCAGAGTCCAACAAGGAGTTACCAGCACTTACCCCGGCACAGATCGCCTGCCGCGACAACATAGATAAGTGGTGTGGCAAGGGCGATGACGTAACACTCGCAACCGAGATGATGGGACGACTCAACGAGATTGTGGAGCTATATCAATTGGGTATTAGAGATATAAACACGTCGAAACTACTGAGTGAGAACTATCGTAGTTTCGCGATGATGTACGACCTTTACAAAAAGACTCAAGAGATCTGCCAAGAGCAAAACACAATGTTGTTGAGCCAGACATCACGTATTTTGGCGGAGTTTATCGAGAACAACGACGCTCCATTTATCTACGAAAAGGTTGGTAATCGTTACACTCGATTTATGATCGACGAATTTCAAGACACCTCACGTCGCGAGTGGAATAACTTCCTCCCGCTACTTCGTGATGCTATTGCACAGAGTGAACCCAAGGAGAATCCAATCCTCATTGTGGGTGACATAAAGCAATCAATCTACCGTTGGCGTGGTGGTGATTGGCGTATTCTGCACGCGGATATAGAGCGTGAACTGGGTAGCGAAAACACCGAAGTTGTAAATATGGTCGACAACTATCGATCACTCCCCAACGTTGTAACATTCAACAACGAGATAATCGAAAATATCGTAACGCTCGAGAACCAAGAGCTAAACGAAGAGCTCCACTCCGCCCTCGAAGAGGGGAAGATCGACCGAGCGTGCTACCAAGAGCTCCACAACATAATACGTAGCGCCTACCGAGATCACGCCCAAAATCCGAAACGCAAAGCCTCTGAAGGTGGTTTTGTGGAGGTCGCTACATATCGCGAAACGCCCCCTTTGATGGAGTGTATATGTGCTGCGATAGATCGAGGTTATCGCCCGTGTGATATAATGATCCTCTCGCGATCGAACCGCGAGGCGTCGATGGTGGCGCAGACGTTGCTAGAGTTTAAGCAGGAGTGTCACGATCCCAAATATCGTTTCGATGTAATGACACAGGAGGCTCTGATTGTTGGTTATTCGCCCGTTAGTAATTTTATTATAGCAACTCTACACCTTGCTCTCACCCCCAACGAACCTCTCCAACGAGCTATCTACAATAGATTCCTCGAACGAGAGTATATCGACACGGAGCTAAGTGAAGAGGAGGTGGAGTTTCTTCACTCAATTAGGATATTGTCACCTCTGGAGGCGATGGAGTCGATAATTATACGTTACGATCTTTCATCCAAGAGTGCCAACATATCGTATGTTCAAGCTATCCACGAGCAGATCATAAACTACACGAAGAACAAAATTGGAGATATCTCTCTCTTTCTTGAGTGGTGGCACGAGAAGGGAGCGAAACAATCTCTACGTGTTGAAAAGAGCAGTAGCGCGATAGAGATCCTCACTATCCACAAAGCAAAAGGGTTGGAGCAGAGGGTGGTCATACTACCGTACTGTAATTGGGATTGCAACCCCAAAACAAGTGGTCTAAACAAGAACTTTGTCTGGAGCAAAGGGACAACCGACACGGAGAATCCCATCGGCTCATTCCCCATTCAATATAAGTCGAAGATGGAGGATTCGGTCTTCTCTGCCGACTACTACCGCGAGAGAGTCTACACACGCATAGACAACATCAATACACTCTACGTTGCATTAACACGTGCTGTTGAGTCTCTTCATATATTTGTAAAGGTTAATGACAAAGGAGTTGGAAAGGGTATCGGAAAGGTGGTAACAGAATCTATACCTACAAATCACATCGCAACCAAGAGCGACGAGGGGGTAACATATAGCTTCTCGACCCCTATTTCACCGATCAAGTCGACAGATGAGGATTATAGTCGCGAGCCATTTATAATGACCCAGTACAAAAGCCACGTATCAGATCTTCGTCTACGTCTCCCTGCGCAACGTTATCGCGAAGATAGTGAAGGGGTGTTTGCACCGCGAGAGTTGGGAATTTTGATGCACCGGGCATTTGAGCAGGCAACATCACGAAGTGAGATTTTACAACGTGTTGAGATGATGCTTAACGATGGGCAGATCAACTCGTCGGAGCACAAATCCCTAATCGAAACAATCGAGCAGAGTCTCAAAAATCCACTCGTCAAAGAGTGGTTCGACTCGGAGTGGGATGTTGTGCGCAACGAGGTGGAGATAATACGTCCCGACGCAAAGTCGAGCCGACGCCCCGACCGTGTAATGATACGAGGTCACCGAGCTATCGTCGTCGACTACAAGTTCGGAGAGCTTCGCCCGTCGAGCAACGCTCGCCAAATGCGCCAATATATGGAGCTATTGGGAGAGATGGGATATCGTGAAGTTGAGGGTTACATATGGTATGTTAAGAGTGACGAAATCGTTGAGATAAAGAGAGAATCCTAAAATTTCGTCGCTCTGCAACGGTATATCGCACCACAAATGTTTGGTAATATATATTTATTTGCCTATTTTTGTCGAGTCGGATGTTCGATAAGATTATATTTGTGGCGTAATGAAATATTGGTTGGTTCAGCTTCTCGTCTTTTTAACTCTCGTTGCTTCTGCGCAGGAGAGTAACCCCGAATCCAAAAGTCACAAGAAATTTCTCGAAAGCAACTCTTTTGAGGTGCTACACGTAGGCTTGCCACTCGTAGCTACGGGGTTGGCGTTCACTCCATCGACTGGTGAGTTTAAGAGTTTGCGTGACAGCTACTGCCTCAATGCACACACGAGCGTCGACGACTATTTACAATACTCTCCCGCAGCTCTAATGATCGGGTTGAAGAGTGCTGGCGTCGAGAGCCGTAGCTCGTGGGGACGAATGCTTACGTCTGATGCTCTATCTGTTGTAATCGTAACACTCGCAACCAATGGTCTGAAGAGTAGCATCGACGTTGGTCGTCCCGACACCGGTGCCAAAAACTCGTTCCCCTCGGGACACACCGCAACAGCCTTTATGACGGCAACGATGCTCCATAAAGAGTATGGAGCTGTCAGTAAGTGGTATAGTATCGGTGGCTACACTGCCGCCACAGCTACAGGGTTGATGAGGGTTGTCAACAATCGCCACTGGATAAGAGATGTCGTCGTTGGTGCAGGGTTGGGAATATTAGCGACAGAGGCGGGATATCTACTTGCCGATATGATATTCAAAGAGCGTGGAATAAATAGAGATCTAGATAGATTCGACACCCCCAGTTGGTACGACATCGAAAAGCCATCAACCATTGGTCTGTACCTCGGTAGCGTTATGCCAACCGGCAAAATTTCGGATACGACAGAGTTGGAGATGGGTAGTGTAGTAGGTCTCGAAGGTGCATACTTCTTCGGTAAACATATCGGTGTTGGAGGTCGCTTAGCACTCGCCAACGCTGCGCTCACTGAGAGCGGTGTGACATTAGAGGATGAGGTTGACATTATTTCGGGAGATGTAGGTTGCTACTTTGCATTTCCATTTACACCTCGCCTAAGGTTTGGTACAAAGGCTCTCGCCGGCATTAAATACTATAAAGAGTATCTAACAATTAGCAAGGGGGCACGCGCTGCACTTGGGACGGGTCTCTCCTTGGAGTATCTCGCCAATAGACACTTCTCGATGAAGGCATTCTGCGACTATGATGCAGCATATGTCACATCGCTCCCCAAAAGTAACATATATCAAACCGTTACACTTGGATTTGTTGGAAGCATCATATTTTAGTGTATAGCTCACCTTTTTCGAATCTTTAACACCTTTAATCAATGAAAAAATATCTCCTTTCATCAGCACTCATTCTCTCTGCTACATTAGCCTATAGCTCTCAACCACAGACAGAGTATGGTGTAGAGACAACCACACAAGAGTACTTCGAAGAGATATATCTCTACAATAATCTTGTCCACTATCTCGACCAACAAAATATTCACATCACATACCAATCCGACACAACAGGAGAGTACAATCAGCCCGATCGAATGATCTTCTCTGTCGACGGAGGGTCGTTTCGATGGAATAAATATTACGTAGATGGATTTAGAATCGACAGTCGTTACTTCGCAGGGTCGGCGCTCTATACCCCCAATATGAGCAACTACGATCTCTCGCTCGACTACATCGACTCCAAACTACACTTCGACACATCGTCAAATCGCAAGGAGAGCATCGGTGCAAAATATAATTTCGGTGGAGTAGGTGGAATCTCGGCAGGTACAACAGAGTTCATTCGCCTGCTCCACGCGACGGCACTAGATAGAGCCTACAAGCCTATCGACGATCGCAACAAGATCAAAGGTGCTGGGACGATAGATCTCAACTACGCCATCAAGGGTAAGGAGCGCAACTATATGCAGAGTGCATATATTAACGTTGGTCAGCGCAACATCGTAGGGTTCGACCAAGGGGGAATCAACGAATTCTATCCCGAAAATTATGGTACGTTTCAACTTGGTGGAGAGCTGCCGTTGACATTTGGAGGGCTCTTCGACCAGACGAACTACCTCGCTTCATTCGCTTATCGTGACCACCTCAACTCGGAGTTCTACTTCGGCGAGGAGGAGTGTTCGGAACTTAAGAGTTATAACGTATCACTCTATGGTACAAAACGCAAAGAGGATACGAGTTACACATCTGGATTTAACCTCTCACTCAACAATACCGAGCACGAGAATCTCAACTATAGTCGTAACCTAATAGACCACGATAGCGAGGGTTTTGAGCCTTGGCAACCCGACGGATCTAACATAGAGTTCTCGCATAGCTTGACAATCAACAAGAGGCTCAACGACTGGTTGAACCTCACCTTCGACGGCTACAACTCTCTGCTGCGATTCAATCCATCGCAGCGTAACTTCGAGAATAGTACCTACTATCAATTAACGGAGGATGAAAATCCAACAATGTTATATCTCTATGAGTGGCGAACCAACGACTACTATAGTGCGCTATTGGAGAATAGCGTAGCCCTAAACACAGAAAAGAGGTTAACAAAAAATCTAAATCTACAGGCGAGTGTTGGTTTGAGTCTTGACGCGATGTTGGTGAGTGGTAACAGTCGCGTAAGCCCCAACGTTGAGGCGCGCCTATCCCTCGATTACAAACCCTCGAAGTGGTTTCAGGCGGGTTTGAACCTCAGCCGCGAGAGAGTTAATTACAACATCGACGACATTCGCTTCCTTTCGGATGATTATCTAAGTGGCGAGGTCTACTACATCAACGATAGCAACAGCAATGGACTCTACGACAGTGGCGAAAAGGGCGGACTCTTCACCACAACTGGTGGAGCATACCACACACTCAGCAGCGACGCAAAGCAGCCAAACTATTATGTTGTCGACATACCAGTCAACATCACATTTGGACGCCACAACCTCTACCTCCTTCATAGCTACCGTAAATATTGCAACAATTGGCGCGTTGGATTTGATGGCGAGTACAGCGACTATGGCTATATGGAGAGTACGGCGTTCGAAGGAGTTGGAGATCTCGACATCTTCTACCTCGATGGAGGCAAGGAGGTAAACTATGTTGTTGGAGAGTATCCCGATGGCATTATGAGTGATAGTTTCTTCAACTCTACCCCCTTCTTCTTCTGTTCTAATGTTCAGTATAGTTATGTTGCGCCGCGTTTTACATTCTCGCTCAATTGGCAATCCTATATGGTGGGCGGAGTCTCTACCCTTGGTAGTGGACCTCTACACAACAATATGGGAGCACTCTCCGAGAGTAGTGCAAACCCCAACACAACACAGGTCATAAGTAATATAGATAGTGAGTATAAGGCTGCGGGGCGACTCGACCAAGATCGAGCCTACATAGCACGTATCTTCGCCTCGTATCGAATAACACCCAAATTGAGTATGGCAATCAACGCTAAGTTCAAGGATGGTCAACCATTCTCGATCTACTACACGGAGATGAACGATAGTGGCAATCAGCTAGCGATACTTCCCCTCACATCGCGCGGAATAAATACAACTGACGCAAACTTCGGAGCTCGCGAAGATGGAGTCTACAACATTGATCTAAGGGTAAAATACCAAGCGACAATTGCTAAACGTAACTGTGAGTTTGGGCTGTATTGTTACAACATATATGATTTTGGCAATGAGTTGTCGGAGTACACCTTCGATCAAGATCTTACAGAGGGACGACGTGCAATGTCACTCACAATCCCACGTGGATTTATTTTGTCGTTTAGTATGGATCTAAGTAGTGTAAAATAATTATTACCATATTTTTAACAGCACTCTTAGAGCGATATTTCTCACTATTAAATTTCAATATAGAACCACTATATTTTCGATTTAAGTAGTGTAAAACAATTATTGCCACATTTTTAATAGCACTCTTAGAGCGATATTTCTCACTATTAAATTTCAATATAGAACCACTATATTTTCGATTCAATAGCAAGAAATCTCATCTCCAATAGAACTCTTGAAAACACAGCAATAATTATTTTACCCTACTTAATAGCAAAAAATCTCATCTCCAATAGCACTCTTAATAACACAGCAATAATTTTTTACCCTACTTATAAATAAAAATGTTATTATTATTATGATTAGTAAGTTTCGTATACTCGTAGCCACAGTGCTTTCGCTCATCACCACAGCGACATTTAGCCAAACATCTCTCGACAAGGCGGACTTAAGTACTCCATCACTCATTGCGCCCGACTACTTCGGACCTAATGCATTTCCCGTACCCGATATGTTGGATGGAACAACCTCTGCAAATGTCAAGCTAGAGCTGTCGACCGACTACTTCGCAGGACACCGCTCCGACACGACATACGACATCGCATTTAAGTGTATCTATCCACTCTTTAGCGATCGTGTAAACCTAACACTGTGGATTAGCGCCATCTCCGAGTGGTACAATATGAGTGACGAGAGTCACGAACATAGCCGCCTATCCGAGGATATTGCAAAGAGGGGGCAGGAGTTCGGTGACGCCTATTTGTCGACCGACATACACGTTATGAAACAGAGCAAATATCGCCCCGACATATCACTTCGCATTGCTCTCAAAACAGCCCTTGGATATGGGTTTTTCAAGGCTCGATATTACGATGGTCCGGGTTACTTCTTCGATACATCTGCTGCGAAGTCTCTCTATTTTGAGGGTGGATTTGTTGAGGAGCTACGTTTCGTCGCGACGGCAGGATTTCTCTGTTGGCAGACCGACAATGGACGACAAAATGATGCTGTTATGTATGGCTTGCAGCTGAAGCTGACGGGTGATCGTTATAGTTTCTCTCAGAGCTGGGGCGGTTATAGCGGATGGGAGAAGGCTGGCGACTGCCCAATGACAATCAAGAGCGAACTTAGGGTTAATTGTGGACGACTCGAACCTCTCGCCTACTTCCAATATGGAATAAAAGATTACCCCTATACCCAATTTAAGCTCGGTGTAGCGTATACTTTTAACTAAATTACTCGCTACCAAAACAGATAGGAGATAACAACAGCCGCCACAATACCTACGAAATCGGCAACGAGGGAGTAGGTGAGTGTGTAGCGTATACGCTTAATCGCAACAGATCCATAATATAGAGCTACGACATAGAATGTGGTATCTGTAGAGCCCTGCACGATACTCGACAAGCGACCCACGAAAGAGTCTGCTCCATAACTATTCATAGCGTCGATCATCATTCCGCGTGCTCCACTACCGCTCAGAGGTTTCATAAATATTGTTGGTAATGCCCCCGTGAAGTCAGCGTTTAATCCCACCGCTTCAACCATATAGCTTATTCCATCTATAAGAAACCCCATAGCTCCGGAGGCTCTAAAAACAGCGATTGCCACCAATATTGCTACGAGATATGGGATTATGGTTATAGCGGTTTGGAAGCCCTCCTTTGCCCCCTCTATAAAGTTTTCGTAGACATTTATCCGGCGAATCAAACCCATCACAATAAAGAGTGTGATAACTCCCATTAACAACACATTCGAAAAGATGGTTGCTCCAGCCGATAGAGACTCCTTATCTCCCGTAGTGAAGAGCCACGTGAGTCCAACAATCAATGCAATGAAAGAGAGCCCGGGGATTAAAATAGCACGCTGAAGTAGATTTATACCCTGTTTTATTGCAGTGATCGTAATTGCGGTAATGGTAGAGGCACCCGTAGCAATCATAATCGGCACAAATACATCTGCTGGATTTGCAGCTCCTAACTGCGCTCGATACATCATTATTGTGATCGGCAGCAAGGTTAACCCCGACGCATTTATCATCAAAAACATAATCATCGAGTTACTCGCACTCTTTTTGTCGTTGTTGAGTCTCTGCAACTGTTGCATTACGTTGAGTCCAATAGGTGTCGCAGCATTATCGAGCCCCAACAAATTTGCCGAAAAACTCATAAACATAGAGCCTGTGACGGGATCTTTGGAGGGTATCTCCGGGAAGAGTTTACTAAATAGAGGTGCTGAGAATCTCGCCAAAAGAGCAACAACACCAGCCTTTTCACCTATGCGCATTATTCCGAGCCATAGGCAGAGAACACCCGTTAGCCCTATTGAGATTTCGAAACCCAACTTTGCATAGCTAAAAGTCTCGTTTACCATCTGAGAAAACAGCTCTCCATCTCCGGTGAAGAGTGTGCTCACAGCAGCTACACCAAATGCAACAATGAAAAATGCTGCCCAAATATAATTTAACACCATATTATCTAAAGTTTTGTGACAATACTCGCAATATATTACCACCCATTATTTTTGCTACATTCTCCTCTGTGTGACCACGTCGTAGAAGCTCCACAGTGAGAGATATAAACTCGTTAGCACCGTCGAAGCCAAGAACGCCACCATCTCCGTCGAAGTCCGAACCAACACCAACCGAATCATATCCAACCAACTCCACAGCATACTCAATATGGGATATGAGGTCGTGAATCGTCGCCTCTCGCCCTCGACAAAGAAAGCCTCCATACCCACATATTTGCACCACTCCGCCCGAGGCAGCAATGGCACAAATAGCCTCGTTCGATAGATTACGATGGTGGTCGCACAACGCCTTGCAAGATGAGTGAGAAGCTATTATAGGTTGTTGACTCAACTCTACAGCTTGCAGTGTCGTTAATTCGGAGCTATGCGACACATCGACCGTAATGCCTAGCTCATTCATCCGCGCAATAACATCACGACCAAAATCACTTATCCCTCCATATGGTTGCACCCCTACGGCGGAGTCACAAATTGCATTCGACCCATTGTGGCAGAGTGTGATATATACAACCCCCAACTCTTTGAATATGTCGAGATTTTGAAGGTTATTATCTATCGCAAGACCATTCTCAATCCCCAGCATCACACTCTTTACACCTCGTCTCTTAGCCTCCATAAGCTCCTCGACACTTCGCACTACAGCGACTCTTTCGGGGTGCATATCGACATCCTGCTTGAAACGATTCAAGATCTCTATTGCCCTCTGTGGTGCGATCTCGGAGGGCGTAGATTGTGGAATATAGGCAACTGTGATAGTTGCGTCAAGATATCCCTCCTCCATCTTTACAATATCTACCTTCGCCAAACTATTACGTGTCGAGAGGTCAAATCCTCCACACTCATACAGCATCGGTGTGTCGCAGTGCGAGTCGACAATAGGTGAGTTTTGGTGAATCATTCGAGCTCGTTGATATAACTTAGCCTCTGCTACAAAAAAATCAAACAATCGTTTCATCTCTATTGAGTCTCCCGTCGTAGCCATATTCTCGGGATGCCACTGTACCCCCATTATCTTATGGCAGGGATATCCCTCCAGTGCCTCCACCAATCCATCCTCGGAGTATGCAGCGACCTTTAGCCGTGGAGCGATACTCCTAACCCCTTGGTGGTGGCGAGAGTTGACAGAGATGCTATTCGTCTGCATAGCCTCATATAGTTTCGTATCCTCTTTGATCTTTATGTTATGTACCCCGAGATGTTTGTCGCTAAGAATCGAGTGCGGAAGTGGGGTAGTTGGGTATTCCGATGGTAAGTCTTGATATATATCACCCCCTAAAGCAATATTGAAGAGTTGAAAACCTCGACAGATTCCAAACATTGGAATCTGTCGATCCATAGCTAGTCGAAACAACATAAATTCGTGATGGTCGCGTTCTGAGTCATACTCTGTTAGCCCCTCGATATTCTCCGCCCCAAAGTAGGCTGCATCAAAATCTGCACCGCCACTAAATAACACCCCGTCGACTCGCCCCAAAATCTCCCTTAGGACAGTCGAATCACAAACGTGAGGTACAACCATAGGGACTCCGCCAGCTTTAATAATAGCCTCGCTATAGGCATAATTTAGAGCTGTGTTTTCATCTATAATATTCGCAGAGATTGCGACAATAGGTCGTTTAATTTGTACCTCGATGCTCTGCCCATCGAAGCCCCTCTTTACATCGAAAATCATATCTCCAAGGTGTTCCGCACAAATAAAAACAAATATACAAATTAATATATTCATACACAAGCGTATAAAAAAGTAGTGTCCCAAAAGTTTCTGAAACCCTTGGGACACTATGCCTCACCTATTAATCTTAACCAAAATTCTTATTGAACAACCTCAAACGATCCTCCAAATGTGCATATTGATGCTCCTTAATGAAGGATGTACAAGCTCTAATACCAGATTGCTGACTACCCGTCGTATTGAGAGATATTGAGCTTACGCCATAGTGTATGAGAGCTGTCATAAGCTCGCCTCCACTCATCTCTTTATACCCCACTGTAAAGTAGAATCCATCGGCAATTGGATCTCCCATATCAGCGTCATAGACGATGTGGAATCCATTAGATAAGAATATATCCTTCAATCTATTTGCGCGACGTCCATACTCTTTTACATCCTCCAAGAACCTAAACTCACCATCACTCGCGGCTTTAAACATTGCAGCCAAGGCGTATTGAGCCGTGTGGCTCACTCCCGACGAGATGGCATAGAGCGCTCTGTGAACGAATGCACTACCAAATGTACATTGACCATACCTCGCTGTTAACCCCTCATATGTGCGATGATATAGTTTGTCGGAGATTGCGACAACACCGATTCGTTGACCAGCATAACTGAACGCTTTCGATCCAGAGATCAACAATATATAATTATCTGTATATTTTGCGACAGAGGGTTGGAACGGAGCCTCAAAAGGTTTGCCTAGGTCTGTTCTAAAATCCATTGCGAAGTATGCAAGATCCTCCAAAACTCTTGTCTCATATTTTGTCGATAGCTCACCTATGATCTGAAGTTCACTCTCTTTGAGGCAGATCCACGATGGATTATTGGGATTTGAGTATATTATTGCAGCGATATTTCCCTTTTCAAGATACCCCTCAAGCTTCTCTCGCAACTTGTCGCCACGGAAGTCATATACATCAAATGACTCATACTTATATCCTAAGACGGTAATTTGTTGTTTCTGAACTGGAAATCCGGGATCTATAAATAGGATTGTATCACGCTTCTCGCTGCACTGCCCACAAACCAAGAACGATGTGAACGTACCCTGCATAGAGCCTACAACTGGAACGCATCCTTGTGGTTCGATGTCAACATCGACAAAAGCCTTTACGAAACGACTCGCCTCGTTTTTGAGCTCTGCAATACCATCAATAACGGGATATATCGAAGCTTTGCCACCTCTTAGTGCCTCAATCTCTGCCTCAACACCAACCTGTGCCGCAGGCAGACCGGGGACACCCATCTCCATATGTATAAACTCCACACCGCTCTGTGTCTCTAGGGAGTTTGAGATTGCGACGACCTCTCTGATTGTTGCACGACCGAAGTCGGCTATATTCATCTTTGATATTGACTCTTCGACAATATTTTTTGCTATTGGGCTCTCCATTTTTTTGTTGATTTGCGTTTTATAGTTTAGGCAAATGTACAAAAAATAATTTTAGAGGAGAAATCTTAGAAAACAATTTTTAGGAGAAAGTGTAGAACTCTCCTGGATTATAATCTAAAGTAATCTGAATGGGTGTTGTTCTTCACCCCTTAGAATGAGAACAACTGAGCTGCTAACTGCAAGTATGCTTTGTTCGATTGTGGATTCCACAACATTGTCAATGATACTGGTAGGCGATAGTTCTCGATCATAACATCTCGTGAAATCTTCATTGTGATGTCGACAATGCCCGGCTTGTCACCATAGAAGTTTGCACTCTCACCCATTGGGTTTAGAGAGAAAGCACCTCCAACAGTTGCGTCAACACGCCACTGATCTTTGTTGTAGATAGGGTACTCAACCGAGCAGAATGTAGAGTATCTATTTGCTGTGTTGTCGCTATTTCTATCACGTCCAAACAACACTGTCGCCCAAAGAACCTTTACTGGAAAATTCTCACCAAATCTGTATGTCAACGTTGCGTCGAGGAATCGCCCTGTAGAAGAGGGCTTATAGTTGAAGAACTCCTCGTTGTTGTAAGTTGCGTAGTCGGCAAAGTTGTAGGTATCCATCAACATAGCCTTAAAACCTCCAGCGCGATATGAGCAATAGTAGTTGAACTCCTTGTATGTTCCATAGATGTTTACACCACCCCACACACCAAAACTTAAATTCCCATCAAATGGCTTAACCGAAGCGTCGGTCGTAACAACAAGTCCATCTGCTACCTCACCATCGCGCCAGAGGTGATTTGTTTGAAGATTTGCCGACATCTTGAGCTGCGCGAAACTCACAGTCGATATAAGAGTAAATAGAATTGAGCAAAGGATAGTTTTCATCATAATTTTTCGTCTTTAATTTTTTTTCACCATTTATATTTCACTACAAAAATAGGTTTTATCGTAGTGTTGTAATAATATAAATAGTTGATTTTTAATGAGAACGTTTGCGCAAACGTTTCCAAAATCTGCAAACGTTCTCAAAAACTATCAAATCCTAAAGAAAAAAAACTGAATCGACGAGTAGTAAGGAGTGTAAAGCAATTATTGCCATATTTTTAACAGCACTCTTAGAAACACAGCAAAAACTATTTTACCCTACTTAGATGAAAAAAGTATTCGACCACAAAACAAATTTGTAGTCGAATACTTTTGTAAATCTCTTGATCTATATGAACTCTCTATTATGAGTTAGATATCGCAAGTTTTATCATCGTGAACGATCGTTTAGGTATATTTAGGAATATTGACTTGCTGTTGTAAACATCTATATAAGATGTCTCTCCATTAACCTCATCCTCAACACCATCATACCATTGTTGCTGTGTAGCCTTGATGCCAGTAAACTTCGCACCATCCTCCAATGTAAACTCATAGTTTGTATACTCCTTACCGAGTGTAGCGACGTCTGTTTCAGCGCACGTATTCAAGACATATAGAATAAGTGTGCTACCATTTCTAAATGCACGAGTATGCAACCATCCACGACCATTTACAGTTGTGTCGCTATCTCCATCGCGCATCGAGAAACCATCGTGATCTACCACCATAACAGGTTGTGCACCGAAAATAGGAAGTGTAATAGCTTGTATCAAAGCAGCACGAGTATCTGATCCATCATAACTCCACCATATCAAGTTGTCACAACCATTGTCGGTCTGATCCCAAATAGCTCCAATCGTATACTCGCAGTATCCATAGAAGTCACCAGCGACAGCCTCTTTTCCCATAGCATTCCAGTGTGGCTCTGTAGCCCAAAACTCACGGTCGCCCTTTAACTCAAGATCGTGAAGAAGGTTTGAGTACCACTTACGCTGCTCTGGATAGTAGTGCATACCGTAGATGTCGATAGTTGGGTTATATGTCGCATTGTTGAAGAACTCCTCCGACCACGCAATAGCCGAAGCATTCAGCACATAACGCTCAGGTCCGATGAATTGTGGGATGGGGAGACCCGCCTCCTCAAGCAAAACCTTAAGTTTTGTTACGACATTATAGTGAACCGATGGTGTGATATTAGCTTTGTTCCACTCGATCTCGTTGTCGATACCGAGAACATCGATCGTAACACCCTGAGAATCCATATATTTAATATAGTCGAAAAGCATTACAGAGTATGGCTCAGCTTGAACATAACCGCTTGAATCAATAGTCCAATCGGGGAATGAGGTAGATCCCGTTAGCTTCTTACTTGCAAAGACGATAAATTCATTACTACCTCTCGCTGCTTTGGCGTAGGCTATAGAGGCTAGAGTTTTTTCGTAGTATGATCCATCGACAACTCCTGCTGAAGGGTGAGCTGGATTGTCATCATTTCCGAAGATTGAGATACGCACACCATTCATATTGGCATTAACAAAGATCGTCTCCGCCTTAGTTGCGCTACCGATACCACCCGCACTCATCTTTAGGTCATAGAACACCTTAGA
Organism: Rikenellaceae bacterium; assembly: GCA_047174765.1. GTDB lineage: Bacteria > Bacteroidota > Bacteroidia > Bacteroidales > Rikenellaceae > Alistipes. Next base: position 17,610 of record JBCQTT010000009.1, on the reverse strand, counting down.
TAGTTTGCGACCATAGTAATCTGTTGCATCAATAGTTGCTACCCACGACTCATCGCCTCTGTCGGGAGTCTCTTGGTCGTCTGATACACCGGGGTAAGTTGGACCTGATGTTGAGTCATCATCATCATCATCATCATCGTCATCATCATTTTGGCTAGAATTGTTGTTGCTACCATCGTCCTCAGTGCTACTATCTCCACAAGAGGCAACAGAAAGAGACGTAAAAGCTAGCAATAATGTAGCCAATCCGCCATTTAATAAAAATTTCTTTACATTCATAGTTTAAATATTTGGTTATTGTTTGGTTGTTCGAAGTTTTATACTCTCGTATATGACCACAAATGTAGTGATTTTCTTGATGAGCACCAAATAATTATCCTATTTTCAAAAAACAAATCAACCTTTAGGGATAAAAAAATATGCTATCCCCGGTGTAATTATGAATGGGGATTAATATATGATAACTCACGTTAAATAAATCCTAAAATACTGTTATAGCCTCTTCGATTTTGCATAATAGTGGAGTTTGATATTAAAAAAACTTAATAAATTTTTGTCTTTTTAATTAATTTCACTATCTTTGTAATAATATTTCAAATCATAGGGGTATGAATACACTGAAAGACTTTTTTGATACAGCAGCGCAGGAGGTTGTAAAGGGAGTTTCGCAAAAAAATAATATTATTAAGCGAAACATAATAGCATATATGGCGATCAATGGTGAATGTACGCTTTCGGAGCTCACAAAGGAGCTTCATATAAGCGTGCCTACTATCACTAAATTGGTGCAGGAGTTGGTTGATGTAGATATAGTGACGGATCTAGGTAAGATCGAAACACTCGGAGGGCGTCGTCCCAATGTGTTTGGATTGGCTAGCTCGGCGATATATTTTGTTGGGGTAAACGTAGGTCGTGAGAGTATGTGTTATGTGGTGACTGATCTGCATAACAACATAATGTGCGAGAAGAGAGATACCTCTTTTGAGTTGATCGATCGTGTGCAATGTCTCGAAACTATATGTAGTAACATTCAAGATTTTATCGATGGTTGTGGTATTGAGCGAGCAAAGATATTGGGTCTTGGTGTGAGTATAACGGGTCGTGTAAATCCAGAGGCAGGACGTAGTTACAAATACTTCACAACCTGCGATCGTTCGGTTCGAGAGATTATCGAGGATAAAGTCGGCATTCGAGTACTGTTTGAAAACGATACGCGTGCGAGGTGTTATGCCGAGTATACGTGTGGTAATATTCGCGAGGAGAAGAATGTTTTATATCTTCACCTAGGATTGGGTATTGCTGTTGGAATCGTTGTCGATGGTCAGTTATACTATGGTAAAAGTGGATTTGCGGGGGAGTTTGGTCACATTCCATTCTTTGACAACGAGATAATATGTGCGTGTGGAAAGAAGGGATGTTTGGAGACCGAGGTCTCGGGTCTAGCTGTCGAGGAGAAGATGATAAAACTTATTGAGAGTGGTGTGAACACAATCCTTCGAGAGAAGTATGATCGTCACGAACCTATTCATATAGATGATATCATCTCTGCGGCGAAGAGTGACGATAATTTATCTATAGAGTTGATCGAGGAGGCTGGAGAGAAGGTTGGTAAGGCTGTGGCATTCCTTATTAATATATTCAACCCGGAGAGTGTTATCGTTGGTGGAGCAATGGCTGCGGCTGGTGACTATATTATGTTGCCGATGAAGTCAGCCACGAACAAGTATTCTCTTAATTTGGTATATAAAGATACGAAGTTCCGTTTGTCGACAATGACGGGTGGTGCAAATGCTTTGGGTGTCGCGATGTTGATCCGTAACAAGGTGTTGGGTATCTAGTTATTCGGTTATGAGTCAGAAAAAAAATATCAATATCCGCGAGGGGCGTGTCACACTGCGTGGCGTCGAACTTGCGGATATTGATGTTATGTATGGTATAGAGAACGACCTAGAGAATTGGAGCGTAAGTGGTACGACACAACCATTTTCGAGATATCTTATTGAGGCTTTTATTGAGTCGCAGAGGGGGGATATATATGCTACACGTCAGCTGCGATTGATGATTACCTCTGAGGTGGATGAGGTTGTAGGTATATTGGATCTATTTGAGTTTGATCCGCAGAATCATCGTGCAGGAGTTGGTATATTTATTCTCGATAGTTTCCGAAAGAGGGGGTACGCTTTTGAGGCGTTGAGGGCGTTAGAGGAGTACTCTCTATTGGTGTTGCAGTTGCATCAGTTGTGGTGTGGTGTTGCGGTGAGTAATGAAGCTAGTTTGAGGCTTTTTGAGAGTTTGGGATATGTTGAGGCAGGGGTGAAGCGAGATTGGTTGTGGTGTGAGGGTGGATATTGCGATGAAGTTATTCTGCAAAAAATACTATAAATGTTCGGTTATGGGGTGGGTGCGCAGCTGCGTAAGCCACCTTTTTTTGCGAAAATATTTTTTGTTTCGCGAAAAAATAATAAATTTGTTCTATGAACGTTCTAAAGAAACAATAGCAAAACTTAAACAGAATCTAAATAAAATAATAAAAATTTATGAGTGAGACAGTAAATATCAAGGAGCTCAATGAGCGTATCGAACGTGAGTCTCTGTTTGTGGAGACCTTGCGTCGCGAGATGGGTAAGGTGATTGTGGGACAAGCGCATCTTGTAGATACGCTTCTTATCGGATTACTTTCGGGAGGTCACATCCTTTTGGAGGGTGTTCCCGGCTTGGCGAAGACCTTGGCAATTACAACTTTGGCGAAGGCGGTTGATGCCGATTTCTCGCGCATTCAGTTTACTCCCGACCTGTTGCCAGCCGATTTGGTTGGTACGTTGATCTACTCGCAGCGTACGGAGGAGTTCTCGGTAAAGAAAGGACCAATCTTTGCGAACTTCGTGTTGGCGGATGAGATCAACCGTTCTCCATCGAAGGTTCAGTCGGCTCTTTTGGAGGCTATGCAGGAGCGTCAAGTTACGTTGGGTGACGAGACCTATCCACTGCCATCTCCATTCCTCGTGTTGGCAACGCAGAACCCACTGGAGCAGGAGGGTACATATCCACTTCCCGAGGCGCAGGTTGACCGTTTTATGTTGAAGGCGAAGATCTCATACCCCAAGAAGCAGGAGGAGCGTGATATCGTAAGGATGAACTTGGCGGGAACAGGTATGCCCGAGGTCTCTAAAGTTATCACACCAGCTGATATTTTGAGTGCACGTCGAGTTGTGGAGGATGTCTATATGGACGAGAAGATCGAGAAGTATATCGTAGATATTATCTTCGCGACACGTGAGCCCATAGAGTATGGTTTGGAGCGTTTGTCGTCGTTGATCTCTTATGGAGGGTCTCCACGTGCTTCTATTTCGTTGGCTAAGGCGGCTCGTGCCTATGCGTTTATACGTCGTCGTGGGTATGTTATTCCGGAGGATGTGCGTGCGGTGTGTCACGATGTGTTACGCCACAGAATAGGTCTTACCTATGAGGCGGAGGCTGAAAATGTTACTCAGGAGCAGATCATTACCGATATTTTGAATAGCGTCGTTGTACCTTAATCCGAGGGTTTATGGAGCAGAGTGAAAATGAGGTTTTACGTAGGGTTCGCAAGATCGAGATAAAGAGTCGCGGTCTTACGAATCAGATATTTGCGGGACAGTACCACTCGGCCTTCAGAGGGCGCGGTATCTCGTTCTCGGAGGTGCGAGAGTATCGTCCGGGAGACGATGTGCGCGATATTGATTGGAATGTGACAGCGCGATCGCGTACGCCACATATCAAGATATATGAGGAGTCGCGAGAGTTGACAATGATGTTGCTTGTCGATGTGAGTGGTTCGCGTATGTTCGGGTCGCAGGAGTGGTCGAAGAAGAACATTATTACAGAGATTGCTGCGGTGTTGGCATTCTCGGCAGCACAGAACTCCGATAAGATTGGTTGTGTATTGTTTTCCGATAAGGTCGAGAAGTATATTCCACCAAAGAAGGGGCGTGGGCACGTAATGATGATTATTCGAGAGTTGGTGGGATTTAAGCCCGAGTCGCGAGGGACAGACCTCGCGAAGGCGGTGAGTTTCTTCACCAACGTAAATAAGAAGAAGTGTACCTGCTTTATGCTATCTGACTTTTTGTCGCCTAACGCAAACGACGAGGATCTGAACCACGCGTTGAAGATCGCGCGCTCACGTCACGATATGGTGGCTATTCGGGTTGAAGATCCTCGCGAGGCGGAGATGCCCGATGTGGGACTTGTCGAGTTTGACGATGCGGAGACAGGCGAGAGACTTCTAATTGATACCTCGTCGAGGGCTGTACGAGACCATTACGTTGCCGAGTGGCAGAGTAGGGTAGAGTCCATCGAGAGGGTCTTGAATCAGAATAGGGTCGACTCCGCAAGGGTTACGACCGATGCCGATTATGTTGTGGAATTGATAAAACTCTTCAAACAGCGATGATAAAGAGATTTTTAACAATATGTGCTGTGGCACTTGTCTCGATGAGTGTGGCAAATGGTAGTGATGACTATGTGTTTGATGCTGGTTCACCACGCTTGAGTGCTGCCTTCGAACCCGATAGTGTGGGTATTGGAGACCGCTTTACATTGATGATAGATGTGGAGCAGGATGTAATGCAGGTTATAGCCTTTCCGGAGTTTGATTTGGGGGGTGATGGTGAGTTGGAGCTTGTCGGATTGCCACAACTTGATACGCTTGAAGTTGATGGACGACGGGTAAAGTTGCGTCGAAAATATACATTTACCTCTTTTCAAGAGGGGGTGTATAATCTGGGGCGTGTCTCGATCTTGTGTGCAGATAAGGGGGGTGCCGATACAATTTATAGCGATCAAGAGTTGATGTTGATGGTGGGAACATACCTTATAGACTCTACGTCACACTCTATTTTTGACCTTAAGCCGGTGCGATCTATGCCATTTAAGTTTGGTGAGATTTCGGGGTATGTTATGTGGGGTGTGTTTGCCTTGATCTTGCTAGTTGTTGCAGCCTATTTTGTACTGCGCTTGATGGCTCACTATGGACGTCCTGTGATGGGGCTCTTTACACCTGCACCACCACTTCCGCCCCACGTTGCTGCACTTAAAGCATTGGAGGATCTTCGAGGTGAAAGATTGTGGCAAGATGGTGAGTATAAGGGTTACTACTCGAAGTTGACCGATATTTTGAGGACATATATCTCTGGTCGTTACGGTGTTATGGCAATGGAGATGACTTCGGACGAGATTATCGTCGCTGTGCGAGATCTTGATCTGCCACGTCAATGTGAGATGGAACTTCGTGACTTGCTTCGAGATGCGGATCTTGTGAAGTTTGCGAAGGCGGAACTTGAGGCGTCGCAGAATGAGAGATATTTCGATAGTGCAAGACTATTTGTTGATATGACTAAGGTCGAGGAGGAGGTTGAGGAGGAGATCGCCGCAAATCCCACAGCATCAACAGAGGAGGGCGAGAGTGAAAAATTGCAGAATTAGAGGCTTTATGAGACACATTATATTACTACTAATGCTCTGCGTGAACTTCGCGGCAACGGCGCAGAAACTTCAAGAGAGAGGTGAAGTGCGACGCGGAAACAAGGAGTTTGTTGATGAGAACTTTGAGGCGGCAGCGGAGCACTATGTTCGTGCAATGGAGCTTGCTCCCGATAGTTATGAGGCACGCTATAATCTGGGTAGTGCCCTTATTAAGGGAGGTAGCTTGGAGGATGGCGAGAAGCTGTTGGCAGAGTTGACGGCAGACTCTTTGCTGTGTGATGTTGATCGTTCGGAGGCGTTCTTCAACTTAGGAAATAGCCAGTTCGAGCAGCAGAAGTTGCAGGAGGCGCTTGAGAGTTACAAGAATGCTATGCGTTTTAACTCGACCGATGCGGAGGCGAAGTATAACTATGCTTACACAAAGGCGTTGTTGGAGCAGCAGGAGCAGAATGAAGATCAGCAAGATCAAAACGAGGAGAATCAGGATCAGATCGAGGATCAGAATCAAGACGAAAACGATCAAGAGGATAATCAAGATGAGCAGGAGCAAGAGCAGCAACCTAATGAAGAGGAGCAAGAGGATCAAGACCAAGAGGAGGAGGAGCAACCTCAGCCTAGTGGCATCCCCGAGCAGGAGCGAGAGCAGATGTTAGATGCTATCCAAGCTCAAGAGGATAAGACGCAGGAGGATCTGAAGGAGAAAGCGAAGGGTGTGGTGATTCCTAGTGCCAAGAATTGGTAGATAAGTAGAGTAAAACAATTATTGCCATATTTTTAACAGCACTCTTAAGAACACAGCAATAATTATTTTACCCTACTTAGATTACACACTCGACAGAAAAATTAAATTAAAAAATTATGTATTTCGCATCACCATATCTATTATATTTACTACTGTTGTTAATCCCGATGGTGGTATATTATATCTATCAGTTGCGACAAGGAGGGGCGACGTTGACAATATCAACGCTCGATACTCTACGTCGAGCACCACGTACGGTGCGTTATTATCTGCGACATCTACCGATCGTTTTGCGATGTTTATCATTTTCGGCTTTGGTTGTTGCTTTGGCTCGTCCACAGGGTGTAGAGTCGCTGCGTAACGTAAATAGCGAGGGTATCGACATTGTAATGGCTCTTGATATATCGGGATCAATGCTCGCACGAGATTTTGAACCCGACCGTATTACAGCCGCAAAACAGGTTGCAGGTTCATTTGTGAGTGATCGTTATGGAGATCGTATTGCGTTGGTAGCCTTTGCGGGAGAGGCGTTTACGCTCTCTCCATTGACGACCGATCAGGGATCGTTGCAGACACTGTTGGCGCAGCTTCGAAGCGGTATTATTGAGGATGGTACGGCTATTGGTAATGGTCTCGCTACGGCACTCAATCGTCTGCGTGAGAGCAGCGCTAAGAGTAAGGTAATTATTCTCCTAACCGACGGAGTTAACAATCGAGGCGAGATCTCACCCCAAACCGCTGCGCAAATTGCGATGGATATGGGTGTTAAGGTCTACACAATCGGAGTTGGAACAGAGGGCGTAGCTCCCTATCCACGAGTAGATCCATACGGAAAGGTCATAGATTACGTAAACGCAAAAGTTGAGATTGACGAATCGACCCTACGAGAGATCGCAAAATTAACGGGCGGAGAGTATTTTCGTGCTACGGATAACGATAAGTTGAAGGCTATCTACGATCAGATCAACACAATGGAGAAGAGTGAGGTTGAGATCGCAGAACGCACGATTTATCACGAGAAGTATCTTTTGTGGGCTTTCGTGGCGATGATTCTGCTCGTTGCAGAGTTCTTGACTAAGTTCCTAATCCTAAAACGTCTACCATAATGTTTAGATTTGCAAATCCCCAATACTTATATATATTAATAGTAATTCCTACACTACTTCTAATCTTTTGGTGGGCTATGGTGTCGCGACGTCGTAGGATGGAGAAGTTCGGAAACCTAGCGATGGTAAAGCAGTTGATGCCGAACCTCTCGATGGGTAGTGTTAAGTTAAAACTCTATTCATTCTTAGTTGCGCTAACTTTGATTATTGTTGCGTTGGCTCGACCACAAGTTGGTTCGAAGTTACGAGAGGAGAAGAGTAATGGAGTTGAGATGATGCTTGTGGTCGATGTGTCGAACTCGATGATGGCGGAGGATTTCGCACCCAACAGACTTTCGAAGACTCAGTATGCAATAGAGCGTCTCTTCGATGGACTTAAGAATCAGGAGCGCGTAGGTCTTATCGCCTTTGCAGGTGAGGCAATTGTGCAACTGCCGATAACGTCGGATTATCGTATGGCGGCTACCTTTGCGGAGCGTCTATCACCGACGATGGTTAGTGTGCAGGGTACAGATGTCGGAAAGGCTCTGGATCTGTCGTTGCTCTCGTTTTCAGGTAGCACCGATACTAACAAAGTTGTAATTCTTATTACGGACGGTGAGGCTCACGATGGAGGTGCTGTAGCTGCGGCAGAGAGGGCAAAGGCACAGGGAGTCAGGATTTTTACGATTGGAATTGGAACACCTCAAGGTGCGCCAATCACTATTGACGGTGAGCTGATAAAGGATGAGAAAGGCGAAATTGTAGTTTCGAAACTCAATGAGTCTATGTTGCAAGAGATTGCAAATATTACAGAGGCAGGCTATGTGAAAGCGACTAATCAATCGTTGGGTTTGTCGGAGATTACAGCTACGATTTCAGAAATGGAGCGGCAGGAGTTGTCGACAGTACGATTTGAGGAGTATGGTGAATATTTTCAGTGGTTGATAGCTATAGCGTTGATATTCTTGATGTTTGAGTTTGTGTTGCTGGAAAAGAAGAATCTGTTTTTGCGTAGATTCAATATTTTTAGGGAGTCTAGTGTCGGAAAGTCGAAAATTTAGATTACCTTTGTGTCGTAGCTCCGCTCTATCGCCGCCACTTAAGGTGGGGGAGGAAAGTCCGAGCAACGTAGAGTGCTGTGCAAGTTAACGGCTTGACGTTCCGCAAGGGGCGTAGTAGCGTAACAGAGAATAACCGCCAACGCCGTAAGGCGCGGTAAGGGTGAAAAGGTGGGGTAAGAGCCCACCGCGAGGGTAGTGATACTCCTCGGTCAATACGTCTCACAGGTTGCAAGACCGTGTATACCGACATTTAAGGGTTACTCGCCCGTTGTCGGGGGGTAGGTCGCTAGAGGGTGCAGGTGACTGTATTCGTAGATAAATGATAGGGGCTTCGAGGTGGTGTCGTTCGCGTCACGCACTTTGAAGCACAGAACTCGGCTTATAGGAGTTGCCGATCTAATCGCTCAGTATGCAGAATATGTGTGCTGGGCGATTTCTGTATACGAAAGAGAGGGGTGACAACATTTGATCACCCCTCTCTTTCGTATATATATATGATTTGATATCTTGTTCCTACACAGTCAAGATATCTTTCTCCTTTGCGTCGATTACTGCGTCGATCATCTTCGAAAATTTGTCGAGGATCTTCTGTGTTTGAGCCTCTCCATCTTTGGCTACATCTTCTGGCATTCCATCTTTTTGCGCCTTCTTGAATGAATCTACAGTGTCGCGACGTACGGCACGCATTATGATGCGTGCTGACTCACCCTCGCCACGTACCTGCTTCACCAACTCCTTACGGCGCTCCTCTGTGAGTGGGGGTAGGGTAAGGCGGATCTGCTCTCCATTGTTAGATGGTGTAAGACCGATGTTAGAGTCGATAATTGCCTTCTCGATTGGGCGAATCATATTCTTGTCCCAAGGCTGAATGATGATAGTCTTGGCGTCGGGCACTGTGACGCTCGCTGCTCCCGATACTGGGGTCAATGTTCCATAATACTCTACCATTACTGAGTTGAGTACATTTGTCGATGCCTTACCGGCACGTACATTTGCAATCTCCTCCTCGAAGTGAGCGAATGCCTTCTGCATACGAGTGGTAGCGTCATCTAAGATCAATTTTGTCTCCATTGTAATATATGCTTTTTATTTAATTTGTCACCTTCGTGCCGATCGTCTCACCCGCCATTACGCGCTGCAAGTTGCCGGGGGTATCCATATCGAATACAATAATACCTAAATTATTCTCGCGACAGAGTGTAAATGCCGTGAGGTCCATAATCTTCAAGCGACGCTCATAGATCTCATCAAATGTTATTGCATCAAACTTCACTGCGGTTGGATCTTTTTCGGGATCTGCTGTGTAGATTCCATCTACGCGAGTACCCTTCAACATAACCTCTGCCTCGATCTCTATTCCACGTAGAGCCGATGCTGTGTCGGTCGAGAAGTATGGGTTTGATGTGCCTCCTGCGATAATCACAACATACCCCTGCTCAAATAACTCTAGAGCCTTTGCCTTTGAGTAGTATTCGCCGATAGGTTCCATTCTAATAGATGTCAAGACTTTCGTCTTTACGCCGTTAGCCTCGAGTGCCGAGTGGAGTGCTAGTGAGTTGATGACTGTCGCCAACATACCCATCTGGTCGCCTTTTACGCGATCATAACCCTGCTTCGATCCGCTCAATCCGCGAAAAATATTTCCGCCACCAATTACGATTCCAACCTGTACCCCTTGAGCAGCTATAGCCTCAATCTGCTCGGCATATGATTGCAACATATCGGTCGATAGACCATACTTTTGCTCGCCCTGTAGCGACTCGCCACTAAGCTTTAGTAATACCCTTTTATACTTCATCGCTAAGAAATTATTATTTTTTATGAGGGCGAAGATAGTGTTTTTTTACCAAATTCACCAATTTTTTCTATCTTTGTAGCTTATTATAAACATAGAATGTGTAAAGAACGTAAAATATTAGAGTCTATCAACTCACCCGCTGAGCTAAAAAAGCTATCCAGAGAGGAGTTAAAGGGGTATTGTAAGGAGTTACGACAATATATTATCGAGGAGTGCGCGACCAATCCGGGGCACCTCTCGTCGAGTCTTGGTGCTGTGGAGTTGACAGCGGCGCTGCACTATACGTATGACACTCCAAATGATGTGTTGGTTTGGGACGTTGGTCACCAAACTTATCCGCACAAGATTATAACTGGTCGACGCGAGGCTTTTCACAACAAACGAAGGAGAGGTGGAATAAGCGGTTTCCCGAAGATCAGCGAGAGCGAATATGATAACTTCGGTGGAGGGCACGCATCTGTCTCTATCTCTGCTGCCTATGGTATTGCTAAGGGGGCGGCATTGAGGGGTGAGAAACGAGATGTTGTGGCTATTATTGGAGATGGTTCTATGACGGGTGGTCTTGCGTTTGAGGGGTTGAATAACTTGGGGGCAGACCAAGAGAGTAATGTTTTGGTGATCCTCAACGATAACAGAATGTCGATCGACAATGCAACGGGAGCGTTGAGTAAATATCTAATTCGTATATCAACCTCTCCACGATACAACAATTTCAAGGAGTGGCTTTGGAGTAGACTCTCTGCTACACCTCGATTGTTGAAGATATTTCAACTTATCGGAGGGGGTATTAAGCGTGGATTACTCCATAAGAGCAACCTCTTCGAGAGCTTTAATTTGCGATATTTTGGCACTGTGAATGGTCACGATTTAGATACTTTGGTAAAGGTTCTTAGAGCGTTGCGTAAAGTTCCCGGACCGAAGCTTCTTCACGTAATGACAGTGAAGGGAAAGGGCTACGAACCTGCCGAAAATAATACCGCGTGGCACGCTCCGGGACAATTTAACCCCGAGACAGGAGAGAGAATCGCGTCGGGTGTGCATTGTGACCGTTTTCAAGATGTGTTTGGCGAGACGCTTGTGGAGTTGGCGAAGTTAGATAGTCGCGTTGTTGGTGTTACACCTGCTATGTTGAGTGGGTCGTCGATGAATCTACTCTACAAAGAGATGCCCGAAAGATGTTTCGATGTGGGTATTGCTGAGGGGCACGCAGTGACATTCTCGGCAGGTTGTGCTGTGGGAGGGATGCGTCCATTCTGCAACATATATTCGACATTTATGCAGCGCGCATATGACAATATAATTCACGATGTTGCAATTCAAGATCTCCCGGTTGTGATGTGCCTAGATCGCGGAGGGTTGGTAGGCGAAGATGGGTCGACGCACCACGGAGCTTATGATCTAGCCTATTTATCGACTATCCCCGGGGTGATTGTGGCAGCGCCTCGCAATGAGTTTGAACTTCGGCAAATGATGTATACAGCTCTAAAAGGCGAGAGCCCATTTGCAATTCGCTATCCACGAGGGTGTGGAGAGGGTGCTGTGTGGCGAAACACACCTTTTGAGATTATCGAGATTGGTCGAGGAGCGACCCTCCGCAAGGCAGATGACGCGAAGGTTGCAATTATAACTATCGGAACAACCGCTGCGGCAGCTACAGCAGCGATAGAAAGGTGTTCGGAGGAGGTTGCTCACTACGATTTGAGATTTGCTAAACCTCTAGATATGGAGCTTCTTCGAGAGGTTGGATCTCGCCACGAGGTGGTCATAACAGTCGAGGATGGGGCTCTACGCGGAGGTGTTGGCGAGGCTATAGCCAGCATCTACAATAGTGAGGCGATTGCAGTGCGAGTTGTGAGCCTTGGAATCCCCGATCGATACATCAATCACGGTACTCCTGCTGAACTCTATGCAGAGTGTGGATTTGATGCCGATGGAGTGTATAACGCCATAAAAAAGAGCTTTGTAGAGCTTCGAAATTAAATGGAGTGTTATTTTTTGAACAAAGAGTTGGTAATGCAAAATGAAATTGCTATCTTTGTCGCTTGACAATTACTAAAAAACAAATTAATATGACTAATGTTTCAAATCGTCTAGCTGCGTTGACTCCGTCACAGACGTTGGCTATGTCTCAGAAGAGTAATGAGTTAAAGGCTCAGGGTGTGGATGTTATCAATCTCAGTGTTGGTGAGCCAGATTTTAACACTCCTGACCATATCAAAGCTGCTGCAAAGAAGGCTATTGATGATAACTTCTCATTCTACTCTCCAGTTTCAGGATACCTCGACTTGCGTAAGGCTATCTGCGAGAAGTTGAAGAACGACAATAATTTGGAGTACACTCCAGCTCAGATCGTTGTGTCGGGTGGTGCTAAGCAGTCACTTTGTAACACAATCTTGGCGATGATTAACCCCGGTGATGAGGTTATCGTACCAGCACCATACTGGGTTAGTTACATTGATATGGTTAAGCTTGCAGAGGGCGAGAATGTAGTTATCGAGACAGGTATCGAGGATAACTTCAAGATGACTGCTGCTCAGTTGGAGGCGGCTATCACCCCTAAGACAAAGATGTTGGTTCTTTGCTCTCCATCTAACCCAACTGGTAGCGTATATAGCCAGCAGGAGTTGAAGGAGATCGCTGACGTACTTGCAAAGTATCCACAGGTTTATGTTATCGCTGATGAGATCTACGAGCACATCAACTATGTAGGTGCGCACCAGAGTATAGCACAGTTCGAGGAGATCCGTGATCGTGTAATTATCGTAAATGGAGTCTCAAAGGCTTACGCGATGACAGGATGGCGTATCGGATTTATTGCAGCTCCACTTTGGATTGCAAAGGCTTGCGACAACCTTCAGGGTCAGTATACTTCGGGTGCATCATCTATCGCGCAGAAGGCAGCTGTTGCAGCTTACACTGGCGACCAAACTTGTGTAGCTGATATGCGCACAGCATTTGAGCGTCGCAAGAAGTTGGTAGTTGAGTTGGCTAGCAAGATCGAGGGATTCAAGGTTAACAACCCAGAGGGTGCGTTCTACCTATTCCCAGAGGTTAGCTACTACTTCGGAAAGAGCGCTGGTGATCGCGTAATCAACACGTCAACAGATTTGGCTCTTTATATCCTAGAGGTTGGTCACGTAGCAACAGTTGCGGGTGATGCTTTTGGATCACCTGAGTATATCCGTTTCTCATATGCTACATCAGACGAGAACTTGGTGGAGGCAATGAGCCGTATCTCAAAGGTACTTGCAGAGTTGAAGTAAATTATAAGTAGATATATTTTATATCTTACAATAAAACACATCCGATTTTAGAGTATTTCTAAGATCGGATGTGCTTTGTTGTATTGGGTTACTACTGGTGCGTTAATAATCTCGACCACTGCCCTGCGCGGGCGGCGGCGGAGGGCTCTCCGCGGAGCTAATCTTTATTGCAGTTGTTAATAGATTGATTCTCAATCTGCTACACGTTGATAAATGTTCGATTAAAGCTCTGCTTTATCTCTCATTTCCCAACATATAGTTACGTAGGCTGCGCCTACTATTAACAACTGAATGTAATGCAAACCAAATCGAAAAATGTAGACATAACTACTATATATCTGTGATTCAGTCAATTAAATAGATGTTACAAAGGGTTAACGCACCACTAGTAGTATTTGGTAATAAGAATCTGTTTGGATTTCTCTTAACAATTTTAGCGAGAAAAACTTTAACAGATTCTTATATTACAATTTTTTTTGTAAATTTGTAATTATAAAATACTAGTGATGCGTTTTTAGATTTGGATGACACTTGTATTCGATTGTTAATAGATTGAGGATCAATCTATTAACAATCGCAAAGATAGAATAGCTCCGCGGAGAGCCCTCCGCCGCCGCCTGCGCAGGGCAGTGGTAGAGGTTATTAACGCATTAGTACTAACTATAAAATAAAACTACTAGCTTAATGGCAGCACAACAAGGACATCCCAAAGGTTTATATCTTCTGTTTGTTACGGAGATGTGGGAGCGATTTAGCTACTACGGAATGAGAGCCCTATTTATGTTGTATATGACTCAAGCTCTGTTGTTCAATAAAGAGCTTTCGTCACAAATATATGGCAACTATACGGGACTTGTATTCTTAACTCCGCTCATTGGTGGATATATTGCAGATCGGTATTGGGGTAATCGGCGATCTATATTGTGGGGTGCGATTATAATGGCAGTTGGTCAGTTTTTGATGTTCTTGAGTGCTTGTTATTATGATGTGGAGGCTCTAGCACAACCTCTTATGTTTGGTGGTTTGGCGGTGTTGATTGTTGGTAATGGTCTGTTTAAGCCCAATATATCAACTATGGTGGGTAGCTTGTACGAACCAACGGACAATCGTAAAGATGCAGCATTTACCATTTTTTATATGGGTATCAACGCGGGTGCGATGATTGCTCCTCTGTGGTGTGGATTGGTTGGTGATACGGGTAACCCTGCCGATTTTAAGTGGGGATTTTTGTCTGCTTGTGTCGGTATGTTGATAGGAACGGTTGTTTTTCAGCTCTTTAAGGATAGATATATTGTCGATCCAAATGGAGTTGCAGTGGGTATGCCCCCGGCAAAGGTTGGTGATGTCGCAAAGCCAGTAGATAGACAACCATCTGCGGCGTGGGGACGTATTGCAGTTGCTGCGGCTTCGTTGGTTGGGTTGATGTTGTTGTTCATTTTTGCGTGGGATTCCGACGTGATTGGAGCAGCGATATACGCTTCGACAATTGTAATGCCGATATTTATATTGACCGATAGCTCGTTGACGCGTGTCGAGAAGAGCCGTATCGGGGTGATATATATAATTGCATTTTTTGTGATCTTCTTTTGGGCGGCATTTGAGCAGGCGGGGGCGTCACTCACGTTTTTTGCAAATGAACAGACCGATAGATTCATATTTGGATGGGAGATGCCAGCCTCCTATTTTCAAACATTCAACGCTCTGTTTATCGTTCTGTTAGCACCGCTCTTTGCTATGTTGTGGTCGTGGTTAGGGAAGATGCACAAGGAGCCAAACTCTCCTGTAAAACAGTCGTTGGGACTCTTTTTGTTGGCGTTGGGGTATCTTGTGATTGCACTCGGTGTTAGAGGTGTTGGCGGAGATATGAAGGTCAGTATGATGTGGTTGGTTAGTCTCTATCTGATACACACGATGGGAGAACTTTGTCTCTCTCCGATCGGATTGTCGATGGTTTACAAACTCTCTCCTGTGAGATTCTCATCACTTCTTATGGGGGTATGGTTTTTGAGTCTATCGGCGGCAAATAAGTTTTCGGGTGTGTTGAGTGGCTACTATCCCGAGGAGGGGGTTGCGAAAAGCTTTATGGGATTTGAGATTGCTACGCTGTCTCAATTCTTTATGTTATTTGTGGTGATGAGTGGTGTCGCAGCAGTGGTTTTGTTTGTTCTTTCGTCTCTGCTTAACCGTATGATGGAGGGGGTTGAGTAGTTGCAGTGAAATAAAAGGTCTTTTTGATCGTTAAATTAGGAAATATAGAGAAAAAATATGTGTGGAATAGTCGGTTATATAGGATTTCGTGAGGCGTATCCAATCCTTATTAAAGGGTTGCGACGTCTGGAGTATCGTGGGTATGATAGTGCTGGAGTGGCGCTGATTACCGATAGTAATGAGCTATGTGTATATAAGGAGAAGGGTAAGGTTGCTGATCTGGAGGCATATGCTAAGGGGTATGATTTGTCTGGACGTGTGGGTATTGCTCATACACGTTGGGCGACTCACGGTGAGCCTTGTCAAAAAAATTCACATCCCCATTACTCTGGGACGGAGCGTTTGGCGTTGATTCACAATGGCATAATTGAGAACTACGCAACGATTAAACAGAATCTCGAAGGGTATGGTTTGACGTTTAAGAGTGAAACAGATACGGAGGTTTTGGTTCAGTTGATAGAACATATTCGAATTACGAACAATATTGATCTGTTGACAGCTGTTCAGTTGTCTTTGCATCAGGTTGTTGGTGCATATGCTATCGCAGTACTCGACAAAGACAACCCTAGCCAGATCATTGTGGCACGTAAAAGTAGCCCTCTAGTGGTGGGTGTTGGTGAGAATGAGTTCTTCTTGGGTTCTGACGCATCTCCGATCATCGAGTATACCGATCAAGTTGTATATCTCAAAGATGGAGAGATTGCTGTTATGACGCTTGGCGAAGAGTTGAAGGTGGTGGATATTGATAATATCTCTGTGACACCAGAGCTTCATCGTGTTGAACTTACTCTTGGTCAGATCGAGAAGGGGGGGTATCCTCACTTTATGTTGAAGGAGATATTTGAACAGCCTCAATGTATGCGTGATTGTATGAGAGGGCGTGTCAATATGGAGATGAAGAGCATATTGCTCTCGGCAGTGATTGATAATAGGGATAGGTTGTGCTCTGCATCGAGATTTATAATCGTCGGTTGTGGTACGTCGTGGCACGCAGGGTTGATCGGAAAACAACTTATAGAAACCTACGTGGGAATACCCGTAGATGTTGAGTATGCCTCGGAGTTCAGATACCGAAAACCAGTTATCAATTCGACAGATGTTGTGATTGCAATATCGCAGTCGGGAGAGACGGCAGATACTCTCGCTGCCATAGAGTTGGCACATAAGAAGGGGGCGTTTGTTTATGGTATCTGTAACGTGATTGGATCATCTATACCTCGTGCAACAGATACGGGGTCATATATTCACGTAGGACCAGAGATTGGTGTGGCGTCGACGAAAGCCTTTACGGGTCAGGTGATGGTGCTGACTATGTTAGCTTTGTCGTTGGCAAAGGAGCGTGGAAGCATAGCTCAGGAGGAGTATGAGAGGTTGATAGAGGAGCTTGACACTATTCCAGACAAGATGAATGAGGCGTTGGTTGCCAATGATGCCATTGCTTTGATGTCGCGCACATTTACATATGCTCACAACATTCTCTATTTAGGGCGTGGTTACAACTACCCAATTGCACTTGAGGGGGCTCTCAAACTAAAGGAGATATCGTATATTCACGCCGAGGGTTATCCCGCAGCGGAGATGAAGCACGGACCTATCGCATTGATAGATGCTGAGATGCCAGTAGTGGTTGTGGCTACTCACAACGAGATGTATGAGAAGGTGCTGAGCAACGTGCAGGAGATAAAGGCTCGAAAGGGTCGTATCGTGACGCTCGTAACAAAGGGAGATACCCAAATGGAGCAGATCGCGGATGATTCGGACGATGTGATCTACCTACCAGAGACGCTTGATTGCCTCGAACCACTCATCACGATTATTCCTTTGCAGTTGATGTCTTATCATATCGCTGTTTGCAAGAAGAAAGATGTAGATCAACCCAGAAACCTTGCAAAGTCGGTGACTGTGGAGTAAAATGATAAAAACCTTACTTGGTCGACCTCTGTGTTATATATACACAGAGGTCGACTTAATAATAGCTGCATTCAAC
>JBCQTT010000008.1:0-93714 GCA_047174765.1 Rikenellaceae bacterium | reverse complement strand
AGGGCAGAACTGCGAGGAGTGAGGGATCTGCCATTTTATCTCTATCGTAGTGTACAGATTTTAGGTTAATCGGCTGTGTGAGGGGGGCATCCACGGACTTTGTCGCTTGAGCCGAAATATCCTCGTGCTTGTAGACAATGTAGGGCTGCTCACCATATCCCATCCTCTCCATATACTCCTCTGCGATGGCGGCAAACTGCTCGTCGGTGAGGCGATCGTCGGGGTGTGGATTGAGCGATATGTGAATCGTAGGCTTCTCCGTACGGAAGTGCGAGGGCAGGTGATCTTCAAGCTCTCGTATCGTCTGCAACGGATTGTGTCGACCATCTGCAGAGTCAAAGAGACGGTTGGCGTATAACACTCTCGCCTCGCCATCCTCGACCTTACGAGCATTATAGAGTATCGTCGCTCGCAGCGAGTTACCTACTGATATTTTTGCGACCATACCCTCTTGAACTCCTCCGTTAGCGTTATGACTTGACGATAGAGCATCGTCATATCGATCGTTGCTCGCTCCAATTTATAGAGAAGTGCGAGGGCTTTTTTCTCCGCAAAGTTGCTCTTCAATGCAGCGACAGTCTGGTTGTAGTTGTTCGCCACACCCCTAAACTGAGCGTAAAAACTCGACAATTTCTGGTAGTAATCGAGAAGTGTGCGATCGACTTTTAACACCTTAAAGTCGTGATTAAAGACCCTAGCCTTGATAAATGCAGAGTGGCTATTCACCCCCGACTGCTCAAATAACGTGAGGAAATGGAGATACTCCATCGTGTTAAAGTTGACCGTGCATCGCTTCGTTGCAGGGTCTGTTTTGGGTGGTCTACCACCATCTCTGTTCTTTACTCTGTTCATTGTTTTTAGATTATTTACGTGAAGAGCCGACTTCGGAGGGGCTGATTTTGTGTGCAGCACAAAACGTTTTCCGCTGCGGAAAACACAACTCGCCTATCACTTTACCAAGCGATAGAGATCCGCCCACAGGCTGATTCTGAAGGTCGAAACATTCACAACTTTTAGTGATTCTATATCTGGCGACAAAGTTAGTGTAGATAGATTTTTGTAGCACCATATTCCTGTGCGACAGGGCACGACACCGAACGACACCTTGCGACACACTCTCATATCACCCCCTTTTTGCCATAATTTTGCCGTTGGAAAGTCAGAACCGACAACGGTCGCAATGTTCCGACATCCCAACGTCCCAATGTCCCGACGTTCCGACATCCCAACGCTCCGACCGATGCTGCGACAACATATTATTATAACATCCCAAAAACTCAACTCAATGAAAAGAGCTAAGTTCATAACCATAAGCACCCAGAAGGGTGGCGCAGGAAAGACAACGCTGACAGTACTGTTGGCGAGCCACCTCCACTACCTCTGTGGCTACAACGTAGCAGTCATAGATTGTGACTTCACACAACCTAGCATAAGCAATATGCGCACGAGAGATCTCGCAATGATAAAGGAGGACAAACTCTACCGAACGATGGCGTGCAACCTATTCTCGAAGTTAAAGAAGAGAGCATACCGAATTGAGCGTTCACCCCTCGACAATGCCATAGAGTGTGCAGAAAAGCTCACGGAGGAGGATAGCGATCTCGACTATATCTTCTTCGACCTACCTGGTACAATCAGCACTCGGGGCGTAGTTAATATCCTCGCTGTGGCAGATTACATATTCACTCCAATTACAGCTGATCGGTCGGTGCTCGAAAGTTCCCTCAGTTACGCATCTATCATCAACGATCGAGTCGTAGCCACATCGAAGAGTGCAATCAAGGGGCTCTATATGGTGTGGAATATGGTCGACAGGAGAGAACGAAGTGAGCTATACGACAACTACGAGAGTGCCATCGCAGAGTTGGGCATACCCATTATGGAGACACGGCTGCCCGACAGCAAACGGTTTCGACGAGAGATAGGATCGCTGCATCGAGCCATATTCCGATCAACGATGTTCCCGATCGACCGAACACTAATCAAAAGTAGTGGCATCCTCGAATTTACAGCCGAGTTCCTCAAGATAACCAGAGAGAGCAATGACGAATAAAAAGGGGCTACCAGCAGATTTCGACGAGTTGGAGTTTATATCCTCCATCGCTGAAGCTCCACAGATAGCACTGAAGAGTAGCTCTGAGAGTGTGGCGACACCTCGCAGAGAGTCCCGAGGTCGCAGGAGTCGCAAGGAGGAGTATCTGTCACGCTTCATCGTCCCCCGAAGAGAGTTCTCGTCACGCCAGGGTAAGAGCATTGCGATTCTGCCCGAACACCACACGAAGATATTGCAGATTGTCGGCGTGGTCGACAACAACCGCTTCTCGATATTCAACTATATCGACAACGTACTCACAGATCACCTAAGCAGGTACGACCCTGAGATAACGGAGGTCTTTAACGAAAAATCACTAATCAAGCTAAAGCAGGAATGAAAGTAATTGAAATTTATCTCGCAATAATATCCATCTACTGTCTGGTCTCGACCATACGTCATCTAATATCACTCTTTGGGTTCTCTCTAAAGTTAGAACGACAAGAGCCGCCAACGCCCAACGTCGCCCCACAGCCGCCACAACCTCAGCGATCAATAATGGGGGCTAGCAACTCCACAATACTACATCCGACACCTCCACGCGATACGGAGCGACAGAGTGTCGAGGCAAAGAGCAATAGCAGCACCTCTGAGACAAAGAGAGATGCCGACATAGATAAGGGTCGAGTGCAGGAGAATCAGATGGATCTAGACCTAGAGAGCGAGGCAGAGGGTGAGGAGGCGGCTGGAGAGTACGACCCAGCTATGCAGGCATCGGGGGTTGAACTCTCTCAGATTCAAGATGCAATTGCGACGCTGCAAGATCGCAAGAGCACCCTCAAAGATATGAGGATAGCAGGAGAGATATTTAGCAGGCTCGAAGGCAGCGAAATTATCGATCAGATAACCAACAACGAGGAGAGCAAAAAGAGAATCGCCAAGATGCTCGACTATCACCAAAGAGCAGGTAGCGAGACTATGGCAAACGAGAATATAGAACTCTCTGCGGCAGCCGAAAAATTTAACATTGACGATTACATATAAATAGATCATACAATATGACAAAAGAGAGAAAAGAGAGCATCGTGATTACGATTGTGATATTGTCGTTTATCCTCGCAGGAACGGCAACTGTGACCTATGCGCAGGGGGATGGGTTGGCGGGGATCTCGCAGGCTACGGCGATGATAACCTCCTACTTCGTGCCGATCTCGCAGCTTATGTATGCTGTGGGTGCGGTCTTTGGATTGATCGGTGCGCTCAAGGTATTTAGCAAGATGCAGTCGGGCGATCCCGACACCTCCAAGGTTGCCGCAGCGTGGGGCTTCGCCTGCGTCTTTTTGGTGATCGCAGCGACCATACTTCAGGCGTTCTTCCTCTAAAATGGCGAACTATCAGATCAACAAGGGGATCGGCAAATCGGTGGAGTTTCAGGGGCTGACGATGAAGTACATCTACATCCTCGCAGGGGGCGTGATAGCGATATTTCTACTTTTTGTGGTGATGTCGATTGCGGGGCTATCCAACTCTGCAAACCTCTCGATAGTCGGAGTCTCAACAGCGATTTTACTCTGGCAGACCTTCGCCCTGAACAAAAAATATGGCGAGCACGGAGCGATGAAACGTCAAGCACGCAGCTACCACCCACGATACATTATCAACAGAGTCAAATTTCAAAAACTATTCACCCGATGCGTCAAACATTAAGAGCCACCACCTTGCAGCGTAAGTTCCCGATCCTCTCGGTCGAGAATGGCTGCATCGTGAGCAAATTTGCCGACCTAACCTACGCCTACCGAGTGGAGCTACCCGAGATCTTCACCCTCGCAACGTCGGAGTATGAGGCGATGCAGTCAGCGTGGGTCAAGGCTCTCAAAACACTCCCCAACTACACGGTCATCCACAAGCAGGATTGGTACGTCAACGAGGAGTACAAGGCAACGCAACAGAGCAGTTTTTTAGGCAACGCCTACGAGAGCCACTTCGCAGGTCGCCAACACCTCCGCCACGAGTGCTATATCTTCTTCACAAAGACCACTAGAGAGCATATGCGCCAGCAGAGCAACTTCACGATCTTGTGCCGTGGCAACATCATCCCCAAGGAGGTAAACTCTGAGAGCATCGCCCGATTCAAGGATCAGGTAGAGCAGTCGGTGAGCATCATCAACGAGAGCAGTCTGGTAAAGCTAACGCCTCTAACCGATGACGAAATCACAGGCACAGACAATACAGCAGGGATTGTCGAGAAGTACTTCTCATTGTCCCTCACCGACACCACAACGCTCGAAGATATTTCGTTGGGAGCAGATGAGCTGCGCATAGGGGACAAGAGAGTCTGCGCCCACACCATCTCCGATGTCGACGATCTGCCAAGCACAATCTCCACGCACGCACGTTACGAACGACTCTCGACCGACAGATCGGAGTGTTTGCTATCGTTCGCTGCGCCCGTAGGTCTGCACCTAAAGCGCAACCACATCTACAACCAATACGTGTTCATTGACGACCCAAAAGATGCTCTCCACAACTTCGAGCGCACGGCTCTCAATATGAACTCGCTGTCGAGATATAGCCGTGCCAACCAGATCAACAAGGAGTGGATCGAGGAGTATCTAAACGAGGCGCACTCACAAGGGTTGACATCGGTTCGCACCCACGCCAACATAATTGCGTGGAGCGACGAGCCGCGCGGACAACTAACCGACATCAAAAACGAGGTGGGTTCAGCGATAGCCCTGATGGGTTGCAAACCTCGCCACAACACGGTGGATGCACCGACACTCTACTGGTCAGCCATCCCTGGCAACGCTGCGGATTTCCCTGCGGAGGAGTCGTTGCACACCTTTTTGGAGCAGGCAGTGTGCCTCTTCACAAGCGAGACCAACTATAAGAGTCGACCATCGGCGCACAGCCTAAAGTTGGCAGATCGGTTGTCGGGCGTTCCGATAGATCTCGACCTCACCGATGCACCGATGAAGTTGGGGGTCATAACCAACCGAAATGCGGTGGTGATAGGCGGCTCAGGCACAGGGAAGTCATTCTTTATGTGCGTGAAGATCCGAATAGCATACGAGCAGGGGGCGCACATCCTCACTGTCGACGTGGGCAACTCATACAGCGGACTCTGCGAGATGATCCGCAAGATGACAGGCGGCAGGGATGGGATATATTTCACCTATACGGAGGAGAATCCCATATCGTTCAACCCATTTTTCAGCGATGACTATATCTTCGATGTCGAGAAAAAGGATGGTCTCAAAACGCTGCTTTTGACACTTTGGAAGAGCGAGAGTGAGATTGTCACAAAGACAGAATCGGCAGAGTTGGGTAGTGCCGTGAGCGCATATCTCAATATGATTTGCGAAGATAGAACCATCACCCCAAATTTCAATACATTCTACGAATTTATGAGAGACAGGTATAGAAAAGATCTGGAAGATCGAGAGATCAAGGTGAGCCGAGAGGAGTTCAATATCGACAATTTTCTAACTACAACTAGGCAATATTACAGAGGTGGCAGATATGATTTTCTACTCAACTCAGAGGCGAACATCGACCTGCTCACAAAGCGATTTGTGGTATTCGAAATTGACTCCATCAAGGATAACAAGGAGCTATTCCCAGTGGTGACAATCATCATTATGGAGACCTTCATCAGCAAGATGCGCAGGCTCAAGGGTGTGCGAAAAGTATTGATAATCGAGGAGGCGTGGAAAGCTCTCAACTCCCCGACAATGGGTGACTACATAAAATATATGTACAAGACCGTCCGCAAATACTACGGCGAGGCGATAGTGGTGACGCAGGAGGTCGACGACATAGTATCATCGCCCATCGTCAAGGATGCCATCATCAACAACTCCGACTGCAAGATACTGCTCGACCAGCGCAAGTCGATCAACAAGTTCGATGCAATCCAAAACTTGCTGGGGCTATCCGAAAAGGAGCGAGCACAAATATTATCCATCAACCTCGCCAACGACCCAAAGCGAAAATACAAGGAGGTGTGGATAGGGCTTGGCGGCAAGCAGTCAGCAGTCTACGCCACAGAGGTCTCGATGGAGGAGTACTTGACATACACAACCGAGGAGTCGGAGAAACTCGAAGTACAGCAGCGAACAGCCCTACTTGGTGGCGACATCGAGCAGGCAATAAAACAATTAGCAAACGAAAAGAGAGCAGTATGAAAACCATAATTTTAGCGATACTTTGTTGCGTAGGCTTCACCCAACGCAGCTACGCCATCTTCGGAGTAGGAGACGTAACATTCGACCCCACGAACCTTGCACAAAGCATCGCCAACACCTCGAAAAATGTAACCTACACCGCCTCGACAGCGACAAATATGTTCAAGGCTTACGAGGAGTCGGTGAAGATATATGAGCAAGGGAAGAAGGTCTACGACGCACTAATCACGGTGAAAAACATCGTCTCCGACTCCTACAAGGTCTACCAATCGGTCGCAATGCTGGTCGAGATAACCGAGATCTACACCTCGGGCTACAACCTGATGCTCAGCAACAATCTCTATGCAGCCGAAGAACTCAGCGCAATCGCATACGGCTACACACGCCTCCTTGCCGAGAGCAACGAGGTGATCTCCGAACTCAAAGACATAGTGAGCGTTACAACCCTCTCAATGTCCGACAAAGAGCGAATGGATATGGTCGACAAAGCCTACAACGAGGTGCGCAGATACCGAAACCTCGTGAGCTACTTCACCAACAAAAACTTGGCGGTGGGATACCTGCGAGGGATGAGGATGGACGAGTCGACACGCATAGTCGCCCTCTACGGTTCGGATTACGAAAAATATTGGTAGCAATGGACACAACAAACATACACGCAATACTGCGCGAACTATATCTCGATATGCTACCCCTCTGCGAGGAGATGACCGCAATTGCGCAAGGTATAGCCGCCATCGGAACGCTCCTATTTGTGGCTTCAAGGGTGTGGCAATCCCTCGCCAAAGCAGAGCCGATCGAGGTGCACGGACTCCTCCGACCCATCGCCATAACACTCGCAATTACGCTCTTCCCGAACCTCGTTTTGGGGGTGATGAATGGGGTGTTGAGTCCGATAGTTCAGGGGACTCACAAAATTTTGGAGAACCAAACAATGGATATGAACACCTATCAGGAACAGAAGGACAAACTCGAATATGAGGCGATTGCACGCAACCCCGAGACCGCCTATCTCGTGAATGACGAGGCTATGGATCGAGAACTCGAAGAGCTGGGCTGGAGCGACAAGATGGTGACGATGGCAGGGATGTACATTGAGCGTGGAGCGTATCAAGTAAAAACATCAATCCGAACCCTGTTCCGTGAAATCTTGGAGCTTATGTTCGTGGCGGCATCCTTGGTGATCGACACGGTGCGAACATTCTTCCTGATTGTCCTCTCAATCCTCGGACCTCTAGCATTCGCAATATCGGTGTGGGATGGGTTTCAGGCGACACTCACGCAGTGGTTCTGCAGATACATTGCCGTCTATCTGTGGCTACCAGTATCGGATATCTTCTCAACAATAATGGCGAGAATACAGGTCTTGATGCTGCAAAACGACATCGAGGCGATGGAGTCCGACCCAAACTTCTCACTCGACGCTAGCAACGGAGTTTACATCATATTTCACATCATCGGAATCATCGGCTACTTCTGCGTTCCGACCGTGGCAAGTTGGATAATTCAGGCAGGGGGAACGAGTGGTTACAACAGGGTTTTGACCCACACCGCAGGTCGAGCAGGTAGCATAGTCGGAGGCGCAGCAGGAGCGACAGCAGGAAATATAATTGGTCGCCTGCGAGGGAAGTGATTTTAATTGTTAATTATCAATGATTAATGGTTAATACATTGACAACCAGATAATTAACAAATAATAATTAACCATTAACAATTAAAAGTATGGAATTTAAGAGTCTAAAGAACATCGAAACAAGTTTTCAGCAACTCAAAGTTATCGCAATACTATTTGCGATTGTCAGCGGTGGCTTAACAAGCTACGCAGTGTGGAAATCCTACGACTTCGCAGAGCAGCAACGAGAGAAAATCTACGTCCTCGACGAGGGCAAATCGCTAATGTTGGCGTTGTCGCAAGACCTAACGCAGAACCGCCCAATCGAGGCACGAGAGCACGTGAGACGTTTCCACGAACTATTCTTCACCCTCTCGCCCGACAAATCGGCAATCGAGGGTAACATCGAACGAGCACTCACCTTGATCGATCGCAGCGGTTACAACATCTACATCGACCTGCTCGAAAAGGGGTACTACAACCGAATAATATCGGGTGGGATGAACCAGCAGATCAAGATCGAGAGCATCGAGTGTGATATGGATGTCTACCCATATCGAGTGACGTGCAGAGCAGTTCAGAGCATCATCCGTGAGAGCAACATCACCGAGCGCAGCTTGGTCACAACCTGCAATCTGCTGAACTCCGTGAGATCCGACAATAATCCCCAAGGATTCACGATCGAGAAGTTTGAAATAGTTGAAAATGATGATATTAGAGTAGTTAAGCGATGAAGTTAGAGAATATTAAATCTATGTTGAAACCTGGGAATGTTGGGGTTGGGGCAGTTGTGTTAGTGATCCTTACAGTCGCAGCGTACTTCAATTTTCGAGACAGGGATGAGAAGCCTAAGGTTGAAATAACTTCAGGATTAAACACTGTCATCCCTGATCCTGCAACCCCCAAAATCAACGATGGCAAGCTGCAGCAGACCCCACGAGAGCGAGCTGAAGTAAGTCTTGATATAAGTTTGGTGACACAGAGCAGAGAGGGTGAACAGGCTGAAAAGGCAGAGGGGATTGCACAGGTTAACACCGCCTACAAAAGTGCCAACCAGACTGTTGCTAACTTCTACAATCGCCCCACGGTCGATCACGAGAAGATACGTATGCAGGCTGAAATTGAGCAACTAAAAGCTGAGATGAGGCGACAAAATTTTGCGGCAGAAAACCACACATCAGAGGATCAATTCGCGATAATCGAGAGATCGTATGAGTTGGCTGCGAAGTACTCAGCAAAGACATCGCCACCAATCCCGACACCTAATAAAAAAGAACAGACAAGAGCGATGAGTCAAGCAGTCAACAGCGTAGTCTCATCCCTCACCCCGATCGAGAAAGCCGAGTTCACAACCGCAGTCGGGGGCGAGATCCCCACAGATCGCAACACCATCACCGCCTGCATCGAGAGTGACCAGACGATTGTGAACAGCGGAGCGGTAAAAATCAGACTATTGGAGACAATGGTAATAGGAGATTACAAGCTCGACAAGGGCGCAGTAATAACAGGGCAAAGCCGAGTAAGTGGCGAGCGACTATCCATAAAAATATCGCAGGTAGAGAGCCGTGGACGCATAATCCCCATAGATCTAAAAATCCTCGACACAGACGGAACAGAGGGTATTTTCATCCCCAACTCCACGGAGGTAGGGGCACTAAAACAGATAGTGGCGAATATGGGCAGCGACACAGAATCATCGCTCTCCATCTCGACCCAAAGCGTCGGAGCCGACCTACTAACCGACCTCGGCAAGAGTGCAATTTCGGGAGTCGCAGACTACGCCAAAGATAAGGTAAAAGAGGTAAAAGTCCACCTCAAAGCGGGCTACAACGTGATGTTATATCAAGGAGAGTGACAGATTATTTATCATCGTAGTGACCGTAGGCAGCAACAGCGATAACCACTAATTCCTGCTCTTTGATTTGGTAGATTAGACGATTTTTAGAGTCGATACGCCGAGACCACATCTCTCGTTCGGGGGCGTAACCTTTCAGTCGCTCAGGTTTTCCTGTGCCACTGCGAGGGTGCTCTTTAAGCTCGTCAAAGAATGCTACAACTTTAGTTGCTAACTTTTTATCTCCTGACTTGATGTGTTTGTCGATGTCTTGAAAGACTTTGGGGTCAATGTTTAGTTTATAGCTCATAGACCTAACTTTCCTTTTACGTCATCCCAATCAAGTAGTTGCGTTTTGCCGCTATCGATGTCCGCAAGGCGGTTATCTAACTCCTCGACATTGGCTTTGTTTTCAAACCAAGGGTCGTTGCTCGGAGATGGATTAAGGTGAATCTCTGTGCTGGGCGTAAGCTCTATGATACCGCGCTTGCTTTTTAGCGCAATCTTCTCACGAAAAGCCATTTCGAGGTATTTGCTTAGGTTGTTCCTAAACTCTGTAACAGTCACAAGTACCATAATAGTGTAAGTTTAATGTAAATAAAAACGTAAGATATTCTGTATAAAAATAGTTCTTTTTCTTTAATAACGCAAATTAATAGCAAAAATTATATGAAATTTCAGGTTTTAGTAATTGCCCTCACAATGGGGGTAGTCACGGCTGAGGCTGTGGCGCAGCAGTCAATCACCCCCTACACACTGGAGGTGACACACAACAACACGACACACATCATCTTCCCTGAGGCGGTTGCGTATGTCGATTTGGGGTCTGCAAATTTGGTCGCTGGCAAGGCGGATGGGGCGGAGAGTGTGGTGCGTGTGAAGGCGGCGAACATCGGTTTTACGGAGCAGACAAATATGTCGGTCATCACCGCAAACGGCAATTTTTACTCGTTTGACGTGGTATACTCAGCGCAGCCGCAGACACTAAATGTTGACCTTTCGGGGGACGCAACCGCTCTTGATATTCAGCTAAAAGAGCTGGGCAACGACTCCGCAAAGGAGGTGCAGCAGCTTATGCTCAGGATCTATGACGAGAATCGAACGTATCTCCGTGGTGTCGGTAGCAGAGGACTTGGCGTGGAGTATCTCGTGAAAAGCATCTACATCAGCGATGGCGTGATCTACCTCCACACGGAGCTTGCGAACGCCACCCCTGTACGCTTCGACATCGACTACGTAACCCTCAAAATCGCAGACCGAAAGGTAGCCAAACGCACCGCCATTCAGGAGTTGCCGATAACTCCTCTGCGAACTTACCACGAGGTGCAATCGGTCGATGGCGGAACGAAAGAGCGAACAATCTACGCCCTCCAAAAGTTCACCATCCCATCAACAAAACAGCTCACAATAGAGCTAAAGGAGCGCAACGGAGGGCGACACCAAAAGATCAACATCCGCAGCCGCGAACTGCTTAATCCACAGAAAATTAGATAACCCATTTTTTTATTAACAGCTGCAAAACGCAGCACAAAAACAATTTTATTATGAAAAAGACAATTATGTCAATGGCTGTAATCTCAGCAACAATCTTCGCATCGTGTTCACAGGACTCATCGTTCATCTCGCCCGTCCCAACCACCGATGCAACGACCCCCAGCAGCACCAACATCTCGATCACCCTCACCAACGACACCTCGACCCGAGCCGTCAGCGAGAGTGCCGAGGAGTGGGAGAATGACATCACATCGCTCACCATCTACGCATTCGACAGCAGCGAAAACCTCCTCGTGAGGCGTGACCTCTCCAAGACCGAACGAGACTCCAAGGAGGTGAGTTTCGCCCTGCCAACCTCCGTTGCAAACAGCTCCTGTAGCTTCTATGCGGTGGCGAATATCGACACCTCGTCAGCGACCACCAAGGATGCTCTGCTCGCCATCATCGATAACGATGCAGCCGCCTACAACGGCACATTCGACGAGGTGACGAAAAAATCCGTCCGTGGTGATGGTTTCATAATGTCGGGCGTGACGACCCAAAATGTTGGGGCGGCAAATACCACCACCAACGTGGGAATCACCATCAAGCGAACAGTCGCAAAGGTAGTACTCGACCTCACGCTAGGTTCGTCATTTACAGCATCTTACCCAACTGCATCGTTAACGTTCAACAGCGCAACGATCTCGAAGGCAGCCACTCAGACACCTGTTGTATCGTCTGTTCTCTCAACTGGCTCGATGGTCTACACTCACACGCAGAGCACCACCGATGGCGAGAACATCTTCTACATCTACGAGAATGACGACCTCGCATCGGGCGAGCGTGTTTTGATGGAGATCAACGCCACGTTCGATGCCGATGGTGACTCTGACACGACCGCCGATCAGTCGGAGATCATCTACTCTGTGGAACTTTCTGGCGATGGCGCAGGTGCTTTCACACGTAATGGATTCTACACACTCTCGGCTACGATCAATGGACTTGTTGGTCAGGATTGCGTGGTCTCAATCTCTGTTGCTGACTGGGAGACTCCTGTTTCGCAGAGTGTATCACTTGGCGCATAGTTAACCTAACCCCGTCTGTCATTGCGGACTCGATCCGCAATCCCTAATTTGACGCTACAATCTATCATCGGAGGGATTGCGGATCGAGTCCGCAATGACAGAGAGGGGTTATAATTTCTACCCATAAACAAAAAAATATATGAGAAAAATCATCTTTCTACTACTCGCAATATTCGCCATCAACACCGCCTCCGCACAATTTTGCAGCGCAAGGATCAACGCCCTCGCAGCGATGACAGGGACGCTGGATGTCGGTTTAGATGTAGCCCTCACCGACAACATCACCCTCGACGTTGCCGCTCGCTACAACCCGATATGCACGGAGTCTTTAGCTCTCACGCACTACGGCACAGAGGTGGGTGTGAAGTGTTGGATGTTCGAGAATTTCGTGGGGCATTTTGTTGGATCACAACTCGGTTACACCGCCTATGACGTGGGAAACGAGGCGAGGCGATACGATGGCGAGTCGTTCCGCTGGGGCGTGAGCTACGGCTATGCGTGGATATTGTCGGTGCACTGGAACGTGGCGGCAGAGGTGGGGTTTGGGCTGCGCTACTCACGTGATGAGGAGTATGACCCGACCCCCGACGAGTGGGAGACGGAGTATATCTACCACCACAAGCGGATCACCTTCTCGCCAACACGTATCGGGTTAACATTTAACTACTTATTCTAATGAGATCTACACTTTTAATTGCTTCAGTCATCGCCCTTGCGAGCTGCTCCGTCACCTCACGCCTCCACCGCCACGAGAGCACCGCACAGCTCTCGCAGCTCACAAAGGTTGAGCGTGAGATGCAGGCGGAGCAGCAGAGTCCAATGATCCTCACGAGCGAGCGTGAGGGAAAACGATTCTTCGTAGCCCCGACCGAGACCATTGATGGCGAGCAGGTGATGTCCCTCCAAATGGAGCAGGTGACGGTGGTATCAAAGCTCCGAACAATCCCCGAACGAGGGGGCGAGATTACCCTTGACTTTGTGGTCTCAATCCCCAAAGAGCTACTAGGCAGCAGTCGTAACGTGACGATCATCCCCGAACTACACAATGATGAGGGGGTAAAGGCGTTAGAACCTCTAACTATCCGTGGTGCATTAGTCGACAAGATCCAAAGGCGTGACTATTGGCAATACGAAACTTACGTGTCAAGATACTCACCAACGGAGGAGGTGGCGGAGCGTATGTACAACCGCTTTGTGAAATTTCCACGCCCCGAGGATTCAAGGCTTGACTCGCTCATCGAGAACCGCAGCCACATTACCTATTACTACTCGCAAAGTCTCCGAACAGACGAGCAGACAAAGCGACTCAAGATCACTCTCAACGGACGTGTCGAGGGGGTCGACAATACTATATATAATATGCCGCCATCTGATACGCTCACCTATACCATCTCCTCGATGCTCTCATTCCTTGATACTGCCCCGAGGTTTAGAGTAAAAATAGTTGATAAATATGTTGTCGTGAATGACCGCAGCTATATCCGCTATCCATTGGGTCGTTGCGAGATTGTTGACACCTTGGGCGAGAACTCCGCAGAGCTTGCGAAGATCCGCAAACTAATGCGAGAGATCACGGAGCAGGATGAGTTCTTCGTGGACACCATCACCCTCACCGCAACATCCTCTCCAGAGGGTTCGCACACTCTCAATAGCCGCCTATCGGAGCGCAGAGCCGTTGCCCTCAAAAACTACTTGGGGCGAGAGGTCGAGCAGATGATAACGGTGAAGTGGATCGCAGAGGATTGGGTAAGATTGCGTGAACTAATCGCTGCGGAGGAGAGCTTAGCGCACCGCTCACAAATCCTCAAAATCATCGACTCGGAGAGCGACCCCGACAGGCGAGAGGTGAAAATTTGGAGCAGTTATCCACTCGACTACGCTATCATCAAACGAGAGTTATATCCACAGCTACGAGCGGTCGACTTCAAGTACAATTTGCGGCGAAAAGGGATGGTAAAGGATACCATCCAGACCACGGAACTTGATACCACCTATGCGAGGGGTGTAAAGCTACTCCAGCAGCGCAACTATCCGCAGGCACTCTATATTCTCAACGAATATCGGGACAGGAATACCATCATTGCACACCTCTCGATGGCGCACGATGGTGAAGCGTTGCGACTTCTCGATGAGCAACCTGCAAACGCCACAACACACTATCTGAGGGCGATTGCGCTTGCGAGATTGGGGCGGACAGCGGAGGCAATAGAGGCGTTTGACGAGGCGTGTGAGCTAGAGCCAAAGATGAAGTTCAGAGCCAACCTCGACCCCGAAATAACTAAACTATTGGAGCGATGAGAGTGAGATATTTAGCAGTAATATTGATAGCCGCAACCCTCAATAGTTGCGATATATATGACCGTGTGGAGGTCGAGCAGATCGACCCACCACAGATAGAATTTGACAACATATTAACCCCCGACTGGGACAAAAACGAAGAACAACAATGGGAAATATAATGAAATTAGCGATGCTCGCATTGATTAGCCTCACGAGCTGCAACATCGAAAAACTAGAGGATACAACGATTATAACCAAGCCCGAGCAGGAGAATTTTGATGACATCTATGCACAGGGGTGGGTGGAGCTTGAGGGGCAGTCGGCACGCCTCGCAGTATCGTTCGAGGCGGAGGAGCAGACGACACGTTCGTCGGGGACTACGATGGAGCGGACTATCAACGACATCAATATCTATCTGTTTAGCGAGACTTTTGAGATTTCACAGAGGCTATATCTCAATGATAGCAGCTCCTTGGTTTTGCCCATCACACCAGGCGACTGGAAAGTCTACGCCATCGCCAACTACGGCGAAGATATGGGTGAGCGGAGCGAGGAGGAGGTGCAGAGCCTGAGTTTCGGGATTGTAAGCGAGAGCGATATATTCCTGAACGACACGCTCTTAATGTCGTATGAGTCGGAGTTTAGTGTTGACGATACGTTGTCGCTAAACGTGCTCCTCGCAAGGGCGGTGGCTCGCATTGACGTTAGCGTGAACCTCACCTCGGCAGCGTTGAGTAGTGTCACATTGAAGAGTATTCGACTTGTCAACGCACCGAAACGTTACTCGCTATTTGGCGATGACAGCACACCATCTTCGAGCGACTTGATGACATACGAGTATCAAGATTGTAGCGACAAATCGACCTTCTCAATCTATATGTTGGAGAACCTTTCTGGCGAGAATACAAAGATAACCGACGAGAGCGACAAGAGCGAGGCGAACGCCCCCTCGACCGCAGCATACTTGGAGATTACGGCGGAGACATCGCTTGCGTGGGTGACATACAAAGTCTACCTTGGCGAGAACAACACTTCGGATTTTAACATCCGTCGTAACACGATTTACGATGTCGAGATCTCGATATATAGTGCTGACGAATCGGACTTTCGGACTACGGTGCGACCATTTCCTGTCGATGTAAATGTCTCGATCTCATCGGGGTCGGTCTACACGATCTACTACAAGGAGGCATCGGCATTCCTGCCATCAGCCCTGCTTGCGACAATCAACCTTACGGTAAAACTCGACAAGGTTGTGGACTACAACATTGCGGTGAACTTCGACATATATGTCGACAAGGGCAGCGGTCCAGTCGTGTTCGACTCAACATATAGCAAGAGCCGAACAATCACGATTGCCGCAGGGGCTAGCACGGGGTCGATAACGCTCACTAACAGCCAATCGGGGCAGTCGCTATATATGTACGACCCGCTCTACTCGAAGCTGACGAGCGTCACGAGACTCAACTCCGCAGACGAGAATAACTACTATCCATCGACATCTATTTATACCTCTAGTCACACGTATTCTTTTGAGAATTATTAACCCGAGAAATGACAACTATGAGACGTAAAATAATTATGGCAATCGCAGCCGTTGCCACGCTTGTGGGCTGCAACATCGAGAAGTTTGAGGAGACAACGATTATCACCAAACCCGAGCAGGAGAATTTTGACGATCTCTATGCACAGGGGTGGATGGAGCTTGAGGGGCAGACCGCACGCCTCGCTGTCTCGTTTGAGGCGGAGGAGCAGACGACACGTTCGTCGGGGACTACGATGGAGCGGACGATCAATGACATCAACATCTATCTATTTAGCGAGACTTTTGATATTTCGCAGAGGCTATATCTCAACGATAGTAGCTCTTTGGTTTTGCCGATCACACCAGGTGATTGGAAAGTTTACGCCATCGCCAACTATGGTGAGGATATGGGTGAGCGGAGTGAGGAGAGTTTGCAGAGCCTGAACTACGAGATAAATAGCGAGAGTGACTTATCGTATAATAGTCAGCTGCTTATGACTCACGAGTCGATATTTACGGTCGATGATACTTTGTCTTTGAGTGTGCTATTGTCGAGGGTTGTGGCTCGCATTGACGTGAGCGTGAATCTTACTTCGGCAGCGGTGGGGAATGTCACTCTGCAGAGTATTCGACTTGTTAACGCTCCGAAACGATGCACGCTATTTGGTGAGGTTGGCTCACTGTCATCGAGCGACTTGATGACATACGAGTATCAGGATTGCAGCGACAAATCGACCTTCTCGATCTATATGCTAGAGAATCTTTCGGGCGAGAATACAGCCATCACGGACGAGGGCGAGAAGTGTGAGGCGAACGCCCCATCTACCGCTGCGTACCTCGAAATCACAGGCACAACGATCGATGCGTGGGTGACGTATCGGGTATATTTGGGACGCAACAACACCTCCGATTTTAACGTTGATCGCAACACGATCTACGAGGTCGAGGCGGCAATCTATGGTACGGAGAGTGAGGATCTTAGGGTCGATGTAATTTACTTCCCTGTCTCGGCAACTATCACCCTGTCGAGTGTCCATATGGAGATCTACAAGGAGCGAGCGGTGACCGATATGTTCTCTTCGTATGAGGTTACATATTCGGTTGTCATTGCGGTGAGCAAGGCTCTGAAGTATGATGTGGAGGTGGTGTTTGAACCGCTGATATACTCGAACGGCAGCTATGCCGCACCAACTACAAACCCCATAATCTTGGAGACGTGGAGCGTGACGATTCCAGCAGGGTCAACCACCGCCTCGAAGTCATACATCTACTTCCCGATCATCGCCAACTACGTGACCCACGGCAGGCTGGTCTCGGTGACAAAAACCTCCACCTCCGACAATAACAGCTACACGTTGAACACTAGCCCCGTCACCTGCACCGAAAACACTACTAGCGTTGTTTTGTAGGGGAATGGTTGGATATTGGGAAAGTTTGTGTATATTTGTGGAAACAATAAAAAACAACAACATTGAATAATATAAGATAAAAAAGTAAGAACTACATACGTACATTCTGTTTAAGTTCCCCGAAGCGACCAATTTTCAAGAATTTTCAGCAGATAAAACACTAGACAGCTCGTGCCATTTAGCACGGAGCTAGCTTGTGTTTTAGGGTTGCTTGGTCGCACCCAGGGGAACTAGGTTAGTATCCGTGCTTTTTGTATCTATCTAACACCAAGCAAAAAAAATGAAAGAGAAGATCCAACTAAATGGCAAGTGGGAATTTATTGGCGCAGAGCTATATAGCGGCTCAAAGTGGGTAGCGTGCGAGCGATATGTAAAGGGTATGACGTGGGATTTCCACCCTCAATACTTCAGCCCCACAAAGACCATCGGCTGCATAATCGAGACCACGCCAACGGCAAATTCAGTCGACCTACCATACGCCTACAACATCGCCGAGGCAAAGCTAAAAGTAGAGATCTACACCGACGACGCAAGGGGTATGCTCGACGAGACCGAAGCCGACGTCTACGAGGTAATCCCTCACGCAGATAGCACCCCCGATAGTCCCCAGATCTACCTCAGCATCCTCACCGAACACGGCTGCCCTCCGCCTTATTTTAGATACCTATTGCGCAAAATTGAATAAAAAAAAGGTCGTCTACGGTTGCGAGAGACACTTCGCAACCATAGACGACCCATTTTTTACTCTTTTTCGATAGCTGCAATTTTCTCCTCGATGCGAGTGTGGCGTTTTTCGTAGACCTCGTTGTGGGTTGCTTGGATCTCCTCGAATTTGTCGGGGGTGTGCTGCTTGGCGTAGTCCATCAGCATTACTGCGGTGTAGTTGCCTCTTGCTGCGTCCGAGAAATTACTGACTATGAAGTCACGTTTGATGATGGTTTTCTGCTCTTCGGTTAGGCTCTGCACTAAGTGCCATCTGTCGCAATCTGTGAGGTAGTGCTTTTCGGGGTCGATGCCCACCTTTGCGAAGTTCTCGCTGCGGAGGGATTTAGCCATACAGAAGTAGGTGATCTGCTCCTCGTTGGCGGAATATTCACCCTGCGAGACATCGAGCGACTTCACAACATCTTTGGTGTCGGCAA
This sequence comes from Rikenellaceae bacterium, assembly GCA_047174765.1. Taxonomy (GTDB): domain Bacteria; phylum Bacteroidota; class Bacteroidia; order Bacteroidales; family Rikenellaceae; genus Alistipes. The sequence continues at coordinate 75,132 of JBCQTT010000008.1, read as the reverse complement.
CGATCTTTTCGATGGAAATTTCGTAGTTGCGCTTGTCCTGGTTCTGCAACTTCACGAGCGGAGTCTCTGCAACAGAGCTTGACGAAGATGACGATAGCGGTAGATACGAGAGTATCACACGCTGCGAGCTAATGAGTGCGTACATCCTAATTTTGCCACTTTGGTATTGGTCGAACAACGCCTGTGTCTCCCTGCCATATTCTTCCATCTCCGCCTCGTAATCAGCCTTATCCACGAAATCATCCTCGTTAGGTTCAATCGGGCACGATCTGCACCAATCGATTTTTTGAATGTCGTAGCCTTTGGCTGTTAACTCCTCGACAGCCCCCTCGTCATAGCGATAGTCGTTGCGTGCAAGGGGTAGTTCGGGGTTGCGCTCGTGGGTGTCGATTGCTCGCTCAACGATATAGGCAGTGTTCTTTGCTTTGAGACATTGGCGGTTGGTGCATCGTCCGCAGAGGGTATCATCGGTGAATAGAGAGATAACCTGCGTGTTGAATTGGCAGTTGTAGCAGTCGAGTTTGTCGAAGAAGTAATCCTCCAAATCTGTCGAGTAGCTATGCTCCAAATTTGCAACTATGCTCTTGGTGCTGTTGCCCCTCCAGCTTTGGTAGTTCACACCCTCCTCAAAGTGCGTGTCGTAAACCTCCGCTTGGATCTCTTTTGAATACTTTGATAGCTCGATGGCTGTACCAATAGTAATAACATCTGAGGTGAGCAGGGTGCGGAACTCCTCGATAAGTGATGTCAATCTCATTCGACTACGGATATAACTCTCGCTCTTGCCGAACCGCTCCATCAACTTCTCGACCGTGTAGCTGCGCTCCTCGATCAGCTCCGTGTAGACCATCATCTCCTCGATGGGGGCGATGTCCTCACGAAGTAGATTCTCCGTAAGTGCCATCTCCAACACCTCATCGGCACGAACTTCAATCTTGACGATTGCAGGGATGGTCTCCAATCCCAACATTTCCGATGCTCGAAATCTGCGCTCTCCGCAAATGATCTCGAAGGTGTAGTCGCTCTGTGGGTCGTTGGTATTCTGCACGATGATGGGTTGCAAGACTCCGACTGCCTTGATACTCTGCGCAAGCTCTTCGAGGGTCTGATCGTTGAGCGATTTACGTGGGTTGTTGGCGTTTACTCTGATTGCCGATAGCTTGATGTTTTTGATCTCTTGTGTGTTCATTACTCTGAAATTTTGATTGTTATCTGCCGATTCTATTTTCGTATTTCTCGATTTGGTGCTTTAGCATTGTGAGAAATTGGTGCCCTTCATATTTGTCTCGTCCGAAGTATTGCACCATCTTTAGAACATCGAATTTGTAGAGGTGTGCCCACTTCGAGTAGTAGTGGTCTCCCATCGCTGTGCCGTATGCTTTTTGGAACATCTCTTGGGTGATCGCCTCGTTGGGATAGTGGCTGCTGCTGTAGTAGGCTATGCGGAGGAGGGTGTTATAGTTTAGTGTTATATCGCTCATTGTGTTGTGTTTATATCATTAATATCCAAAGAAATGCGCCTATGATTAGGGCATAAATCAATACGTAGAGTGTGATTGCGAAGATGGCTGCTAGGATTAGTTGTAACGGTATGGTTACGATCGTCCAGATGATGGAGAGGATCTTGCTTAGTATGTGGAGTGCGGTGTTCATTATTCGTTGGTTTTGAGTGGGTTAATGGTGATTGGCTTGCCGAAGAACGAGGTCATTACTCCGTAGACATTTTGGAGGGAATATCCACTGTCGCTATCTTCGTCAATGGCGATTTGGTAGCTATCCTTTAGGCTGAGCGTAATTTCTCGCTCTAACTCCATCTCCATTATTGAGCCACCGCCCTGCGATGGTGAGTACAAGCCGCAGCTGTTGCCCTTGGGGATTGTTAGGCTCTCGACCTTGAAGTCTGCCTCGTATAGCTCTGATACGTTGACGGTTGCCATAAAGGTTAGGAGGTTGGCTGGTGATACGGAATTTGATATTTCGGTGGCGAAGGATAGGTAGCTAACTAGCTCGTTGCCGTTGCGATCCGCCTTGTCGGGGAACTCTCCGAAACACTCGATTCCGCTCTGCTCGAAGATCGACTTAACCTTGCGTGGGTTGAGATTTAGGGCGTTGACCATATCGCCAAAGTAGCTGCGCTCGTAGCTGTAGCCACCCTCGAAGTGGTGCGAATTTATGCAGTCATAGTTGGAGTGCATCTCGATGCGAATGGGGATGGGTGACGTGTTTTTTAGTAGCGTGTTGATGATGTCGCTGTCGTCACGATCCATAATCGCCTGACGGATTGTCTCCGCCTCGTTGTCGAATAGCTCCTCAATCTCTGTATCAGAGTACCCCTGCTCGTTGCAGCTCTCCTTGAGTCCCTCGACAATCTCCTCGACTCGTCCACACTCGGCAATGTCGTACCAATAGCCCATCTGCTCGAAGAGGGTGTCGGCTGACTCGGCACGTATGCAGTCGCCAATTAGCTGCGTGTGGCTGTCAAGGTTGTTGCTGCGGTCGAGGTAGATCAAGGTGTAGTTCTCCTCCATCATCTCTATTATATGCTCTGTTGTAAGTGGTTGCGCTGTCATCTCTGTTCTGATTTTTAAGTTATATGTCGATTCGAGGGGAGGGAGTGAAGTTTCCATTACATTTCCTATATCTCTGCTCTTCGACATTTTTTTATATGCCTCTTTCTCGGGTCGGTCGTTTGTTTCGTGTGCAGAAAAGGTGGAGGGATTAGCCTCCGCAAGGTTAGTCGACAAAATACAACCCCAACGGGTGTGGAGATTTTGGCGGCTACGGTTTACCGCTCGACCTTGCGGAGGATTAAAAGCCCTGCAATACCTTTGCACCCGAACAGAACTACCGATCCGACAATAGAGTGCCCATCGTGGAGAGGAGCAATCGGAGATATAGCACAGAGACAAAAAGCCACCCCTAAAGGTGGCTCATTACTTAATTGTTGACAAACTCTTGATCGCCAATATTTATGTATATTGGTGTCGTTTTCACCTGCGAAAAACTTCGCTTTACCTGCCGAGTGATCCACTCTCGGAAGTGTCGACAGTGACCTCCTCGCATCCTAAACGATAGGGCAATGACAACATCCAAATTGTAGAGCATCACATCGTCGACAGACTTTGTCACCTGCGACTCGTTGAGCTCTCCACGATTGAAGAGCGGCACAAGGTTGTTAGAGACAGCAGACACATAGACGTTAAAGAGTCGTGCGATCTCTCGTTTTGTCATCCACACCGTACCCTTAACCAATTCACACTCCACCGATATTGAACCGCTTTGTTCGTTATATCGAAACTTTAATAGACCTCTGTTCATCGCTTTATCCAATGTTTTTTGTCTTAAAATCACTTAACTTCTCTGCTAACTTCTGCATATCATAACCGATCTTCTCGGTGGTAATGCGAGCATATATTTGAGTGGTTTTCAGATTCGAGTGACCCAACATTTTCGAGACCGTCTCGATAGGTACTCCGTTGGTGAGCGTGATGGTAGTCGCGAACGTATGGCGGCTCATATGAAAAGTTAAATTCTTGTCAATCAGGCATATATCTGACAATTCTTTGAGGTATGAGTTGCATTTTTGGTTCGACATTACTGGAAGTACACGTCCGTCATCAACCTTTCCTCGATACCGCTCTAAGATCCGCAGAGGCACATCGAGTAGCAGAACATCAACCTTATTGTCGGTCTTTTCTCGTTTGGTGTCAATCCACAACTCACCGCTATCAGTTCGTCGGATATTGTTGACCGTAAGCTGTTTAACATCAATGTAGCTCAGCCCAGTCCAGCAGCAAAAGACGAATATGTCTCGCACCTGCGCCAACCTATTTATCTCTATCTTCTTCTGCATTATTACATTCAACTCCTCTCGGGTTAAAAATCCACGATCTACCTTCTGCATTTTGATCTTATACGATGCAAAGGGGTTGGCGGAGATTGAGCCGTTATTGAATGCTGCGTTGACGATACGCTTTAGGAATGTTATCATCTTTGCCGCTACATTGTGGCTGAGATTACAGTTCGTGCGTAGGAAGATTTCGTACTCCTTTATGAAGTTGAGATTTACATCTCGCATCGCAATGTCTGACAAATTATAGTTATGCCGCAGATACTCCGATATGCGTCGTTTTGCCAACTCATACTTGTTATAGGTCGATAAGGTGACATCCTTACCTATCATTCGGTACATAGCATCGTTGTTGCGTGCAAACGCCTCTAGCAGACTCTCCTGCGAGTCATCTGTTCCGAAAAAGAGAGATTTAAGTCGTTCGGCTGTAAGCTCGCAACCTAATTGGCGACGCTCGTGATATATATTAATAAGTGTAGCCTTAGTTCTCTCCAATAGTTGATTGATCTCTCTACACTTTGCCGTGTTGCCAATGGCAGCGCCTCTCTCAACGCTCCACAGATGCTCTTCAATTTCGAGTTTGGTGCTAAACTGTGCGACCTGGTTGTCGATAGCGATACGTGCAATAATTGGCATCTTACCGCTCTTTTTCATAGCTGCTCTTTTGATAAAGAAAGCAACCTTAAATGTTGTTCTTCGTTTCATACTTATTCGTTTTACGATTACAAAATTAAATATTCATCGTAGTACGTAAAGTATAGCCTCTCAAACTTGGCGTAATTGCAACACTCTGCCACATAATTGCAACAAAATTAGCTCACAAGAAAAGTCCTCAATCCGTAATATGCTGATGTCTAGCATTATACCAGCATTCCTGTGACCTATATTCTCTAAAATCTGTGACCTATTTTGTAATTTTATGTTTAGGTCACGAATAAGGCACAAAATAATGCAACAAAGTGCCACAAATTCGCAACAGAACTAAGATTTACAAAACCACAAAAAAACCCTCAATAACTTAATATTGAGGGTTTTACAACAGTTTGCGACATTTTTGCAACTCTGTTATGCGGTGCGTAGGGGACTCGAACCCCTGACCCCGTGCGTGACAGGCACGTATTCTAACCAACTGAACTAACGCACCGTTCGTTATTGATGATGCAAATATAGGGTGTTTTTTGTTATTGTGCAAATATTTTGCGACTTTTTTTGAAATTATTTTTCACTTTTATTCCTCATCCGGCGTCGGATAACGGAAAAACGAGAACTGAACACTACCATAACTTCTTGATTGCCAAAAATATGGGTGCTCCGAAAACTCTAACGATGTAGAGTGCTCAAATATAAAGAGCCCACCCTCGGATAGTAAGTTTTTTTCGAATACCAATCGAACCACATCCTCACTCCCATCCAAATCATATGGTGCATCGGAGAAAATAATATCAAATTGTTTCGTGCAACTCTTCAAATATAGGAACACATTTGCCTTTACTGCGTAGAAATTCTCAAACTTCAGATCCGCCGCTGTGCGACGTATGAAGCTATGGTGAACGCTATTTATCTCCACCGAGGTGACGCTTCGTGCTCCTCGCGACGCAAATTCATAACTTATAGAGCCCGTCCCCGAAAAGAGATCCAACACGTCGCAATCCTCGAAGTCGACAATAAAATTCAATACATTAAATAGGTTCTCCTTTGCAAAGTCGGTTGTTGGGCGTGCTCGCAGGTTCTTTGGTGGGGTGATTAGGCGACCTTTATACTTTCCACTTACTATACGCATAAAAAACACTCATTAAATTAAGAATATGTTTAAGTTTCTCTCATCTATTTTGCTAAGGATCCGTCTCTTCACTTCTCTCTCTTTGCATTATGTTACACAGGCACCGCTATGCGCCTTATGCAAAGAAAGAAAATCAAAACAACATATCTCTTAGCAATTCTAGCGATAAAAACTTAAACAGACTCTAAAAAAAGCCTCCGCTCGACACCTCGAACGGAGACCTTACATATACAATATATACAATAATCGAGATTACTCCCAGTTTCCAGCCTCGTTGTTACCACCCTCCATAGAACCGAACTTGATTCCGGGATATTTGTTGTAGTTGTTAACATCGTTGTCGATCTGGTTAATGATCTGCTGACGATAGGTCACAGTATCGAGGTACTGAACGTAAGGTGCCTTACACTCTACGATTGGGATAACAATCTTACTCTCGGTTGTGATCTTTCCTGCGTCGAGGATATACTCTGTTTTAGAGCCTGTACCGGGGATGTAACGGATGTCACGAATCTGTGCCTCGGTAAGTTTTTTTGGTGAGAAGACAGTGTCTCTTACTGCCACATAGAAACTCTCGACATTTTTACGTCCTGACAGCTTCAAATTTGCCATTCCTACAGAGTCATCCTCATCGACGATCTTTCGATCCATCTTAAGGGAGTCATTCAACACGAAGTTAATCAACTCATCGAAATCGCCTGTAAACGCCTGATATTTGCTCTTGTAAGCGCGCTCTGCGAGACGGATGTCTTTGATTCGGTCCACAACTTGTGCTTCGATACGTGCTTTTTCATTTTCGAACTGGATCGGTGTTACGATCAACACGTAGATTACATAGATTAAGCCGAGAATTGCCGCGGCCAAAAATAGTTGAATAATCTTTCTCATATTAATGTATTAGTTTTTAAGTTTGTTTCCCTTTTTATTTGTACATTGCCTCATCAATTTGCACCAAAATCTGAGTCAATTAAGAGGCACCCTAATGAATAAAGACAATATTACACAACAAATCTACACTAAAATTTGCTTTAATCCAACTATTAACCAAAAAATAATAGTTAATAAAGTGTCAAATTGGCTCAATTCCTCAAATTTTGAGCAAATTTTAATTCTCAACGGTTATGCCGGAACGGGAAAAACAACGATTATTGCAGCGATCGTTTCGGCTATGAATGACCTCAAGATGGAGACCACTCTTCTTGCGCCAACGGGGCGAGCCGCCAACGTCCTTTCGCGATATGCGAAGAGAGCTGCATACACCATCCACAAACACATATACAGAGAGAGTACAAATGCCAACTATGAATCTCGATTTTCGTTGGGCGTCAACAAAAGATCAAATGTCTTATATGTTGTTGATGAGGCTTCTATGTTGTCGCAGAGTTCGGGAGGAGGGGTTCAATTTGGATCGGGATCGTTGCTTGATGATTTAATTCAATTTGTGCGAATGGGACATAATTGTCGGTTGATGTTGGTGGGTGATAATGCGCAGTTACCACCCGTCGGATCGGAGTATAGCCCAGCTCTAGATGAGAACTTTATGCGTGGGTATGGAGAGGTAGAGTACTGCACGATGGATGAGGTGGTACGACAAGAGGCAGAGTCGGGGATACTCTTCAACGCCACTCTTCTACGCTGTATGATGGAGCAAGGGATATATGAGATACCTATGTTCGACCTCAACTTCCCCGACATCGAAAGGATCGAGGGGGGAGAGTTCATCGAGAAGATGCAGGATTGTTACGACAAATACGGGCGCGACGAGACCATCATAATCACCCGATCGAACAAGCGCGCAAATAGGTTTAACGAGGGAGTTCGTCGATATACGCTCTGTGCGGAGGAGATGATCGAGAGTGGGGATATGTTGATGGTTGTCAAGAACAACTACTTCTACACCGAGAGGCAGAAGGAGTGCCCAATGGGGTTTATCGCCAACGGTGATGTGGCACATATTGACCGTATACGTCGTTTTGAGGATCTCTATGGATTTAACTTCGCGGAGGCGACGCTCTCCTTTGGGGACTACAACGACACGGAGATAACCTGCAAGATACTTCTCGACACTCTGCATAGTGAGACCCCATCGCTTGGTCAGGAGCGCAGCAGAGAGCTATTCAGGGAGGTTGAGAAGGATTATTTGGATGTCAAGAGCCGCATCGAGCGGTTAAAACAGATACGGGCGAACGAATATTTCAATGCCCTACAGGTTAAATTCTCCTACGCAGTGACCTGCCACAAGGCGCAAGGTGGACAGTGGCGAGCTGTTTTTGTGGATCGCTGTCTCTTTGGGGATGAGGTGATGACACTCGATATGATGCGGTGGTTATATACGGCGCTAACGCGCGCCACAGAGAGGCTATACTTTGTGGGCTTCGACGACGATTTCTTCGAACCTACGGAGTAGGTGAACAAAGTAGGGGAGGGGAGAGACTTTTGATCCCTCCCCCCCTCGGTTATAGTGCTCTTACTTACCCTTTGCCATTATCTTTGCAAATGAGTCTTTCAGTGTAACTGTTCGGTTAAATATCAACTTCTCGGGCGTAGAGTCCTTGTCTGCACAGAAGTACCCTACACGCTCAAACTGATAGCTCAAACCTATCGGTGCATCTGCCAACGATGGCTCTAAGTACCCCTTTATCTCAACCAACGAGTCTGGACGCAAGTTGCTCTCCCAGCTCTCTCCCTCGGCACAATCATCGGGATCTTCGGTCTCAAAGAGAGGGTTGAACAACCTAACTGTAGCCTCCACAGCGTGTGCTGCCGACACCCAGTGAATAACGCCCCTTGTCTTGCGACCATCGCTCGATGAACCACCTCCCGACATTGGGTCGATCACACAGAGAAGCTCCACAATCTCACCCGACTCATTGCGTACAACATCCTCACACTTCAATAGATATGAGTAACGCAGGCGCACCTCGCCACCAATGCTCAAACGATAGAACTTCTTTGGAGGATTCTCCATAAAGTCATCTCGCTCGATCCAAAGCACCTTCGAGAATGGAACTTCGCGACGTCCTGCCGCCTCACTCTCGGGGTTGTTTACGGCACTGAAGAGTTCGGTCTTAGCCTCCTCGTAGTTTGTTACAGTGACCTTCAGTGGGTTTAGGACCGCCATACGACGCTCTGCAACCTTATTGAGATCCTCCCTCACACAATACTCCAACTTACCGAGGTCGATTGTGTTGTCGCGCTTCGCCACACCCACCATCTCGGCAAATGCTCGAACCGATGCTGGTGTATATCCCCTACGGCGCAGACCACAGATAGTCGGCATACGAGGATCATCCCAGCCCATCACAGCGTTATCGCTCACCAACTTTAGGAGTCGGCGTTTCGACATCATCGTATATGTAAGGTTCAACCTCGCGAACTCATACTGATGCGATGGGAAGATCTCCAACGCCTCAATAAACCAATCATACAAAGGACGGTGCACATCGAACTCCAAGGTACAGATCGAGTGGGTAATACCCTCAATGGAGTCACTCTGTCCGTGTGCGTAGTCATACATCGGATAGATACACCATTTGTCGCCTGTGCGGTGGTGGTCGGTGTGGAGAATACGATATAGAATAGGGTCACGCATCAACATATTTGGGTGAGCCATATCTATTTTGGCACGCAACACCTTCTCTCCATCACGGTACTTACCATCCTTCATCTCACGGAACAGCTGCAAATTCTCCTCAACCGACCTCTCACGATATGGAGAGTGTGTACCGGGAACTGCGACAGTACCACGCCCTTCACGAATCTGCTCTTGAGTCTGGTCATCGACATATGCGAGCTCCTTACGAATAAGATCCTCTGCCCACAGATAGAGTTGATCGAAATAGTCCGACGCGTAACGCTCCTCAGCCCACTCAAACCCCAACCACTTGATATCCTCCTTAATAGCATCTACATACTCAACATCCTCCTTCACGGGGTTCGTGTCGTCGAAGCGCAGATTACACAATCCATTATAGCGTTTCGCCAACCCAAAGTTGATACAGATACTCTTTGCGTGTCCAATATGTAGATACCCATTCGGCTCTGGTGGGAATCGCGTCTGCACACGACTTTGACCATTAGCGATTGAGTTTTCAATAATCTCCTCCAAAAAATTCAACGACCTCTCTTTGGAGGTCTCCATTGTCTCTGTTGCCATCTCTCTTATTGTTTCTTTATTTTTCGTTTCTCGCCCTATATAAGTTTCCACCAAGGGACAAGCTGAGTTGCAATATCTGCTCTGTTCCCAACCCCTCACTTGTGGCGTGTGTAACAAACTGTGCACTCACACTCATCATATTATCATAAAAACTGCGCTCATACTTCAGAGCCGCACGGTTATAAAATCCCCCCTCTGTCGCAAACATCGGATCGCCCGTATAGAGCTGTTCACCATACTCCATAACCACACCATCATCGAGTATATGCCCCCCATATAGAGGCATCAAGTTATCACCCAAGTAGAGCGCCTCATCAATACTAAAGCCTCGAAATCCTATCTTTGCCGCAATCTCTGTCATAGCTGGGGTTTCCCACACATTTCCATATGAGCGATCACGTTGCAGGCTCTGGAGATACCCCACTCGCGCATCAACATCGACCTCCCCAACACTAAACAACACCCCCACACAAGGGTTAACCAAGGCGTTATCTACAACATTTGTGAAAGCGCCTCCATCAATCCCTGCGAAGTGTGTCATCGAGAGGTTATACCCGATATACAGATTAGACCAATAACGTCTCGCCGCGGAGAGCAATCGAAACTTCTCGCGACTTGTTGCAGATGGTTGGCTCTCCCAGTCGCACACAAACTCAACAAACGAAGGACCGCTCATATAGCGTCCCGCAACACCCCCCAATATACTATCATCAATAAGATAGTCGGTTGAGAAAAATGCTGTCGAGTAGCTATCGATCATCATCCTAGATCTCTCAAAGAGACCCATCGAGACACTCCACGCCTCGGAGTCATATCCATAATATATGATACCGGCAATGTCGACACTTTCACCACCAATGGGGGACGTAAAGTCTGCTCCGAAATAGAGTCTACTATTATTTTCGAAATCGAGATATATCTTGGGGGTTAGCCCCACGACAAAATCAGTCCCCGAACGTGGCTTAAGGGTCTCTATATCACTATACTCACGATTGTCAAAGGTACTACTAAACTCGACATCATAGCCCACACTCTGAGCCGACACCGAGGTAGCAAAACTTAGCAACAATACCGCTATGATATTTTTGGGGTTAATCATTCTTCTGTAATATGAAATTATATACTCGCAAATATAGCTATTTTTTCTAAAATTTTATAATTTTGCACCAATAACATACAATACACCGACTAATTAACACAACTTCGATGCGAAAGATCACAAATCAAGAGTTGAACAGAGCCACACCCGAGGAGTTTGCGCAATCTGCAAAACTCCCCGTCGTTGTCGTACTCGACAACATCCGTTCGGCTCAAAACATTGGGGCTTTCTTCCGCACTTGTGATGCATTTGCTATAGCTCACATCTCGCTTTGTGGGATTACCGCTACCCCTCCAAGTCGCGATATTCACAAAAGCGCTCTCGGAGCAGAGATGACTGTCGAGTGGAGTCACTACTCCACCACAGCCGAGTGTGTCGGGGAATTAAAGCGCGGGGGGTATCAGTGTCTGGCAATAGAGCAGGTCGAGGGGGCAACTATGCTCCACAAAATGAAGTTCGAAAAGGATCAAAAGTATGCCCTAATCTTCGGCAACGAGGTGATGGGTGTCGAGCAGGAGGTTGTCGACCTATGTGATGGAGCGATCGAGATTCCTCAGGCTGGAACAAAACATTCAATAAATGTATCAGTCGCTGGTGGAGTTGTGCTCTGGAGCGCCTATCAACAACTTAATTTTTAGATTATTATGTCAACTCAAAGCAACGTACGTGCCGTGACAACATACCGCCTCACGGAGATGAAGCAGCGCGGTGAAAAAATCTCAATGATAACATCATACGACTACTCGATGGCGTCAATTGTCGATGCTGCGGGTATCGACGTGATACTCGTAGGTGACTCTGCCGCAAATGTTATGGCGGGATACACAACGACCCTACCCATCACTCTTGATATGATGATCTATCACGGCAAGTCGGTTGCGAGAGCTGTTAACCGTGCTTTGGTGGTGGTGGACCTCCCGTTCGGAACATACCAAGGTAACTCAAAGGTCGCCCTAGAGTCTGCAATACGAATTATGAAGGAGACAGAGGCTGATGCAGTAAAGATGGAGGGGGGCGAAGAGATCATCGAGTCGGTAAATCGTATCATCTCGGCAGGTATACCCGTGATGGGGCACTTGGGGCTAACTCCTCAGTCAATAAACAAGTTCGGAACATACACCGTCCGCGCAAAAGAGGAGACCGAGGCGGCAAAACTTCTGCACGACGCACACCTACTATCTAATGCTGGTTGTTTTGGTATCGTGTTGGAGAAGATCCCGGCGGCACTCGCAAAACGAGTGGCGTCAGAGGTGAAGAGCCCAATTATCGGTATTGGCGCAGGTAACGGTGTCGATGGGCAGGTACTCGTCATCCACGATATGTTGGGTATAAATAAAGATTTCTCACCACGATTCCTACGCCGCTACGCAGATCTACACTCCATTATGACAGATGCCATCGAAAACTATGTGGCAGATGTTAAGAGTGGCGACTTCCCAAACGAAAAAGAGCAGTATTAATATAACGAAGCACCTTGTCGTATCTCCTATTCGACTTCGCGACGATTCAACAGAGCGTGAGTAATTGTCAGTTCATCGACATACTCCAACTCATCTCCAAATCCAATGCCGCGAGCGATATTCGTCACCCTAAGATCCGCGAAGCTGCGGAGACGATTCATTATATAGAATAGAGTCGTCTCCCCCTCCACGGAGGTCGAAATCGCCAAAATAACCTCCTTTACATCTCCTCTTGCGACACGATCCACAAGGAGATCAATCTTTAGATCCGAGGGGGCGACACCCCGCATTGGGGAGATAACACCCCCTAAGACGTGGTAGTGTCCCTTATATTGACGTGTCGACTCGATCGACAGCAGATCACCGACCTGCTCGACAACACAAATTGTCGAGCCGTCGCGCTCCTCATCACCACATATCGGGCAGATCACATCATCCGAGAGGTTGTTACACCTCTGGCAATACTTTATGTTACGTCTAAAATTTGAGATACTCTGAGTCATCTCCTCCACCGAATATGGATCGAGTCGCAGCAAGTGCAACGCCAATCGCATAGAGGTTCGACGACCTATGCCGGGGAGTTTCGACAACTCCGCCACAACATCTTGAAGTAGTTTCGACACCTAGCAACCCCTCCTATATTCGTTCTATGCGTCGACTCTCGACCCATCCACGTTTTCCGTCGTCGATCTTGATCTCGCTCCACGTGTCGTGCGTCGTGAGAACCTCGACCTTCGTACCCTCGTGGAGTATAAACAGCTCCGTAGAGGCGCGACTTGGGGAGCTCGTAACCGACACCGAGTTACTCATCACAACCGCCTCGCTAGGATCTAGCAACTCCGACCTCTCGACCAATGCGTGATGAGTCGTAACCACAAACAGAAGACCTACAACGAGCATAACCCAAAATCCCAAACGACGCATCTTCATCGCCTCAGCCAACAGATAGAGCAGAAGTGCCCCCAACGTAATGGCAAGAAATATGAGAGAGAGAATACTCCACTCCATACAGTTGAGTCGAGAACCCAACCACTCGCTCCACTCCACAATAAAGAGGCGTGGCATCTGTTCGATATTATCCTTTGTTTTGCTCCTCAGAACCTCGATATTATGTAATATGTCGGGATCTGATGGGGCTAACTGCTCTGCTCGATAGTAGTAGAGCAGAGCTTGAGCTATTTCACCTCGTTTGTGTTGCACATTACCAAGGTTGTAGTATAGTGCTGCGGAGTGGATATCGCGTTTCAATATCTCACTATACATCCTCTCTGCCTTGATATAGTTGTCGTTGGCATAGGCAGTGTTGGCTTTATCCCATAACTCACTGCTGCTTAGATTTTCCAATGCAGCCTCACCCTTCGGCACGCTGTAGCTACTCTGCGACACCTGCGCCGAGAGCGTTGCACAACACACAACTACAAATAGTAGAACTAAATATATCTTTATACTCTTCATCGGTAGCTTATTTCTTGCGTTTTACAAAAGACTCAATATTCGAGACAAACTGTAGCGATCGTCCATATACATCGTTCATCTGCGACGACGCCATCGGAGAGTACTGAGCCTCATCACAGATCGTAATGATTGCCGAGAACTCCTGAACAAGATCACTGTTACACCCTCTCTTTGTGAGCTCCTCGCGGACATACTCCTTAGTAAGTGCCGAGACAGGTATGTTGAGTTTGTCGCTCATATAACCCCACAGACCACGTAGAACCTCCTCGTAGAATTGGTGTTCACTCGAACTATCCATATACCCCTTAGCCTTCTTGAATCGTTGGATTGCCATTTTGTTAGCCATCTTTCCACGTTTGTGAGCTAGGTTCTTAGAGTTTCGCAACGCCCTCTTAACAAAGACATAGAGCACCACAAACAGAACCAACAGAGCTCCCACAATTGCGAAATAGAGTCCCGACAGAATCAATGGATCACGTTTACGAGTAAACTTAGCCTCGCCCAACTTGATAAACCGGATATCGCTACCCAACATCTCGATATTCATTCTCGAGCTTCCGCGCTGCACCGTTGCAACATCGGCTCCACTATCATCGGGTGTAATCGTTACGCTAAATGGGTTCGTGCTAACCACATTATATGCGCCACTATGAGAGTCAAAGTAGCTGAACTCAATGGCTGGGATTGTATAGTCACCCTCGGCACGCGCGATAAATGGATACTCAAACTCTTTATAGCCCACAGCTCCCGACGCATCACTTTGGATCGACTCTGTTGTGCGAACATTGTAGAGTTCGAATGAGTTTGGTAGTTCGAGCTTCGGCGCTTGAACAAATGTCATATTACCGTGCCCCGACACTCTCACTTTGAGTGTCGCTGCCGAGTTTGCCTTGATAGTCGATGAGGCGAGTGGTTGCATCTCGATCGAGAACTTACCCACCGCACCCGAGAACGACGCAGGCTCACCCGCAGGCAGGCGCTTCACGTTGATCGTACGAGGCTCTGTCTCTAGATGGCGACGAACATTATAGAACTCGTGTCCTCCACCGAAGAACGGATCTACATTTCGGCTACTCTGCACCACAACTTGTGCCGTGATGTCGATCTGCGTAGGGTCGATCGTCAACTCTCCCGACTGTTGTGGATAGAGCAGATATTCACGTATGACGTGTGTGTCATATACCTTTCCTCTATATGTTTCGCGACCCGAGGTTTGACTCCTCGAATCGGTTATGTCCTGAGCCCAGAAACCATTAAAGGTCGGCATCTTCAGATTTTCGTTATGCACGATGTTGACCCTCGAGTAGAGTTTGATCGTGGCGCGAACCGGCTCTCCCTTGTAGACACTCGACTCCGACAAACTCATACGCAGAAACAGATCATCCTCCGTAACACGATTTGTGGCACGATCCACATCACTCTGTTGTTGACGCTGTTGACGTTGCTGCTGCTGTTGCTCTCGCACAACCTCTATCGGCATAACATCCGTAGAGTAGCGTTTTTTGTCGACTACGACCGTCGCCGCGGGGATCGTGAAGTTACCCGACTTCTCGGCGATAAGCACATAGGTGTAGGTATAATTAACCGTCTTCGACATACTACCGTTGATAACCTGTATCGACGTACCTGTCGAGACGCTCGGACCTGCTATGAGGTTGAAACCCTCGAAACTCGGTGCTGTGAAGCTATCATCTTTAGGCTTCGCATTCAGCTCGAATTCCACCCTAAACGGCTCTCCCTCACCCACCATCAACGGTACATTAGCCTTAAATGTAACATCGGCAAAAACTCCACTCACCACGAGCAGAGCAACTATTGTAAATGTGACTTTCCTTAATAGTTGATTCATCATATAACTTAAGTTATTACCCAAATTTTATCACTTTTTCAACGTAGTTGGGCTCTTATTTATTGCTTAAAAAGCGGAAAGTTTTTGGACCTTCCGCTCTCATATATAAATAATTGTTGACTAGTGTTTGAAGTTTGCGAAGAAATCATCGCCCTTATCATCTACGATAATAAACGCTGGGAAGTTCTCCACATAGATCTTACGAACGGCCTCCATTCCCAACTCAGGGAAGTCGACAACCTCAACAGATTTGATTGAATTTTTAGCCAAGATAGCCGCTGGACCTCCAACAGATCCAAGATAGAATCCACCATTTGACTTACAAGCATCTGTAACCTGCTGCGAACGGTTACCCTTCGCAACCATTACCATCGAACCTCCGTTCTTCTGGAACAGATCGACATACGAATCCATACGACCCGCAGTTGTTGGTCCGAAGCTTCCCGACGCCATACCGACTGGAGTCTTTGCAGGACCTGCATAGTATACTGGGTGTTTCTTGAAATACTCTGGCATTGGCTGACCCTCATCCAACATCTTCTTGATCTGTGCGTGAGCGATGTCGCGCGCAACGATCAATGTTCCACGGAGGTTTAGGCGTGTCTTAATTGGGTATTTGCTCAATGTCTCGAGAACCTTATCCATTCCCTCGTCGAGGTCGATGTCGACAGCTGGTGACATTGCTGGTGCCTCTGCTGGGAGGAACTTCGCTGGCTCTTTCTCCAACTGCTCCAAGAAGATACCATCCTCGGTGATCTTCGCCTTGATGTTACGGTCTGCCGAGCAGCTAACACCAATAGCAACGGGACAAGAGGCTGCGTGACGTGGTGCGCGGATTACACGAACGTCGTGCACCAAATACTTACCACCGAACTGCGCTCCAACACCCGAGTCTTGACAGATCTTGAGAATCTTCTCCTCCCACTCCAAGTCGCGGAAGCAGTTACCACCCTCGCTTCCCTCTGTTGGGAGTGAGTCGAGATATCCCGCAGATGCCTTCTTTACTGTCGCCAAACACATCTCAGCAGATGTTCCTCCGATACATACCGCCAAGTGGTATGGAGGACAAGCCGATGTTCCTAGATCCTTAATCTTATTGGCGATGAATGCCGACAACGACGCCTCATTCAACAACGCCTTTGTCTCTTGATAGAGGAATGTTTTGTTTGCCGAGCCGCCGCCCTTTGTCATAAAGAGGAACTTATAGCTATTGCCACGTGTCGAGTAGATGTCGATCTGAGCTGGTAGGTTGTTACCTGAGTTCTTCTCCTCGGTCATCGTGAAGGGAACAACCTGCGAGTAACGCAAGTTACGCTCACGATAGGTCTCAAACACACCGCGAGAGATCGCCTCAGCGTCATCTGCCCCAGTGTATACATCCTCACCCTTCTTCGCAACACAGATCGCTGTACCTGTATCCTGACAAGTTGGAAGCTCGCCCTCTGCCGCTACGCATTGGTTGAGTAGCATCGTATATGCAACGAACTTATCGTTATCTGTAGCCTCAACGTCATTGAGGATATTATTCAACTTCTGCAAGTGTGCAGAGCGCAGATAGAACGACACATCGCTATATGCCTCCTTCGAAAGGAGCTCCAAACCCCTAGGGTCAACCTTCAAGATTCTACGACCGTCGAACTCGACAACCGATACATAATCCTTCGTGAGAAGACGATACTGCGTCTTATCCTCGCCCATTGGTAGGGGCTCTTGGTAGATAAATTCAGACATAATGTGTATTTAATTTTTGAGTTGTTTTGTTATATTTACGTGACCACAAAGATAATAAAAAAATATAAGTCGATACTATTTACCACTTAAAATTTGTGTCTCCTCAATAAATTTATCACCCTTTGCATATTCGGGCTTTGTGAGCAGCGACACAACGAAATAGATTACCGCGGAGCTACAAACCCCAACCAGAGCTTGTCGAGTAGAGGCGATCTCCCACCCCACAGGGAGTTCAACACCCAGTGCAACCAACAGATTGTAGCTCGAAAAAAGCACCCCGAAGAGCATCGACACAAATGCCGCAACAGATGTTCCACGTCGCCAAAGAAAACCCACAACCAACGGAACAAATGCCCCCGTAGCGATAAAATCAGCACCGATCCACGAGATCGTCAAGACCGAACGCACTCGCACTCCTATGAAAAACGCTATGGCTGCGATTACAAATGTCGCGACACGTCCAATCGTTACGACCTGTTGAGGGGTTGCCGTTGGTTTAAGATATTTGCCATAGAGGTCGACCGTTAGGCTCAGCGCCCCGGTATTAAACAACGAATCCATCGTCGACATAATCGCGGAGCAGAGCCCCACAAATATAACCCCTCCCAAGATCGGAGAGCTCAACGACATCAACATAGCGGCGACAACACCACCCTCGGGGACCTCCTCGAAGTTCACGATCGACAACATACCGGTCAACGTAACGATCAAATAGAGCGGAATAAAGACAAAGAAGCTAATCCCCATAACCTTTCGCGCCGAGCGAGGAGAACGAGCAGCAGAGATCCGCTGCCACACATTTGCCTGCACCATCCACGACGTACCGAACGTTACAACGTAGGCGATATTATTCGATAGGTTGTGACTCCACGACGTAAAGCCCTCGCGCCCCAGCAACTCCGCCTGAGTAACCACAGAGTCGAATCCGCCAGCCCCTCGATAGGCAACAACAAACATATATACGGCAGCAAACAAAAAGAATACAAACTGAAGCAGATCGGTCAACACGACCCCTCGAAATCCCCCAAAGAGCGAGTAGAACAGCACCATAGATGTTCCAATAAGTGCCCCCACCTCATATGACACCCCAAAGAAACTCTGAAAAAATTGCCCCACGACGATCACCTGAACAGCTGCCGCAATGGTCATAAAGATCACAATAAAGAGACTCAACATAGCTGCCGCACGGCTATCGTATCGACGCTCCAGCAACTCCGGTTGACTCAACGTCCCCACACGACGAATACCCGCCGCAAAAAGGTAGATCAACCCCGTAGCGATCAACACCGGAACACCATACAACCAAAAGGAGCTCAAACCCTCTCGATTTGCTTGATCGACAAGATCTATAGCGGAACCACCGCCCCACCACGACGCCACAAAGGTAATCGCCAACAACCACGATGGAAGTGAACGCGAAGCAAGGAAGTAATCCTCGCCACTGCTGTTGCCTCTCGAACGGTAGCCAATATAACTTACTACTAAGGTATAGATCACTAAAAGTAGCGCCAAGTAGATTTTATTTTCGTGATCCATATCCTTATTTTTTTATGGGGAGTTCTATTTTCTCCTTGATTTTAATTTTCTGTTAATAATTGTCTATTTTTGTGAAATTACTAGTGGTGCATTAACCCCTTGCAACATCTGTTTAATTAACTGAATCAAAGGTATATATAGCTCCGCGGAGAGCACTCCGCCGCCGCCCGCGCAGGGCAGTGGTCGAGATTATTAACGCACCAGTAGTATTGTAAAATTAAAAGGAGGCGGTTAGAACTCCCCTTATTTTACTTCGACGACCTCCGTCTTCAAATCATCACTCAACGCCTCCACAGCCTCTGCAAACTCATCAGCCTTGGGCTTTACGCCTATTGTCGCCACAATATATCGACCGCCCCCCAACTTCGACATCTTTGCACCACTGCCACACATTGTCGGAATAAGAGATGTCACCGACTGCGGCAACTCATCACTTCCCGATATTATAACTCTATAACCCTTCGTCGCAGGGAGTGGCGTACGCGTATAGTTGCGTCGCTTACCGTCATTCCAAACCACGATCTCGGGACGCTTAAATCCCACACTCTTACAGAGCGCCTGAGCCTTCTCCGCCTCCGCATAGGTTGCGAAACCTCCCGTGTAGTATGTCCAGAATCCATATGTCTTATCATATGAGAGTGGATACGCCCCACGGAAGAGTGTCGGAGCTTGGGCGCTCTTGAAAGCCCCCAACTGTAGGCGATAGATCCTACCGCGCGAGTAACTCTTCGCCACAGGAATCTGACTCGAACTCTTATACCTCTGCTTTGTCGAGAACTTCACATTCTCATACTCAATAAAGTTGCGCTCCGTAATCTCCACATACTCCAATTTAGAGAGACCATCCTTTGCAGCAATAGATTTCGACGCCCTTCCGAGTGAATCGACCGCAAGATCCAAAGCCAGAGCCTGCGCAATCTTACCCTCATAACTCAACAGTGCACTCTTCTGCATCTGATAGAGTTGAGCCGAGCAGTATGGATTATCCTCATCCACCATGAATCCAGCCGCGCCATTACGCAGTAGGTTCTCGCCCACATCAAGCAGATCCTCTCGACCCATAACCTCCAACAACACAGCGTAGATGTAGCTCTTCGTGTCATACACCTCGCCCCAGTCATCCTCCAAATCGAGGAACATCGACTCAACATCATCGACAATTTTATTGAAACTACCCTGATACTTTCGAGCCTCAGTCTCACTCTTCGTCTGCGCATATAGCTGCGACAAATTTGCCAACGTCATATACCCCTGCAACGCCTCATCGTATAACTCCCCGAGCTCACGTTCCAGATCATCCATCTCGCGTAGACTCTCCAAATCATCACTCGACAATGCCGCTGCGAGTACCCGGCTTCGAGATATTGTAGCGACACTCTCGCCTCCAATCTCAACCCCATTTACAGCGGTAGACTCCTCCTCCTCGACGTGTCGCAACGTCCCGATATTTGCCAACTCTTGTCGTTGCTCGATCTCGTTTATGCGACCTTGAACATCGATACGTCTCTGGTGTGTATCGAATATCTGAAGTTCAGTCTGCTCTATTTGACGAGCGAGTTGCTCATCGCCCACCTTGTAGCCAATACGATACTCCGACAACCCCTTTCGCAATTTATTTTCCACACTTTGGAGGCTATCCGCCTCATCGACGAGCATCTGATAGAGAGTCGCCTCATCTACAACTACAGCCCTCTTAGCACCCCAAACGAAGGGTACGAAGAGCAAAAATAGCGCCACAATTAGCGCTGATCGTTTCCACAAATAATTTATCGCCACCATTTTATCATAAACAATTGAATGAGACCAAATATTTCGAGACGCCCCAAGAGCATCAAAAATGTCAAATAGTACTTAAACACATCGGGCAACTGCGAGTAGTTATCCATCGAACCGACCTCCCCAAATCCCGGACCTACATTACCCAAACTTGCAAATGAGGCCGAGAACGAAGTCATCACATCGAGCCCGAGAATTGTCCCCATAAGCGTTCCTGAAAGGATAAACACAAAGTAAAGAACGATAAACGTAACCACCGCATAGAGTATATTAAAATCCTGCGTCACACCATCAACCTTAACTCTAAAGATTGCATTTGGGTGTTGCTGCTGCTTAAAGCTGAGTTTGAAGATCTTAAAGGCTATCAATATTCGATTAACCTTCAATCCACCCGTCGTAGAGCCTGCACTAGCACAACATATAGAGCCAAAAATCAATATCACAATGGCAAACGGAGGCCAGAAATTGGTGTCGACTGTTGCATATCCCGTCGTCGTTATGAGCGACACAAACTGAAACAGAGCGTGACGCATCGAGGTCATTGCACTAGGATACACCCCCGAAAAGTATAGGTTGATAGCCACCAAAAAACTACACACCACAATTACACCAACATAAAATCGCTGTACCTCCGACCGAAACAGATTATTATACTTTCCTGTCACCGTAGCGTATATCAACCCGAAGTGTGTACCCGCCGCGATCATCGCAAAGACCAATATCATCTCGATCAACGCCGAGTCAAAATATGCGACACTACTATTCTTAGTGCTAAATCCGCTCGTTGCGCTCGCCGACATTGAGTGCGTCAGTGCGTCGTACCAATTCATACCAGCCAACTTCAACAACACCGTAGTTATCATCGTGAGACCAAAGTAGACCACCATAATAATTCGAGCAATAACCTGTGTACGATAGTGGTAGTTATCCTTCGCTATCGAAGAGAGTTCCATATTCGAGAGCGTCATACGGCTTCGACCAATGGATGGAAGGGTCACAAGGGCGAACATAATAACTCCAATACCACCAATCCACGTCGAGAGCATTCGCCAAAAGAGCAGACCGCGAGGTAACGCCTCAATGTTTGTCAAGATAGACGCACCGGTCGTAGTGAGCCCCGAGACCGACTCGAACCAAGCATCGGCAAAACAGAACTCCCCACCCCACAAAAGATATGGAAACATCGTAACCACACACGCCAACAACCAAGAACCCAGCACGATACAATAACCCTCCTTGTTGGATATTTGGCTCTCCGACTTAACGAAGATCAACGGGAACACCCCCATCAACGCCGTCAGCAGCGCCGATAACAGCAACGCATAGAACGATGTGTCACGATAACTCACATAGGCAACAATGGCAGATGCTGCCATCGCCAAAGCAAGATAGAGCATCACCAACCCTATATATCGCATTACTACGTATAGTCTCATTGTCGTTACTCCTTAGTGATTTTACTCTGTTTGATGAGCGACTCGATCCCCTCGCAGAGCTCCTGCATCTCGTCGTGACGCTCCCCCTTCGGTGCAAATGGCACTTTGTAGGCGATGTAATCCTTGACGCTCTTATTCATCTTAACGACAGGCGTAACACAATAAAGCATCATAAAATAATACAACATCATAACAATTGCGATCATCACAATAAGCGATATCAAAACGGGGGTCACCGCACGATAGGCGTTGCTATGGAGCTGCTCCGTGCCCGGTGCGAGGGTACTCTGGGAGTCGATGTAGTAGTGGTCGATCCCCGACATCATCTTGTCGTAGAGAGCCTGATACTTAACAAATTCCCTCTTCGCGAAGATCGTCGATATGGTGTCGAGCTGCGGAAACTCCTCAAACAAAACATCATATTTCGGATCGTAGCGAGGTGTGTTTATAAATGTCTGCGTGACGTTTCTAAGGCGCGACGCAATATTCTCAAGCGTATCCACAATATCGGGGACAACCCTCTCTCGTCGAGCCTCCACGAGTGCTGCTTCTAATCGATTCGAAGATGCTACACACAACGAATCATAGCTACGATCGCCGTAGGCTGTAATGTGTATAAAAGCTCTATTTTGATCCCTCAGAGCCAACGTCAGATGGGCGGTAACATCGCGATACTTACGATTTGTACCAAGTATATCCTCGGTCTCATTGCTCAACACATTCAACTCGTAGAATGACACCAATCCCGAGAGTATCAAGACACTCACGATACTCACAAAACCTACCGAAACTCGTCGTCTCAATCCCATAATTAACACTCTATTTTAATACTACACCCTTATATAACAATAAATCTAACAGCAAATCTACGCAAAAAAATCCAAATATATGCAACTTACATCATATTATTAACTTTGAGCAACTTATTAAAAATAGCAAATTTAATCAAAAAACATCGTATTTCTTGCGTTTATGAGCCAAAATAGCTACCTTTGACTTTTACTACTTTAGTCAAAAACCAAACTAACTAATGTCTATGAAAAAAAAGCTTTTGAGCTGTTCGCTGATGTTACTGAGCCTTGCGGCTGTAGCACAGAGTAACGAGTGGCAAAATCCTGAAATCAATCAGGTGAATCGTGCCCCGATGCACACCAACTACTTCGCCTACAACACAGCGGAGGAGGCAGCAAAGGGGATAATGGAGGAGTCGGAGAACTATATGTCGATCAACGGCGAGTGGCAGTTCAACTGGGTGCGTAACGCGGAGGATCGCCCAATGGACTTCTTCAAGACTTCGTTCAACGACCGTGGATGGGACAAGATGAAGGTTCCGGGAATGTGGGAACTCAACGGCTATGGTGCCCCGATCTATGTGAACGTAGGTTATGCGTGGCGCAACCAATTCAAAAATGACCCTCCCAAGTTCCCTACGGAGAACAACCACGTCGGGTCATATCGCAAAACAATCACCATCCCCAAGAGCTGGAGTGGCGAGGAGATCTTCGCACACTTCGGGTCGGTTACATCTAACATCTATTTGTGGGTTAACGGCAAGTTCGTCGGCTACAGCGAGGATAGTAAGCTAGAGGCTGAGTTCAACATCACAAAGTACCTAAAGACAGGCGAGAATCTAATCGCATTCCAAACATTCAGATGGTGCGACGGAACATATCTTGAGGATCAAGATTTCTTCCGCTTCTCGGGCGTGGGTCGCGACTGCTACCTATACTCTCGCAAGAAGTTGCGCCTCAACGACATCCGCATCACCCCCGACCTCGACAGCGAGTATAAGGATGGATCGCTCGCTATCGAGTTGGATATGAACACAAGTGGAGTTGTCGACCTAGCCCTCACTAGCTGCTGCGGAAAGCAGATCGCAACAAAGAGCGTCAAAGGATCTGGTAAGATCAAGACCACAATCGAGGTGGAGAACCCCAAGAAGTGGAGTGCCGAAGAGCCAAACCTCTACACTTTGACCGCTACCGTAAAGAGTTCAAATGGGGCAATTAGCGAGGTAATACCACAGAAGGTCGGATTCCGCAAGATCGAACTCGTAAATAGCCAAGTGTTGGTTAATGGTCAAGCAGTGCTCATCAAGGGCGCAAATCGTCACGAGCTAGATCCCGACCACGGATATGTAATCTCGAAGGAGAGAATGTTGCAGGATGTATTGCGTATGAAGGAGCTAAACATCAACGCTGTGCGTACTTGCCACTACCCAAACAACAACTACTGGTATGAGTTGTGTGATAAGTATGGTCTATATGTAGTAGCTGAGGCTAACATCGAGTCACACGGAATGGGATACAAAGAGGCTACTTTGGCGAAGAACAAACTCTACGCAAAGACCCATATGGAGCGTAACCAACGTAATGTTCAACGCTCATTCAACCATCCATCTATCATCTTCTGGTCGATGGGTAACGAGGCTGGATTTGGCGAGAACTTCGAGAACGTATATCGTTGGATCAAGGCTGAGGACCCAAGTCGCGCCGTTCAGTATGAGCAGGCACACGGAAACGAGTTCACCGACGTGATGTGTCCAATGTACCAAAACTACGAGAAGAACGTACAGTTCCTCGAAAACAACCCTCGCATACCACTTATTCAGTGTGAGTACGCCCACGCAATGGGTAACTCAATGGGTGGATTCAAGGAGTATTGGGATCTAATTCGCAAGTATCCATCATATCAGGGTGGGTTTATCTGGGACTTTGTAGATCAATCAATCCACTGGAAGGGTGAGAATGGTGTCGACATCTACGCTTACGGAGGCGACTTCAACCGCTACGACGCTACAGACAATACATTCCAAAACAACGGTATCATCAACCCCGATCGCAACTACAACCCTCACGCATATGAGGTAGCATACTTCTATCAGACAATTTGGTCGGAGCTCAAGGATTGCGCAAAGGGCGAGTTGGAGATCTACAACGAGTACTTCTTCCGCGACCTGTCGGCATACAAACTTGAGTGGGAACTCTCGGTTGAGGGTAAGGCTGTAAAGAGTGGCGTTGTGTTGGATCTCAATATTGCTCCTCACGCTAAGTCAACAATTTCGTTGGGCTACTCGCTCGACAAGATCTGTCCAAACAAGGAGGTATTACTAAACCTTAGTTACAAACTAAAGGATCGTGATGGTCTGCTACCTGCGGGTCACCAGATTGCATACCAGCAGCTACCAATCAAACCGTATGAGTTCAAGACTGTTGCGATCGAGAACAAGGCGAAGATGAATATTGCCGTTGTAGAGCCTAAGTTCAAGACAAACGACAAAAACTTCCTTATCGTTGAGGGCGAGAACTTCCGTGTGGAGTTCACCAAGAATAATGGATTCTTGTCGTTCTACACTGTTGGCGGCGAGTCACTCATCTACGACGGCTCGCAACTTCGTCCTAACTTCTGGCGTGCCCCAACCGACAACGACTTCGGTGCAGGGTTGCAGCGCAAGTACAAAGTATGGAAGAACCCAACATTCAAACTCAACTCACTCAACCACTCTATCAAAGATGGAAAGGCTGTCGTCGAGGCTGACTACACAATCACCGAAATCGACACCCCTCTAACCCTAAGTTACGAGATCAACAACGAGGGTGTAATAAAGGTTACACAGAAGATGAAGGCTAATGCCGACCAGAAGATTTTGGGTATGTTCCGCTTCGGAATGCAGTTTGCAATGCCCGAGAGCTTCGACACTGTAGAGTACTATGGTCGTGGTGCTCACGAGAACTACTCTGATCGAAACGAGTCTGCCCCAATCGGAGAGTATCGCCAGAGTGTAGAGGAGCAGTTCTACCCCTACATCCGCCCTCAAGAGAGCGGCACGAAGAGCGACATCCGTTGGTGGAGAGTTCTCGACGTGAAGGGATTCGGATTGGAGTTCTCTAGCGACGCGCCAATCTACGCATCATCTCTCAACTACACAATCGAGTCGTTGGATGATGGCGACAAGAAGGATCAGCGACACTCACCAGAGGTTGCCAAAGCTCCATTCACAAATGTATGTTTGGACAATATGCAGTTGGGACTAGCGTGTGTCAACAGCTGGGGTGCGATGGCTCGTCCTGAGTATCAAATTCCATATGCAGATTATGAGTTCAACCTCCTTATCACACCTGTTCAGAACAAACTAAAAAGATAACACCTATGAGACCAAACGCTACAACACTACTCCTTTCGGGGGTAGTGTTGGGCTTTTCGTCGTGTGCAAATAATCGTGATGCGTCGCTCAACATCTTGCTCATCAACATTGATGACTTGGGATGGAGCGACCTCTCGTTTCAAGGTAGCACATTCTACGAGAGCCCAAACATCGACAAACTTCGCAGCGAGAGCCTCTTCTTTTCGAATGGTTACGCGGCGGCGGCAAATAGTGCACCAAGTCGCTCTTCGATGCTTACGGGAGTCTACTCACCTCGCCACGGGGTCTACACCGTTGGAAACCCCGATCGAGGCAAGGCGCAGGATCGAAAGTTGATATCTGCGAAGAATCAAGACTTCCCCGACCCAAGCTACGAACTCCTCACGGAGCGTATGCAGTCGGGTGGATATAACGTCTGTCACGTTGGTAAGTGGCACCTAGGGGATGACCCCACAGAGCAGGGTGTCGACATTAACATTGGAGGTTACGCCAAAGGTCACCCCAGCAGCTACTTCTCGCCCTACAAAAACCCATTCCTAAGCGATGGCGAGGATGGCGAGTACCTAACAGACAGACTTGCCGACGAGGCGATCAACTTCCTCTCGACAACACGCGACAAGGACAAACCATTCTTCCTCTACTATGCGACCTATGCCGTCCACACTCCGCTACAAGCCAAACCCGAGCTAATAGCTAAATATGAGGCAAAGGAGGGCAAAACCGACGAACACAACAACCCCAAATATGCGGCGATGATTGAGTCGGTCGACCACAGCATCGGGCGAGTACTCGACTATCTCGATGAGAGTGGACTCGCCAAAAATACGGTTGTGATATTGACCTCCGACAATGGCGGTCTCTACTCCGTCTCGAAACAGCACCCCCTCAGAGCTGGTAAAGGATCGTTCTACGAGGGTGGTATACGTGTTCCATTTATGATTCGCTGGAAGGGGCACACCAAACCCAACTCAACAAACGACATCCCCGTCTCGCAGTTGGATCTATACCCAACGATCCTCGACATCACGAAGGTCAACAATGAGGGGTTATCGCTCGATGGCGAGAGCCTCGTAGGTGTAATAGATAGAGATGAGGAGTTGGGACGATTCCTCTACTGGCACTTCCCGGCATACTTGGAAGCTGGAGGTCCCGAGTCTACAGATCCAACATTTAGATCGCGCCCCGTGTCGGTCGTAAGAGGTGGTGACTGGAAGTTTATCTACAACTACGAAACAGGTGTTCGCGAGCTCTACAACCTTCGCGACGATATCTCGGAGCAAAACAACCTAGCAAAAGAGAATACAGCATTCTCAAATATAATGTATAAGAATCTGCAAAAGTGGCTCAAGGATATGAACGCACCGACAACGTTCGAGCTAAACCCTAAGTACAAGAGGTAATGTGAGGCGATACTCTCTACCACTGCCCTGCGCGGGCGGCGGCGGAGGGCTCTCCGCGGAGCTTTTCTTCTCTTGCGACTGTTAATAGATCAATTCTCAATCTGCCATACAAATAATAAAAGTTCGATTTAAGCTATGCTTTATCGAACTTTTATTATTTGTATGGCTACGTAGGCTTGCGCCTACTATTAACAGTCGAGTGTAACTTCTTTCAAACAAAACACATCAAATCGTTTTACGCTCTCTGCATTTGGGGGGTAATATCGACTAGATCCTTCGAATTTTCGACTCTGTAGAGTCTCTGATTTGTTAGGGGGTTATCTAACGCTCCGCGTGAGGGTTGATAGCTCCCTATTTTGATGTAGTCGAAGTTGGCGACGTTGACCCTATCCGAGAGCTCGTCACGCCCCGAATACCACGCCGTCAACATCTTCGGGGCAACCGATCGAAGATACTCCGCTAGCTGTGACACCGAGGCAGGCTCTGCATCCCCTCCCATAAATGATATGCAACTCGCAGAGTCATATCGCAGCAAGAAGTTATCCAACACCTCCTCCGTCAGTGGCTCTCCAACCTCATCGGCTAGGTATGAAGAGTGACAGCCCTCGCAATTGCAAGGGCAGCCACTAATATTTATCGCTAATGTAATCTGATCGGGAATCTCGCGAAAGACGATCTTCGCCTCTGTAAATCTCAGCATTATACTCTGTTGTAAATTCGTTTGTTAGCCTCAACACGTCGTCCCTTGCTAAATCCCTTCACAGGACGTAGGTAACCGATGATACGAGTCCACCACGTAATCTCCTCACCACCACATTTCGGGCACTTCTTGATTGGTGACTTTGAGATATATCCACACTTGTCGCAGCTGCTATTGGGTATGTTGAAGGTAAAGTACGACGTACCCTCCTTAACTGCGATATCCATAATTTTGAGATATTGCTCCTTCGAGAGGTGCTCCTCCAAGTTGGCGTGCAGCGCCACACCGCCATCCAATGTGTCGGTGTAGTTGCGACCGTGTAGGCGCATTTGATCGAGCAGCGACGTGTTCGGATCATCCGGCAAGAAGAAGTATGAGGTGTAACAGTTACGCCCCTCGGGAGTCCAATATCCATCTGCTTTGTCCCAGTCGTAGTTCTTCACACCGAGACCCTCCGCAGGGACAAACTCGGTGTTGAATCGAAGTTGCTTGTTCGATGCTGCGGCATTCTCCTTCGAGATTGTCGAGGTTATGAGCGAGCAGAATGTGCGATACTCCTCCGTGTCGCGGATCTCCATACCAAGGAACATAGCCGCCTCGTTGCAACCATTTATTCCGATTGTTAGGAATTGTTGGTTGAGCGATATGTAACCCTCGTCATATACGGGTAACATCTTGTTATTCTGCAATTTTATGAGGATATTATTATATGCTTCGTGATATTTATAGATTCTCGACAACAGAGTCTTAAGCTCCCCAACCATCTTCTCACGATCCTCCTCACTCCACTCTGCGAACTTGCCTTTGAGCGACACCTTGTCATCACCCACGAGGTTCTGAACAAAACGGTTCAAGTTGATCGTAATCACCGACTTGCTACCCGTTGCAACACCCACGTTACCCGACGTAAAGCTAAACTCCGGTTTGATGGCGTTGCGAAGGCGACAACAGCTACTCAAAGAGTCAGCATTATCGCTAATGTATGTAAAGAACGAGTGCCCCTCGGAGTACATCTCGGCAGTGAAATCCTTCCACTCTTGATCGAGGAAGTCGCTCCCATCGTGCAACATCGCGACAGTCTCTACGGGGAATGTCAACAGACACTTCTGTCTCTCGCGGTTGAACCACTTCATAAACTTCTTCTGGATATAGTTCACCTGCTCGTAGCTCACCTTCGACCCGTCGGGGAAGACGAAATCATCGAACATCGAACTCCAATAATATTTATCGAAGTACGACACATTTGTAAATGGCGACTGAAAACTACGATTTCCTGCCGGCTGATTGATCGTGTAGACTATATTCTGGAAACACTGCTCAATAACATTCGATATGCTCTTGTTACCGCTGCGCCCCATCGATACAATCTCACTATCGCGACACACAAAGTCATCACCCCACTCCTTAACACAGTAGTAGGTAAAGACATTGAAGAACTCCGCAAACGCAACAGCCCCTTGAAACTGCGACGAAAGCAAAAATACCAAATTATTGAACTGACCACAAAACGAGTTCAAGTTGTGTGGTGCGGTGGTATTAAGGCGATCGAGCGACGATGTTCCACGCGTCAAAAATGGATACATATTTACCGCCACACAG
The DNA here is from genome assembly GCA_047174765.1 of Rikenellaceae bacterium. GTDB lineage: Bacteria > Bacteroidota > Bacteroidia > Bacteroidales > Rikenellaceae > Alistipes. Next base: position 45,161 of record JBCQTT010000008.1, on the reverse strand, counting down.
TATGGTTTAATTGCTGGTGCTGAGTTCTCGTCGTGCTTGTAGATGACACGCGAATGCAGATCCCCAACATAGTCGGGTGCCTCATCGCCATAGCTCCTCTTGAGCTCCTCGACAACACGGTAGCGGCTAATCTCCATATTTGTAGTTTTGTAGAGCTCCGCCTCTAGTGTTGCCACATTTTTATTCTGTACATTTGCGTTGGCATCGACCTCCGACGCCTCCGCAGCGTTATCCGAACTGCTTGTATAACTTTCGATATATTCGGCACGTCCCTTAATGAAACGAATCTCCTTATGCTTCTCTCTATATATAATATAGAGCTTCGCCACAGAGGGGTAGTTCGCCATCAACCACAACTCAACGCGATCTTGAATCTCCTCCACTTCAAGTGGAAGATCACTCGCAATCTTAGAATCTACAAATCCTAGAATCTCGCTATTTCCAATCTTTACATTTGGAACATTTGCACACGCCTTCTGAATTGCGTTGACAATCTTGTTTGGGTCGAACTCCTTTAGCTCTCCGTTTCTCTTTATTACCTGCATCTTTATCAATATTTATTCTTTCTCGCTTTTTTGAGGTGTCAAAGTTACGCAAAATATAGCCACTCTCAAAGCATAAAATCCTTTATTTTTCGATTAATAGTTTTCAACATTTTTTCAACAACGGCTTTTGAAAAACCACAAAAAATTCCTACCTTTAGCGCAATATTTTTACCCGATTTTAGTTATCCCTAAAATGCAGAAAATAAAACTATCTAAAAAATAATGAAAAAAGAGATTAAAAACCTTGCTCTGATTGCTACAGTCAGCGTCGTTGCCCTATCGTGCAGCTCGCCTGCACCACAAAACGTAGGCTCAAAAAACTACAAAACTCTAACTATAAAAGAGAGCAGTAGCTCCGTCTCAACACCATACACAGCCTCTATTCGTGGTGTGCAATATGTTGATATCTACCCACAGGTGTCGGGCGTAATAACCGACATCCTCATCAACGAGGGTGCAGAGGTTAAACGCGGTCAAACACTATTTATTGTAGACCAGATCCCATACAAAGCGGCTCTAGAGGTAGCACGTGCCAACGTAAAGAGTGCCGAGTCGAGCGTGGCAACGGCACAGATCAATGTCGATAGCGGAGAGGCTCTATTTGCGGAGAGCGTAATTTCGGAGAACGAGTTGTTGCTACTACGCAACGCGCTCGCAACAGCAGAGGCAAGCTTAGCTCTCGCCAATGCTCAACTCATAAGCGCCGAGAACGACCTCTCGTATACCGAGATAAAGAGCCCCGTCGATGGTGTTGCGGGAATGATCGACTATCGCGTGGGAACACTCGTGAGCTCTTCGATCTCCGACCCTCTGGTGAGCGTCTCGAACAACGACTCAATGTATGCCTACTTCTCAATGTCGGAGTCACAGATAATTGCCCTCTCTCGCCAAAGCTCCTCAACAGCAGATATGCTCAAATCAATCCCAGCGGTAGAGCTACAGCTACGCGATGGGTCAAAATATGAGCACCCCGGAAAGGTCGACGCAATCAGTGGAACTATCGAACAGTCGACAGGTACAGTGAGGTTGCGCGCCAAATTCGACAACCCCGAACAACTCCTTCGCGACGGAGGTAGTGGTCGCGTCTTGATTAAGAACAACTACAACAACGCGATCGTGATCCCCAAAACAGCTACTTTCGAGGTTCAAGAGAAGATGTTCGTGTTTAGAGTTGTCGACGGAAAGACCGTCTCGGCGCAGATCAACACCCTCCCTCTCGACAATGGTAAGGAGTTCATCGTCACCTCTGGAATCGAGGTTGGAGATATTATCATCGCCGAGGGTGCAGGTCTACTTCGCGAGGGTACATTAGTGGATAACAAGTAATTGAGCGAAGAGAAGAGATGAATATTAAGAGATTTATAGATAGACCGATCCTTGCAGGTGTTATTTCGGTCATTGTTATGTTCCTCGGAGTGATAGGTCTCAACCTACTTCCGATCGAGCAGTTCCCCGAGATCGCACCTCCAACAATTGGAGTCTCGGCATCCTACACCGGTGCAAACGCCGAGACAGCACAGCGAAGTGTCGCCGTACCGTTGGAGGAGGCGATAAATGGTGTGGAGAATATGTTATATATGACATCTACCACCACCAGCATCGGTTCGGTGAGTATCAACGTCTATTTCCGACAGGGTACTGACCCCGATATGGCGACAGTAAATGTGCAGAATCGCGTGGCAAGTGCCGAGGGTTTGTTGCCTGCGGAGGTGACAAAGAGTGGTGTGACGGTGAGTAAACGTCAGTCGAGCAACTTGAAGATCCTCGCCCTTCACAGCCCCGACAACCGTTACGACGACGTTTTTATATCGAACTACGCAAAGATCAACATCGAACCTCGTTTGTCGCGTGTGACGGGTGTTGGAGAGGTCAACGTACGAGGACCAGTCTACGCCCTACGTATCTGGCTCGATCCTCAGAAGATGGCTCAACACAACTTAATGCCATCCGACATCACAGCGATCCTCGACGAGCAGAATGTAGAGTATCCAACAGGTACACTCGCCCTACAATCTGAGAACACTCTTCAATATGATCTGCGATACAAAGGACGCCTACAAGATGATGCTGAGTTCGAAAACATCGTGGTGAAGTCTCTCCCCAGCGGAGAGATCCTATACCTAAAAGATATAGCCACAATCGAGTTGGGCGCAAAGGATTATATCATCTACGGAAGTGTAAATGGTCACAATGGTCGCACCATAATGATCTCTCAAACAGCCGGCTCAAATGCCAACCAAGTTATCGAGGGCATAGATGCTGAGTTGGAGAAGATCCGTGCCGACCTACCTGCGGGACTTGAGATTATGGACCTTATGGATGTCAAAGACTTCCTCGACGCATCTATTCAAAATGTGTTCTGGACACTTATCCAAGCCATAATGCTTGTTATTTTGGTGGTCTATATCTTCCTCCAGAACTTCCGCTCTACATTCATCCCATCGGTGTCAATTATCGTGGCACTTGTGGGTACATTTGCATTCCTCTACTTCTTCGGATTCTCGATCAACTTGTTGACACTCTTCGCCCTTGTGTTGGTGATTGGAACGGTGGTGGATGATGCGATCGTCGTTGTGGAGGCTGTGCAGAGCAAGTTCGACGATGGCGAGAAGTCTCCATACCTAGCAACCATCAGCGCTATGAAGGAGATCACATCCGCTCTTATCACCACAACCGTAGTGTTTATGGCGGTGTTTATCCCCGTCTGCTTTATGGGAGGTACGACTGGTACATTCTACACTCAGTTCGGTGTGACAATGGCGGTTGCGGTTGCGATCTCGACCCTCAACGCCTTGACGTTGAGCCCTGCGTTGTGTGCCCTCATTATGAAGCCACACCGCGACAAAGAGGCTGGTGAGAGACTAAATTTTTCAACTAAATTCCACATCGCATTCGACGAGGCATTCAACGGCATCGTCAACAAATATCGCGATATGGTATTCTTTTTCCTTAAATATAAGAACTTCGCATTTATGTTGGTGCTTGTGGCGTGTATCGGTCTGGTCTACTTCCTAAACACCACCAAAACAGCACTTGTGCCAAGTGAGGACGTAGGAACCGTATTCGTCAATATCCAAACTCCGGTGGGTTATAGCTACAACGAAACAAACAAACTAGCGCGTGAGGTGGAGTCTCGAATTGCCGACATTGAGGAGATTCAAGCCTACTCATCGGTGGTCGGAGTGAGTATGTTGGGAGGAACAGGCGCTACGAGTGCGATGTTCATCCTTCGACTCAAAGATTGGTCGGAGCGCCCCGACGACGACCAATATGTAACCGCAATTGTCAGTGAGATATATGCTCGTACGGCAGATATCGCGTCGGCTCGAATTATGGTTATTGCACCGCCTATGATCTCGGGATTTGGTAACAGCAACGGATTTGAGGTACACGTTCAAGACCAGAAGGGTGGTGACATCGAAGATCTTGCAATGTATGCTAATGACTTTATATACAAATTATCGCAGCGCCCCGAGGTGGAGCGTGCTCAAACTTCGTTCGACATTCGTTACCCTCAATATCTGATAGATATAGATGCTGCTATTTGTGAGAAGAATGGAGTCTCTCCATCTGCGGTATTGAGTACTTTGTCGGGATATGTCGGAGGGTCGTATGCTTCGAACTTCAATAAATTCTCGAAACTCTATCGTGTGATGGTTCAAGCAGCACCCGAAGATCGACTCGACATTGCTTCGTTGGAGAATATGTATGTGAGAAATGATGATGGCGATATGTCTCCAATTACACAATATATGACTATAGAGAGAGTTTATGGTTCGCAGCTACTGACTCGATTTAACCTATTCCCATCAATCTCTGTCAACGGAACTCCTGCCGAGGGATATAGTACGGGACAGGCTATCCAAGCTATCCGCGAGGTTGCCAAGGAGACTCTTCCCGTGGGTTATGGGTATGAGTTTGGAGGTCTTACGCGCGAGGAGGAGAGCTCTGCGGGTAACACGTCGATCATCATCTTTGCAATATGTATTATCTTCGTCTATCTTATATTGTGTGCGCTCTATGAGTCGCTCTTCATTCCTCTTGCGGTTATCCTATCTGTTCCGTTTGGATTGTTGGGTAGCTTCCTGTTTGCAAACATATTCAACCTGTCGAACGATATATATATGCAAACTGGTCTCATTATGTTGATCGGACTGCTCGCCAAGACTGCGATCCTCCTCACCGAGTACGCGTCGGAGCGTCGCAGAATGGGTATGTCGATCTCTCAGTCGGCTATTACCGCGGCGAAGGTTCGTCTACGCCCAATCTTGATGACCTCGATGACACTTATCTTCGGTATGCTTCCATTGGTCTTTGCGTCGGGTGTAGGTGCTAATGGTAACATATCGTTGGGCGTTGGAGTCGTTGGAGGTATGTTGATCGGTACGGTGGCGTTGATCTTCATCGTCCCTGCACTGTTTGTCATCTTCCAAACTATCGAGGAGAGCGTAATGCCTAAGAGGGTACTCCCCGAGGTTGAGGATTAACTTTATAATGCAAGAATAGATTATGAATAAGATACAAAATATATTGGTTGCAACTCTTATTGGAGCGTCGTTGAGTGGCTGTGGAATCTACACCAAATATAAGACTCCAACAGAGGATATTGCCGTTGTCGATAGCCTATATGACTACATCAAGGCGACTGACGACACAACAAATATCGCAACACTTTCGTGGCGTGAACTCTTCTTAGATCCTGCTTTGCAGACGATCATCGAGCAGGCGCTACAGAGCAACACCGACCTAAACGTCGCACGACTCAATGTTGAGCAGGCAGAAGTTGCACTCAACACAGCTCGCAAGGCGTTCCTTCCATCGTTAACACTCACCCCACAGGGCAACTTCTCGTCGACAAAGGGTGTGAGCACCAAGAGTTATGCCATAACAGCATCGGCAAGTTGGGAGATTGACGTGTTCGGAAAGTATCGTAACCAGCTGGAGCAGGGCAGGTCGGCACTAGAGCAGAGCAGAGCCTACACCCAAGCGGTACAGACGGAGCTTATCGCGACCGTTACTAAGAGCTACTACACGCTCCTAATGTTGGATGAGCAGCTAGATATCACCCGCCAGACAAAGAAAAATTGGGAGGAGAATCTTCGTTCAATGGAGGCTTTGATGCGTGCCGGACGCCTCAACAAAACATCAGTACTACAGAGTGAAGCTAGCAAAATATCGCTTGAGAGTTCCATCATAAGCCTCGAGCAGCAGATCATCGAGATGGAGAATACCCTCTCGACAATCCTCGCCGTAGCGCCACAACATATCAAGCGAGGCGAGATGGAGTCGACAACTTTCCCCTCGAAGCTATCTGTGGGGGTACCACTTCAGCTACTGAGCAATCGACCCGACGTTCGTGCCGCAGAGTACTACCTTGCGGAGGCATTCTATGCAACGGCGGAGGCTCGCTCTTCGCTCTATCCCACCATCACGTTGAGCGGATCGGTAGGGTATACCAACAGTGGAGGTAGTGCAATTTCGAACCCCGGAGATATGGTCTACAACGCCGTGGCGTCACTCGTCGCACCACTCTTCAACCGCGGTACACTACAGGCACAAGTTAAGATCTCGAAGTCACAGCAGGAGCAGGCACTCCTCAACTTCCAGCAGACTCTTCTCGACGCTGGCGCTGAGGTCAACGTAGCTCTCTCAAATTGGCAGAGCGCTAAAAAACTACTCGAAATAGATATCGCTGAAAAGATTATACTAACGAAAGCGGTCGAGACATCGGAGCTACTTATGCACCACGGAAACGTAAACTACCTCGAGGTGCTAACAGCACAACTAAGTCTTCTCCAGAGCGAATTGTCGTTCTCAAACAATAAATATAATGAAATCGCCAGTGTCATAGAGCTCTATCGAGCTCTTGGCGGTGGCACAAAGTAAGAAAAATGTTAGAAAAAATTTCATGCACCCCCCAAGGTGTCTGCTGTCGTAACATCGAGATAGAGATCGAGCAGGGGGTAATCAAAAATGTAGAGTTCCTCGGAGGTTGCGACGGCAACCTCAAGGGGATCAAACGCCTCGTTGAAGGTCAACCTGCCGCAGCAATCTCGAAACTCCTCCGCGGAGTCGATTGCAGAGGGCGTGGTACGTCGTGCCCCGATCAGTTGGCTATTGCTCTCGAAAATGTCAAGGGAGAGTAAAATGGCGAAAAATGAACAACTACTCTCTACAGCACTTCGCAATTTAGGGATCAAAGATCTCAATCCAATGCAAGAGGCGACGCTTCGCAAAGCCTCATCTCCCAACGATCTGATACTCCTCTCACCAACTGGGTCGGGTAAGACTCTAGCCTTCCTACTCCCTCTGTTGGAGATCCTGCGCCCCAACGACAACACAATTCAAGTGTTGATACTCGTTCCCTCACGAGAGCTCGCCCTACAGACTGAGAGTGTCTTCAAGGCGATGAAATCACCGTGGGGAGTCTGTAGCTGCTATGGCGGTCACCCCATTGCCGACGAAAAAAGAAGCATCGCAGGGAACAAACCAGCCGTAATTATCGGCACACCGGGTCGCATCGGAGACCACATATACAAGGGCAACTTCGACAGCTCAACAATCAAAACATTGGTTATTGATGAGTTCGACAAATCCCTAGAGTTTGGATTTCACGACGAGATGATCGACATCATCACACAACTCCCCTCACTCCAAAAACGAATTCTCCTCTCGGCAACCGACGCCGAGGAGATCCCTGAATTCACGGGTCTCAACCGAACGACAACACTCAATTTCTTAACAAAGGAGGAGGAGTCTCGTCTGGCTATGAAGAGGGTGATATCACCCGCACGCGACAAAATAGAGACTCTATATCGTCTCCTCTGTTCGCTAGGCAGTGAGTCGAGTATTGTGTTCTGCAACCATCGTGAGGCGGCAGATCGCATAAAGAGTCTACTCGGGGAGCGAGGTCTCTACGCCGAGAGTTTTCACGGAGGGATGGAGCAACCCGATCGAGAGCGAGCACTCTACAAATTCCGCAATGGAAGTTGCAACGTATTTATTGCGACAGATCTTGCGGCTCGAGGGCTCGACATACCCGAGGTGGAGCATATTATCCACTACCACCTCCCAACACAAGAGGATGCCTTCACCCATCGAAATGGACGCACCGCAAGGTGGGAGGCGTCGGGAACAGCATACCTAATCCTCTGTGAGGATGATCCAAACCCTCGATTTATCGACGTAGAGCAGTTCGAGATAGCCCAGCTGCCCGAAACAACAGCGCGCGTACCCAAACCCAAATGGTCAACACTCTACATCGGAAAGGGCAAGAAAGATAAACTCAGCAAGATCGACATAGCTGGATTCCTCTACAAAAAGGGGCAACTCTCACGTGACGATGTTGGACAGATCGACGTAAAGGAGCACTACTCATTTGTGGCTGTTCGACGAGACAAAGTGCGTAGTTTAATGTCACTCATCCGTGGTGAGAGGATCAAAGGACGAAGTATATTAATTCAAGAGGCAAGGTAAATATGAATATCCTATTTGCAACAAACAACAAACACAAACTAGAGGAGGTACAGAACCTCCTCCCCGAGGGGTTCGCTATAAAGACTCCACGTGACTGCGGCATAACCGAGGAGATCCCCGAAACTGCCGACACACTCGAAGGGAATGCACTAATGAAGGCGCGCTACCTCTTCGACCGCTCCAATCTCAATGTCTTTGCCGACGACACGGGTCTTGAGGTTGAGGCGTTGGGAGGTGCTCCGGGTGTTCGTTCGGCGCGCTACGCCACCGACGGACACGACCCTGAGGCTAACAACAAGCTGCTAATGAAAAATCTCGATGGCGCAGAGAGCCGCAAAGCTCAGTTCCGCACCGTCATAGCATTGATTCTCGATGGTGAGGAGTTTTTGTTTGAGGGCATCGTTCGCGGAGAGATTGCAACGAGCTACTCCGGAAGTGAGGGATTTGGCTACGACCCGATCTTTATCCCCGAGGGAGAGAGCCGTACGTTTGCCGAAATGTCGATAGATGAGAAGGGCGAAATCTCTCATCGCGGTCGTGCAACACGCAAACTTGTGGAGTTTTTGAGCACAAAGAGCCTCTAATAGAGAAAAATATCGTACCTTTGTGATCTATGGAGGATAAAAATTACATAAAAGAGGAGCGTTACAACCTCGATAAGGTCGAGCAGTTGAAGTATCACTATGGAGAGATCCTAAGTCTGTTGGGCGAGGATCGCGATCGCGAGGGGCTCATAAAGACCCCCGAACGAGTCGCCAAGGCGATGCTATTTATGACAAAGGGGTACTCCGATGATCCACTACAGATCATCCGTTCTGCAATGTTTAAGGAGGAGTATAAGCAGATGGTTCTTGTTAAAGATATCGAACTCTACTCTCTCTGCGAACACCATATGCTACCATTCTACGGCAAGGCACACATTGCCTACATCCCAAATGGATATATAACCGGGCTCTCGAAGATTGCTCGTGTCGTGGAGTGTTTCGCACGTAGGTTACAGGTTCAGGAGCGTTTGACGGTCTCCATCCGCGACTGTATTCAGGAGGCGTTGAATCCACTCGGAGTAGCTGTCGTAATCGAGGCAGGACATACGTGTATGCAGATGAGAGGTGTCGAGAAACAAGGATCGGCAACTACCACGTCGGCATTCACCGGCACATTCCTATCCGACCCACGAACACGCGAGGAGTTTATGACACTCATATCGAATAGATATCGATAGAGATTCTATAGCAACACAACAAATCAAGGGGAGAGAAACGAAAAAATTTCAATAATTATTTGGTTATTATACATAGATATTCTATCTTTGTGGCGCACACATTTTTCTGACCGTTAGGGAGGAGTGCATATTGAGAGTACACAATTACAAACACTTTTTAATAAAAAACACAATTTTATGTCAAAGATCAAAATCGGTATCAACGGTTTCGGACGTATCGGACGTTTGGTATTTCGTGCAGCTTGCACAAACGAGAATGTAGAGGTTGTAGGAATCAACGACCTAGTACCAGTTGAGTATATGGCTTATATGCTTAAGTACGACTCAGTACACGGTCAGTTCAAGGGATCTATCGAGGTTAAGGATGGTGCTCTTGTAGTAAACGGAAACGCTATCCGCGTAACTGCTGAGCGTTGCCCAGCTGACCTTAAGTGGGATGCAGTAGGTGCTGAGTACGTAGTTGAGTCTACAGGATTGTTCCTTACAAAGGAGACTGCTGAGCAGCACATCACTGCTGGTGCTAAGTATGTTGTAATGTCAGCTCCATCTAAGGATACTACTCCAATGTTCGTTTGCGGTGTTAACACTGACTCTTACGCTGGTGAGACTATCGTTTCTAACGCATCTTGTACAACAAACTGCCTTGCTCCTCTTGCTAAGGTTATCAACGACAAGTTCGGTATCGTAGAGGGTCTTATGACTACAGTTCACGCTACAACTGCGACACAGAAGACTGTTGACGGTCCATCTATGAAGGACTGGCGTGGTGGACGTGCGGCTGGTGGTAACATCATCCCATCGTCAACTGGTGCTGCTAAGGCTGTAGGTGTTGTTATCCCTGAGTTGAAGGGTAAGCTTACAGGTATGGCTTTCCGTGTTCCAACTTTGGACGTATCTGTAGTAGATCTTACTTGCCGTCTTGAGAAGGGTGCTTCTTACGACGAGATCAAGGCTGCTGTTAAGGCTGCTTCTGAGAACGAGATGGCTGGTATCCTTGGTTACACTGAGGACGCTGTTGTCTCTACAGACTTCACAGGTGAGGTTCGCACTTCAGTATTCGATGCTGACGCTGGTATCGCATTGAACGAGAACTTCGTTAAGCTTGTTTCTTGGTATGACAACGAGTGGGGTTACTCTAACAAGGTTGTTATGTTGATCGAGAAGATGAACGCTTACAACAAGTAATCAATCCTTTCGGATGTAATTTGGGACTGCCCTTCGGGGTGGTCCTTTTTTTTTGTCGATTGGAGGGTGGTTTCTCCTAAAAAAATAGTATTTTTGTAGATGTGAGATCTTACGTCATCGACGTAGAGCAAACCTTGAACATTTACCTATAACCCCTAAAAATAAACATTTATGATTAAAAATTCACGTATCGACGTTGCGGATGTAATCCGTGGAGTGGCCGTTTTGGGCATTATATTGCTCCACTCGATCGAGCATTTCAACTTCTACTCATTCCCCGACACCGCAGAGCAGGGGGCGATATTAAACTTCACGGACAAGGCGATTTGGAATGGTATGTTCTTCTCATTTGGAGGCAAGGCGTATGCGTTGTTTGCGCTCTTGTTTGGGTTCAGCTTCTACATTCAAGATCGCAATCAACTTCAACGAGGTGCAGACTTCCGATTACGCTTCTGTTGGCGACTGATTCTGCTGTTTGTGATTGGAAATATTAACGCGGTGTTCTTCACCGGGGAGGTGCTCGTTCTATACTCGATCGTTGGATTCATTATGCCTCTCACCTGCCGAATGAGCGATAAGTGGCTCTTTGCGTTAGGGTGTCTGCTCCTGTCGCAACCACTCCATATTATCTACTCAATAGTGTCGCTGTTCGACGCTGAGTTCGTCGTCCCAACTATCAACACACGTGCGCTGTGGCGCGCAGCAAACGAAATGCAGGGAGGGGGAAACTTCCTCCAGATGGCGACCACAAACCTCTGGGAGGGACAGCTTGCAAGCCTTGCGTGGGCGTGGGATAACGCTCGTTTCTTCCAATCTGCGGCACTCTTTATCTTCGGAATGCTCATAGGTCGTCGGGAGTTGTTTTTGCGTCGAAATATCAATTTTTGGTATCGCGCTGTGGCGTGGAGTTTGATCTGTTTCTTTCCACTTTACGGCTTGTCGGGGATGATGATCCCTCAGTTTGTACCCCACAAAGCGACGATGGTATCTCTAAAACTTGTCATTACATCGCTCTCGAACTTCTCCTTTACGATGGTCCTGTTGTCGGCTATCGTGATCGGGTTCTACAAGAGCGATCGAGTTGCTCGTCTGTTTAGTCGTCTCATACCATATGGGCGTATGAGCCTTACGAACTACCTCACACAGAGTGTTGTCGGGGCATTTATATTCTACAATTGGGGGTTGGGACTCTACGACACGTTGGGTATAACCTATAGTTTTGCCGTTGGCTTGGGGCTCTTTGTGGCTCAATATTGGATGTGTCGTATGTGGATGCGTAGCCACTCGCACGGACCATTCGAATATTTTTGGCGACGTGCAACGTGGCTCAAATAGAACTCCCCTCTAGAAAATTTACCACCGTGAGCGAAGAGAAGAGAACAATAAGCGAACAAGTGGCGGCACTGCCGTTAAGTCCCGGGGTTTACCAATTTCTGAACCGCAACGGGGAGGTTATATACGTAGGTAAGGCTAAGAGCCTGCGCCGAAGGGTGAGCTCCTACTTTGTGGAGAGTCGCGACCACGGAGCAAAGGTCAGAACACTCGTGAGGCAGGTCTGTAACATCGAACATATTGTGGTGGCGAGTGAGGGGGATGCCCTCCTCCTCGAAAACTCCCTCATAAAGGAGCTACAACCAAAATACAACATCCTCCTCAAAGATGATAAGTCGTACCCTTGGATTGTGGTGTTGCGAGAGCCATTTTCGCGAGTGCTCTCGACACGTCGACTGCTGCGCGATGGGTCACAATATTTCGGACCCTACTCCTCGATCTCTATGCAACGGAGCATCCTAGAGTTTATTCGCGACGTAGTGCCACTAAGAACCTGCAAACTAAACCTCTCACAATCAGCTATCGCAAAGGGTCGCTACACAGTCTGCCTACAGTATCACCTTGGTAACTGCCTCGCACCCTGCATAGGAGCGGAGAGCGAGGAGGAGTATCAAAAATCTATAGATCTCGTCGTTTCGGTCCTAAAGGGAGACCTTCGCCCGGTTCGCATACACCTCTCGGAGGGGATGATGAGGGCTGCCGAAGAGCTGAAGTTCGAGGAGGCACAGCGATTCAAAGAGAGGCTAATGGCTCTCGAAAACTACTCTCATAGATCGGTTATTGTGAGTTCGAAGATCGTCGATGTCGATATCTTCTCGCTCCTCGTTGCGGAGAGCGATGTCGCCTACTGCAACTTTGTGCGTATCCGTCACGGCTCAATTGTCGGGGTCTACACCGTCGAATTGACGACAGGTCTCGACACCGACCGCCCAACACTCCTCTCATTCGCCATTCAGCGCATATTAGAACGCACGGAGCAAAGCCTCGCACGCGAGGTTATCGTCGAGGAGATACCCTCCATAGCGCCAATATTCGACCAAGTGACATTCACCGTGCCCAAGCGAGGTGAGAAGTTCGACCTGCTGGAGTTTTCGCGCAAGAGTGGTCGGATCTATCGTGCCGAGCAGCTCAAAAAAGCTGAAATACACAACCCCGAGCGCCACACCGACCGACTAATGGCGGCAATGAAGAGTGAGCTAAGGATGGATCGAGAACCTCGACACATAGAGTGTTTCGACAACTCAAACCTCCAAGGTACAAATCCCGTTGCGGCGTGTGTCGTGTTTCGGGATGGTAAACCCTCGAAAAAAGAGTACCGCCACTTCAATATAAAGAGTGTCGTCGGAGCAGATGATTTTGCCTCGATGCGAGAGGTTGTTGGTCGTCGCTACTCCCGAATGGTTGAGGAGGGACAGCAACTCCCCGACCTCATAGTTGTCGATGGAGGAAAGGGGCAGTTGTCGAGTGCCTATCGCATATTGTGTGAGTTAGGGATCGAGAATCAAGTCACACTGATTGGTCTTGCCAAACGCATAGAGGAGCTCTTCTACCCCAACGACTCACTCCCATACTACCTCAACCGTCAAGGCGAACCCCTCAAAGTAATCTGCCATCTACGCGATGAGGCACACCGATTTGGCATCACCTTCCATCGCCAAAAACGAAGCAATAGTTTCATTGCAAGTGAGCTCGACAGCATCAAAGGGCTGGGGGCAAAGAGCGTCGAAGCTCTGCTAAAAGAGTTTAAGAGTATCGCAAAAATCCGCACAGCATCCCTCGAAGAGCTGTCGAAGATTGTCGGTACATCGCGCGCACAAAAGGTACGCGACCACTTCAAGGGCTAAGAATCTGTTACTTCGCTTTTCCCTCTTTGCATTACGTTACACAGGCACCGCTATACGCCTTATGCTAAGAGAGAAAATCAAAACAACATCTCTCTTAGCAATTATAGCGAGAAAAACTTAAACAGTTTCTAAAAATCATCAAAATTAACAACAATAATTTGGGATAAGTATAGATTTAGACTATCTTTGTCGTTTATGTCTATGGGACTCACCATAGCGTAGTTTATAGATTTACAAATACAATAAAAAGATGGAAGATAAGAGTTTAAGATTTGAGACATTGGGCGTTCACGCTGGACAGAAACCCGATCCAATACACGGCTCGTGTGCTCCTGCAATTCACCAGAGCTCAGCATATGTATTCGAAAGTTCTGAACAAGGTGCAGCACGCTTCGCCCTTGAGGAGGGTGGTATGATTTACACTCGCCTCGCAAACCCAACAACAGATGTTTTTGAGCAGCGAATGGCAGCTCTAGAGGGGGGTGTTGCGGCGGTAGCAACTTCGTCGGGTATGTCGGCTCAATTCTCTGCACTCTGCACCATATGTAGCGCAGGCGACAACATCGTCTGTACATCATATCTCTATGGAGGTACGTTCAACGCATTTAAGCACCTCTTCCCTCGTTTGGGCATCGAGGTTCGCTTCGCACAGGGCGACGACCCAAAGAGCATCGAGTCTCTAATCGACTCCAAAACAAAGGTCATATTCATCGAAACAATCGGTAACCCCGAGTTCTCGATCCCCGACTTCGACCCTATCGTTGAGCTAGCTCGCAGAAAGGGTGTCGCACTATTTTGCGACAACACGTTTGGTTGTGGAGGTTACTTGTGCCGCCCAATCGACTTGGGTGTAAATGTGGTAACTCACTCCGCTACAAAGTGGATTGGTGGTCACGCTACATCACTAGGTGGTGTGATGGTCGATGGCGGTAACTTCAACTGGGATAACGGTAGCTATCCTCTCATCTCAGAACCTGTCGAGAGCTACCACGGCGTAAACTTCTGGGAGCGTTTTGGAGCTGCGGCATTCGCCGTGAAGGTTCGCTGCGAGGGGCTACGTGACATAGGAGCTTGCATCTCTCCATTCAACTCATTCTTGTTGGCACAGGGGCTAGAAACCCTCGCCCTACGTGTACAACGCAGCTGCGACAACACGATGGAACTCGCAGAGTGGTTGCAGAGCCACCCAAAAGTTGAGAGCGTCAACTACCCCGGTCTGAAAGGTAACAAATATAATGAGTTGGGTAAAAAATATCTCCGCAACGGATTTGGAGCTGTGTTGTCGTTTAACGTCAAGGGCGACTCAAAGCAAGCGTCAACAGTTGTCAACAACGTTGAGATGTTATACCACGTGGCAAATGTGGGCGACAACAAAACCCTAATCATACACCCAGCATCAACAACACACTCGCAGTTGAGCGAGAGTGATTTAATTAGCGCAGGAGTCTACCCAAATCTACTTCGTGTGTCGGTCGGAATCGAACATATCGACGACATCAAACGTGACTTGGATCAGGCTCTCAATAAATTGTAATAGAAGAATGAATAACGACACGATAAAGATCTACAAACACCACGAACCATTCGTCCTAGAGAGTGGCGAACGCCTAGAGGAGTTGCAAATTGCATACTCAATCTATGGTGAGCGCAATGCCGATGATAGTAATGTTGTGTGGGTCTGTCACGCCCTAACAGCGAACTCTGATGTTCAAGATTGGTGGCCTCACACAGTTGAGGAGGGGGCAATATTAGACCCTGTAGATCACTTTGTGGTGTGTGCCAACATCCTCGGATCACCATACGGAACAACAGCTCCGCTACACACAAACCCCACAACAGGAGAGCCATACTATGCTGACTTTCCAAGCTACACGATACGTGACGTTGTGGCGGCACATAAGATCTTAGCAGAGCAGCTGGGGGTAGGTCACATCGACGTTATTTTGGGCTGTTCGGTTGGCGGATTTCAGGCTCTTGAGTGGGCGGTTGAGGAGCCCGAGCGATTCTCGAAGTTGATACTCGTCGCTACAGATGCAAAGGCTACACCGTGGTCTGTAGCTATTAACGAGACTATGAGAATGGCTATCGAGACAGATCCCACATTCGGAGAGCGTCGCGACGATGCTGCAGCGGAGGGACTCGCAACGGCACGTGCATTGGCGCTGCTTACATATCGAGGTCCTCACGGATATAACATTACTCAGCAGAACCCCGACATTCGAATCAAAGATCACCGCGCACAGAGCTACCAACGCTACCAAGGCGAGAAGTTAGTTAAGCGTTACAACGCCTACTCATACTACGCCATTCTCAACGCATTCGACACACACGACGTGGGGCGCGGAAGAGGTGGTACAGATGCTGCACTACAGTGCATCAAAGCCCAGACATATGTCGTAGGTATTACGACAGACATCCTGTTTCCTCCCTGCGAAATGCGCGACCTAACAAGCAAAATTCCGGGTGCAATGTATTATGAGATAGAGTCACTGTTTGGTCACGACGGGTTCTTAGTCGAGTATGGTCAATTCAATCGACTCCTCCGCCCAATTATGTGCCGCAGCTAAAGCCGGAAATACGCACATCTTCAGCACCAGCTGAAAATCCAAGCTGAAAATCCAATCATAGCGAGCAATTTTCTACGGAAGATGGCTCGCGGTGTATAATAGGCAAGAGGAAATCCTCACCGAAGATGGCAAGGAGCTTTGGTAGTCGATCTCGTGGTATCCAAGGCTTATGAGTGCAACCGAGGAGGAGCGTGAGCCGGTAAATGAGGTGGCGCAGGTTTTCAGTCGCCTCAAAGAGATAAAAGTATCGAAGCTTGCCGAGAGAGTTGGCATAAGCCAATCCCTCTTAGCGAGCTACATCTGAGATATAGAGTAACGTTGTTCTATAACTCTCCAATCTACAGCTCCGAGGTGAGCCTTTACGGCGTCGGCACGACGATTTTCGTAGTCGACATAGTAGGCGTGCTCCCACAGATCGATCGTCAATATTGGATGTAGATCTTGCGTAATGGGGTTTCCGGCATTCGACTCTCCGATCAAAGTGAGGCGGTTATCCTTGTCGACCACCAACCACAACCATCCCGACCCAAACAACCCTGTAGACTGCTCAACAACGCGCCTCTCGAACTCACAGAAAGTACCAAACGAATCCTCTATTGCATCGAGCAGATCGCCCGTTGGCTCATCTTGAGGGTAGCGCGAAAACTGGTCGAAGTAGAATTGGTGATTCCACGCCTGTGCAGCATTGTTAAATATTGCCCCCTCTCCAGCCTCCAGAACAACCTCTTCGAGACTCATCGTCGCAAATCGAGTCTGTTCCACGAGGCGATTCAGAGTCGCCACATACCCTTCGTAGTGTCGATCGTGGTGGAGGGTGAGGGTTGTTTTCGATATTGAGGGAGCTACAGAGTTATAGCTATAGGGCAGAGGCTTCGCCGTGAAACGCTCCGCAACTTTTATTGAACTACACATAACAAACTCCCCCCCCCCTATGATTTTGATTCAACTTCGTGAAACGCCTCCTTGCCCACTCCGCACACGGGGCAGCGCCAACTATCGGGGAGCTCCTCAAAGGGAGTACCTGCGGCTATGTTTTGTTGTGGGTCGCCCTCGTCGGGTGAGTAGATGTGTTTGCATACGTTGCATTGGTAACTTTTCATAAAAAAACAATCTTTTAGGGGTTTTATATTTAATTCTCTAACCCCCAAAAGATTGCAAACTCCGTGCCCAACGAAACGTAAGCACACTTAATCCGTGCTCCTCTAATAGTGCTGATGCGTTAATAATATCTACCACTGCCCTGCGCGGGCGGCGGCGGAGGGCTCTCCGCGGAGCTCTGTTTTCGTTGCGACTGTTAATAGATTGATTCTCAATCTACTATATATTAATAAATGAGCGATAAAAGCTATGCTTTATCGCTCATTTATTAATATATAGCTACGTAGGCTGCGCCTACTATTAACAATCGAATACACAAATGTCTATCCAAATCTAAAAACGCATCACTACTAAACATTAATCGTTTAAGCTCTTTTCACATCTTACCTCACCCCTAAAGGGGATGATAACAAGTCACACTTGATGCGAGTCTGGCTCACGTTAATAATAGTAGTAATATGAGTTGGTATATGTGTAACCGTTGTAGTAGTATGTGTCGTTGAATACATACCCCTCAGTAAATTCGAAGCTAACTTGAACCTCAGAGTTCTCATAATCCTCTGTCTCGAAGACCTTAGCCTCAACCATTCCATCGATAGGACCAAATACAGTGTCGCTATAGTTGTAGATTATTGGTTCGAGTGTCTCGAAAGAGAAGGTCTCACCAGCAACAGAGTCTCCACCGCTAAATGTTGTATATTCGATATCGTTTTCGAGCACATCCTCTAGGAGAAGTCGTTGGTATGACCCATCATAATCGGCATCGCTTTCGTAGTATGTAAATGTGAGTGTTCCGGGATCGTTATACACCTGCCAATCAGCATCTTCAGCCTCCTCTTCGCCTGAGTTGAATTTGCTGTAGAGGGTGTGCGAGAAGCATCCATCACCACTATACCACAAGTATGAAAGATATTGTTTGCAAATCACCGAGTACTCAGAGTCAGAGCTACTTCCTAACCCGATCTCTCCGTAGTTTGTGATCGACCACGTAGTATACTCGTCGGTCTCGTCAAGTTGTAGGTTATTTGTCTCGATGATGTACTCACCTTGGCGGTACTGTTTTTCGTAGTAACCACCCGAGAGACCTCCCTCTTCGTCGAGACCATAGCTAAGAACATATGTACCACTTTCGCTACCCGAGAAGCGCTCGATGGTTACATATGGAGAGTATCCGAAGAGGAATACTCGTTTGCTAATGTAGTCGTTTAGTTGCGACAGGTCGTCCCACGTGTATGTCTCACCACTTTGGTCACCAATCTTAACAAGTGTGTCGGCATAATCCTCCTTAAGTTCGAAGCCTTCGTTTTCGAGCTCTGCGAGGAGTATTGCAAATCGCGTAGCCACGGTAACACCATCCATAGCGTATGTATGTGCAGATTTGGCGCACGAGTAGAGCACCATTCCACTATATACATATGGATAAGCTTCATCATTGCCATCATACTCCAATGGTTCGCAACTCATTGAGAAGATCGCTGATATTGCAACTGATAGAAAAAGTAAAAATCGTTTCATAAAATTGTTCATTATTGTTAGAATCTGTTTAAATTTCTCTCATCTATTTTGCTAAGGATCTGTCACTTCGCATTTCTCTTTTTGCACTACGTTACATAGACACCGCTATGCGCCTTATACAAAGAGAGAAAATCAAAGCAACATCTCTCTTAGCAATTATAGCGAGAAAAACTTAAACAGATTCTTAGAATCTTTGTGCTACAAATATAACTCTATTATTTTAAATTATAGTATGCTAACTCTCTAAAATATCTAAATTATTGCTATCTTTGCCTCTGCGTCTATCTCTGTAGGTCTCTTTTGCGGCAGGTTATAAGATATAGACACTAGATGTCCTAAAATGTTAAAATGAAAACTAAATGAAATTACGAAATATATCTATTTTTGCTGCACTTTTGATCGCGGCGGACCAAATTCTAAAGATCTGGATCAAAACGTCGATGAGAATTGGTGAGGCAATTATCGTATTTCCGGATTGGTTTCAGCTGCGATTTCTCGAAAATAATGGAGCGGCTTTTGGTATGCAGCTCGGCTCTAGCGAGGGTATAGATTGGGGAAAGTTGACGCTTAGTGGATTTAGGGTCTGTATGATTGCGGCTCTATCATATTATATATATGTGTTGGTGCGACAGCAGAAAGCATCTAAGGGTTTGACATTTGCGCTCACAATGATCTTGGCAGGTGCTGTGGGTAATATGATTGATAGCGCTTTTTATGGATTGATCTTCTCGGAGTCGACACCTTTTGAGGTGGCTCACTTTGGGGGCTCGTACGCCGCACCGATGATGGGTAAGGTGGTTGATATGTTCTATTTTCCGCTCTTTCAGTGGAATAGTGTTCCTCGATTTTTGTCGTTTTTGGTTGATGCCAACAACTACTTCTTTGGAGCAATATTCAACCTAGCGGATAGCTATATATCGGTTGCTGTGGTATATATCTTGATATTCGAGAGGAAGTTCTTCAACTAACAAACTTTATGTACAATGTATTTAATCGAGGTAACAAGTGATTTTAATGAACTCAGTCGTTATGACTTTGTTGTGACCTGCGCGGGCTACGACAGTGCTGACAACCAGATATATGTAGAGGGTTGTGAGGGTATGTTGCTTGAGTGTGGGGCGGCAGAGAGGATTCACGCAATCGTCTACGCTGTTACAAATATGCTTCCCGAGGATCGTCTGGTAGCAAACTCACCTCCGTTTCCCATTGTCATTACTATCACCCGATATGGGGAGGTGCTATACTCCCAAACTCACGAGGTTAATCAGTGGGGAGGGGCTTCGATAACAATAAAACTATAAGAATCTATTTAAGTTTTTCCCGCTAGAATTGCAAAGAGAGATGTTGTTTTGATCTTCTCTCTTTGCATAAGACGCATAGCAGAGCCTATGTAACGCAGCGCAAAAAGGGAAAAGCGAAGTAACAGATCCTTAGCAAAATAGATGAGCGAAATTTAAACAGTTCTAAGAGTATGAGTAGAGTAGCCGTAACTTTTGGGTCGGTTGTTGTGGGGGGCGACAATCCTATCGCCATACAGTCGATGACCAATACAGCAACTATCGACACAGAGAGTTCTGTGGAGCAGATATTACGTCTCGAAGAGGCAGGTTGTCAGATTGTTAGGCTGACTGCGCAGGGGCGTGCCGAGGGTGAGAACCTAGAGAAGATCGTCGCGGAGTTGAGGCGTCGCGGCTCGACGGTTGCAACTGTTGCCGACATACACTTTACCCCCGAGGTGGCGAAGATTGCAGCTCGATATGTCGATAAGGTGCGTATAAATCCGGGAAACTTCTCCCTCGCAAATCGCAACCTAGAGTCTCTCATCGAGTTGTGTCGTGAGCGAGGTGTCGCCCTGAGGGTCGGTGTCAACCACGGATCGCTGGGTGAGAGGATCGTTGAGCAGTGGGGCGACACCCCCGAGGGTATGGTCGCTGCGGCGATGGAGTTTTTGCAAATATGTGTAAAGGAGGAGTTTTCGCAGGTGGTGGTCTCTATGAAGTCGAGCAATACACGTGTTATGGTCTATGCCTACCGTATGTTGGTCAAGGCGATGGAGGCGGAGGGGATGAACTTCCCGATCCATTTGGGTGTCACCGAGGCAGGAAATGGTATTGAGGGTCGCATAAAGAGTGCTGTTGGTATTGGTGCTCTGCTGGTGGATGGCATTGGCGACACTATCCGCGTCTCTCTCACCGAAGATCCCGTAAATGAAGTCCCCGTAGCTCAGATGATAGTTGATCACTTTGCAGCGTGTCGCGACGATTTTGATGCACCCTATCCGATGGAGTATCGACGTCGTAGCTCTGTCGCAACACCTATTATACACAGCGAGTTAACCGATGAGTTTACAGTTTTGGAGGCTCTGAGCAACAACCCAACGTTGGAGCTTCGCTTCGCAATTGCGGAGTTGGGTGACGATCGAGCGGTTGTCGTGAAACGTCGATATGAGAGTTCGGATGTGGTGGCGGTTGCTGTGGCTGCGGCACTAGATTTGGGGTCGTTGCTACTCGATGGGTTGGCTGACGGAGTGTGGGTCGACGCACCAAATATTTCAGCTACGGAGGTGGAGCAGATAGAGTTAATAATCCTCCAAGCAGCACGCGTGCGTCAGTCACAGACGGAGTACATCGCCTGCCCAAGTTGTGGACGTACGCTCTTCGACATAGAGGGTGCACTTGCGAAGATCAAGGCTCGAACCTCACATCTCAAACACTTAAAGATTGGTGTGATGGGTTGTATCGTCAATGGTCCGGGTGAGATGGCGGATGCCGACTACGGATATGTCGGTGCGGCACGCTCGAAGATAACCCTCTACAAAGGACGCGAAGTCGTGGAGCGAAACATCGACCAAGAGGAGGCAATAGACCATCTAATAGAACTTATTAAACGTAATAACGACTGGATAGAACCATAGTTGGAGATATAATGTTTAGACCCGAGCATATAATATATGAGGATAACCACCTGCTGGTTGTCAACAAACTCTGTGGAGACCTTGTGCAGCCCGATCCATCGGGAGCATCGGCTCTTGAGGATCAGGTGAAAGCCTACATAAAGATCCGCGACAATAAACCGGGAGATGTATTTCTTGGAGTTGTTCACCGCATAGATCGCCCAGTGAGCGGTGTCGTGCTCTTTGCCAAGACCTCGAAGGCGCTGGTGAGGATGAATGAGCAGATCCGCGACAGAAAGGTTGAGAAGCGATATTGGGCATTGGTGGAGTTGTGCCCCAAGGAGCAGCGTGGTGAGTTACATCACCACATTACGCGCGACACGAAGCAGAATCGTAGCCGCGCAACCCTCTCTCCGCGCCCCAACAGCAAGGAGGCGCGACTTAACTATGAGGTGTTGGCAGCGAGCAAGAATTATACTCTTCTGGAGGTTGAGTTGATAACGGGTCGCCACCACCAGATCCGCGCACAACTATCAGCCATCGGCTCTCCAATAAAGGGCGACCTAAAGTATGGAGCGCGTCGATCGAATCCCGATGGTGGAATATCACTCCACTCCCGAAGGATGAGTTTCACACACCCCGTGACGAAAGAGGCGATGACAATCATAGCTCCAACCCCCGCAGAGGATGGGCTATGGTCATATTTCGAGGCGCTCTAAATCCCCTCGGGGAATCCTTGTGATTTTAGTTTTATGTCGCTGCCGTCGGGCGTGACGAGGAATGCACCCTTCTGAGGCTCTGTTATGTGTCCTATGATGTCGATGCAGCCCAACTTCGCTACCAACTCCTGCTTGTCGATAGGTATCGTAAAGAGTAGTTCGTGATCCTCGCCCCCGTTGAGTGCTGCAACTACAGGGTCGATGTTCAGCTCATTGGCGAGTGTCGTAGCCTGCTTTGCGATAGGAATCCTTTCGAGATAGATGCGCGCACCACACTTCGAGCTCTTGCATATCTGCAACAGATCCCCTGCCAACCCATCCGATAGGTCGATCATTGCACTCGGGATGATCCCCTCCTCAGCCATCGAGTCGACGACACCACGTCGAGCACGTGGCTTCAAGTAGCTCTCCAACAGATATTCATACCCCTCGAATTGAGGTTGAGGATTCTCCATATCACCTAGTACTCTCTTCTCGCGCTCCAGTAGGTTGAGCCCCAAAAATGCAGCCCCCAAACTACCCGTAATGCAGATCAGATCATTTGGTTTCGCGCCACTACGATATGCTATCGCGTCGCGCTTTGCACGCCCAACGCAGGTAACCCCAACCACAAGCCCCGTCATCGAAGCACGTGTATCCCCTCCGACAAGATCAATCTCCAACTCGTCGCAAGCAATTCGAATACCCTCATATAGATCATCCAACGCCTCGACAGGGAGTTTCGACGATATACCCAACGATATCATCACCTGCTGGGGAGTACCATTCATTGCCAATATGTCGTTTGCCCCCACGACAACAGCCTTGTAACCAAGGTGTTTGAGAGGGAAGTATGTCAGATCGAAGTCTACACCCTCGAGAAGAGTGTCGGTTGTGGTCAATACAACCTCATCCCCTCCTCCCTCGATTACCGCTGCGTCATCACCTATACCACATATAGATGTTTTGTTCTCCTTGCGCGCTGTGCTACCCAATCTGTCGATTAGTCCAAACTCGCCAAGTGTAGCGATCTCGGTGCGTGATCTTCTCTGCATAATATTCTCTCTTTTCGTTAAATAAGGTTACAAAATTATCTATTCTCTATTGAAATCCCAAAAAATATGGTTACTTTTGTCTTTTAGAAATCAAAAACAAATTTTAGAATAAGATGTTGAATATCGTACTTTTCGGAGCTCCCGGCTGTGGCAAGGGGACTCAGGCAGCAAAATTGAAGGATAAATATGGTGTAAACCACGTCTCAACAGGAGATGTAATCCGCGGCGAGATCAAGGGTGGCACAGCGCTTGGTAAGGAGATGGAGAGCTATACAAGCACAGGTCGCTTGGCTCCTGACGCGATCGTAATCTCGATGATCGAGAACTACCTTGAGGAGCACAAGGGTGAGAAGGGTAACATCTTCGATGGTTTCCCTCGCACAACAGCTCAAGCGGAGGCATTCGACGTAATGCTCGACAAGATTGGTGATTCGGTAGATGTAATGATCTATATGGAGGTTCCAGAGGAGGAGCTTGTGAAGCGTATCTTGCTTCGTGGCAAGGAGTCGGGACGTGCTGACGACGCATCGGAGGAGGTTATCCGCAACCGAATATCTGTCTACAACGCACAGACTGCAATCGTTGCTGACTACTACAGCAAGCAGGGTAAGTATGTAGCAGTGAATGGTCTTGGAACACTTGACGAGGTGTTCGATCGTATCAGCGCTGCAATTGATGGTGCTATCGCTTAAGGGAAGTTCACACAACCAACAAAACCCCCGACTAACAGATCCGTTAGTCGGGGGTTTTCGTAATATATAGTTATTGGCACGTAGTTGTATATTTTTGCACAGCTACTCTCTTTGGTTAATCGCTGGGAGTTTGACAAGTGTGTCGGCGCTAGACAAAACCCCAGTAGCTGAATTGCTCACCAAGATTGAGCCTATTTCAAATCAAAATATCAAAGAACAAATGTCGCTATTCGACGATATATAATTGAGGGTACTTATAAAAATATTAACGCACCGGTACTGTTCATCTTATTACGATGAGCTTTATTGTTCTTTGTATTTATAGAGGAAAGGTAGCAATTTTTTTAGAGGTGTTTGCAGAATCGCAATATATTTGTTAATTTTGCGCCATTATGATAAATTTCAACACGTTAGCAAAACTGCCGCTCCTCATAAAGGTGCTCATCGCAATCACACTAGGTATCATCTGTTCGCTCTTCACGCCGCTGTGGTGTGCAAGGATATTTGAGACCATAAACGCAATTTTCAGCCAATATCTAGCATTTGTGATACCGCTCGTGATCCTTGGGTTGGTCGCTCCCAGCATTAGCGAACTAGGCTCTCGCGCCGGGAAGATGCTACTCGCCACCACGCTTATAGCCTTTGGAAGCACTATCTTTTCGGGTTACATATCCTACTTCGTGGCGAGCGCAACCTACCCCCAAATAATCGCAAACGGAATCCTCAACACGGTCGATGTGACGAATGTTGTGAGCTGCACCCCTTACTTCACAATACCGATGCCACCTATTATGAGTGTTACATCGGCACTTGTCCTCGCCTTTGTGTTGGGGCTTACGATCTCGACATTTGCCGACCGCGACTCAACTTTAGCTCGCGTGATTGGGGAGTCAAAAGAGGTTGTTATGTTGATTATCAACCGTTCGATCATCCCTCTACTTCCGTTGTTTATATTTGGTATATTCCTCAAACTTGGTGTCGAGGGGAGTGTAGCCTCTGTGTTGGGTCTCTTTATGAAAGTTGTGTGTATAATCTTCGCTCTTCACATCGTGCTGCTTCTCACACAATTCACAATTGCCGGCGCCATCGCCAAACGCAACCCATTCAAAACTCTCTACACAATGCTCCCTGCATACCTCACCGCGCTTGGCACACAATCCTCTGCGGCAACGATCCCCGTTACGCTGGAGTGTTGTCGCGACAATCGTGTGCGCAGTGATGTAGCGGAGTTTATCGTCCCTCTGTGTGCGACAATCCACCTTTCGGGAAGTATCCTAAAGATTGTAGCTTGTGCAATGGCTATCTCGTGGAGCAGCGGAATGGCTACAGATATATCTCTATATACTGGGTTTATATTTATGTTGGCGATAACGATGATCGCAGCACCGGGACTCCCCGGAGGTGCAATTATGGCAGCAATGGCACTGCTCTCCTCTCAGTTGGGCTTCGACGAGACGCAGTGCGGATTGATGGTTGCCCTCTATATTGCGATGGATAGCTTCGGCACGGCAGGCAATGTAACCGGCGATGGAGCAATCGCATTGATCGTCAACAAGATCTACTCCAAACCTAAAAACGCATAACCACTAATTAGTGATTATGCGTTAATAATCTCTACCACTGCCCTGCGCGGGCGGCGGCGGAGTGCTCTCCGCGGAGCTTTTCTGTTCTTGCGATTGTTAATAGATTGATCCTCAATCTACTATATATTGATAAATGTTCGATTAAAGCTCTGCTTTATCTCTCATTTCCCAATATATAGCTACGTAGGCGCAGCCTACTATTAACAATCGAATACAAGTGTCAGCCAAATCAAAAATAGAATATACAGCCTATGTAGTTGTAGTTCAAATTGTTAGACAGCCACCATAAGAAGTTAACGCATCAGTACTAATCATTAAACATTTTTCGAACCTACTCAGGCTTAGGAAACGACACGTTGTGAATTAGGTGTTCGACGCCTCTCATAAAGTTTCTCTTTCCGAGCTTTGGCGAGAATACGTAGCAGTCGATCGTCACGATCTCTCCAGTTTGGGTGTTGAGCGTCGAGTAGCTCACAAACGGACCACCCATAAAGTCACCCTCGACCTCCCAGAGACCTCGCATCTCTGCCCATATTCTGCCTCCCAATCTGTAGATTCTGTAGTCTGGAGTATACTCGTCGAATGTTGTCATATATGACCCTTCGACAGGACCGGGGATCTTCGAGACGAACTTGTTACGAGCAGCTAGCAGATCCGCTTCGTTGAGAGATTTCACGCCATCGACCGCAGGATATGAGTATATCACAACACCTTGACTCGCTGTGGGATACTCATACGACATCCACAAAAAGTTGTCGCCATCATTACGAAGGGTATACCCTGCTGGCACTTTCATATCGAATAGGAACTTCTCTTTGATTAGTGTTTCGAGACTCTTCACATTGAATTTCTGAGCATATTCGATTGCGCGGTCACGCTCAGCACCCTCCAACGCAGCGACAATTTGGGCACGATTTTCGCTCAAACATTTGGTAATAGCCTCCTGCGAACCGCCCTGCAACGTCAACACAATCTGAGGCGATGCCGTAAGGTCATACTGAACGACAACCGATGCAGAGTCTATTGTTGGAACAATGAGAGTTTTGAATATGTTTCTATGGCGTGTAACGAGGTTTGTGAAGCCACGCTCGGTTACTCGTAGCACATCGAAGATTGGCTCTTTTTGAGTTAGGTATGGGATCTCGGCGGTAAATACCGAACGAAGGGTATCCCCAAGTGCCCCCTCCCACTCCGGTTGGTCACAGACTATTATCAACTCGTAGGGAGCACCCTGCGAATTTACTTTATTGTCGGCAGCAGTGTGCAGAGCATCGCACGAGACAACGGCAATGAGTGCAACAACAGATAGGAATATTAGTGAAATTCTTTTCATAGTTTAGATATAATTTTTAGAGTCTTTCGACAAAGATATTGTTTTTTTCTTAGATTTTACTACATTTGTGGATTAAAATAGATGTATCATATTTGATTTAGCAACGTAACGAATAATGCGATTAACCCCTCCAAAATTCCTTCGCCGAATGCTTCCCGACCTAATCTGGGAGATGAAGAGCGACAAATCGGTCTATCTCACCTTCGACGATGGTCCGACACCGGGAATCACGGAGTGGATATTGGCAACACTCGACAAGTACGATGCCAAAGCGACATTTTTTTTGTTGGGGCGCAACGTCGAGATGTATCCCGAGTTGTATCGTAAGATCGTCGATGCGGGGCACGCTGTGGGCAACCACACATACTCCCATCAACGTGGATGGAATATGAGTCTCGAAGATTATGTTGATGATGTGGAGTTTGCACACTCGTTTATTGAGAGTAATCTTTTTCGTCCGCCCTACGCTCAGATCACCCCTTCGCAGTCGAAGTTTCTGGGACAGCGCTATAAATTGATTATGTGGGATATCCTCTCTCGCGACTACTCGCCACGAGTATCTCCGACGGGGTGTCTCAACAACGTGATAAAGTATCTCGAAGCAGGTTCACTTATAGTCTTTCACGACAGCGAAAAATCGTTTCGTAATATGAGTTACGCCCTACCTCACGTCTTGGTACGTATCGAGGAGATGGGGCTAAAGTGCAATAAAATAGAACTGTAGAGACTGTAGAGATGAAAGTTATCGTAGCCATAACAGCCGCAAGCGGAGCAATATATGCGCGCCAAACTGTGGAGCTCCTCCTCGCCGACCAAGCGGTGGAGCGCATAGCGCTGATCTATAGCGACGCAGCAAAACGAGTCGCAGAGCTTGAGGGCATAACCCTCCCGACACCCGACGCAGAGAGAGTCGTGGAGTACTCCAACGACGATATGTTCGCCTCCGTTGCGAGCGGTTCGGCACGCTGGGACTCGATGATTATTGTACCGTGTAGTGTGGGCACACTCGCAAGGGTTGCAACGGGGGTATCCGACTCACTGATCTCGCGAGCGGCAGATGTGATGCTCAAGGAGCGTCGTCGCTTGGTGATGGTCGTACGCGAAACGCCGCTGTCGCTTATCCACCTCCGCAATATGATCACCCTAACCGAAGCAGGTGCTATTATCCTCCCTGCCTCCCCTAGTTACTATATGGGTGTTGAGAGCATCGAGGAGTTGGCGCTGAGTGTATCGAGCCGCGCCGTCTCAATGGCAGGTGGCGCAGGCAACCCTCGCGAGTGGAGAGGAGACGAGCAAAAAAACAACTAAAACGAAATAGAATGAAACAAGGATTAATTACACTGCTAGCACTACTACCGTTAGCAACAATCACAGCAAAGGAGTCGACCCTTATTGTCGACCCCAACGACACAAAGCAGCAAGTACTCTTTATCGGAACAGATATGGAGCGTAGTCAAGATCACCTCTCGCGTGCCAAGAACAAAGAGCAGATCGCAGAGTGGTGTTTTAAGGATATCGACTTCAACGTCTGCCGCATCTCCTACGACAAGCTCCAAGAGATGGAGGAGGGTGTCAACAAGTGTGAGGAGTTCTATGCTAATTGTGTCGAGGCTATGCAGCTAATCCGCAAGGCAAACCCAAAGGTGGAGTTTTGGGGAACGCTCAAGAGCGACTATTATGGATATGGTAACCCTCCACAGAACAACCTTCCACAGTGGATCTGCGACTACGAGTATGTAATCAACAATGAGCGAAATAGTGGTAGTGAGCGTGGAGTAGGATCAAAGGAGGTTAAGGGTAAGGCTGTCGTACACTCCCTAGACACGAAGAAATATGCCAACTTCTTAGCGGATTTCCTTGAGCACTTCCACTCGAAGGGGCTAACAATCAAATACCTATCAACGGGCAAGGAGTGGACACAGTTCCTCTCTGCGGAGCGCACGAAGGAGATAATAGAGCATCTGATCCCCGAACTAGAGTCGCGCCAAGTACCCCTCCCTCTACTCGTTGACGCCTCGACGTGGAGCACAGAGCAGGGTGCGAGATGGGTCGACAGCGTAACGAAGTTAGGTTTCGAGAGCTACTACTATGGTTTCTGCACTCACAACTACAATAACAATGGCACATTCAACTACCAAGATATGGTAAACAAGGCGAACGCCATCACCACCCCCAACATCTACGGCAACACCCAATACTACTCCTTTGCGAGCGAGACAGGCTGTGGAACGATGGGACCCAACCACGGCGTCGATGCCGACTCACCAATGAGTAATCTACTGAATGGGTTTCGACATAAGTGTGAGATCTTTGCGGACGGAATGCACGGAGAGTTGATCTTCGAGATCTTCTCTCGCGAGAAGGCAAACGAGAGCCGCGCCGTATATTTCTCACGCACGAATGGTTATGTTGGTGAGCGATTGAGCCACTACTACGCGCTACAGTCACACGGAAACTTCTTCCAAGATGGTATGTACTACCTCGGGGCGAAGCGTGTTGGACTCAACCACGACATCCACACTATGCAATTTGCCAACGAGTCTCAGATGTATGTGGCTGTTGTCAACCAGAACAAAAAGGCTGTAAAGAAGTTCCGCCTCTCGCTTGCCGACGATAGCTACAATGGATCGGTTCGTCACCACGTAATGTCGGAGCAGAGGGTAAAGGTCGAGGGAGATCTCGACGGAGAGTACTTCGATCGTCAGCTAAAGGGAGGCGTGTTGGAGGTTACACTTCCTGCGCAGAGTATCAGCTTCTTCCGCATAGATCTCACGAAGTAGGGTAATGAGTCAAAAAAGTTATATCAACTTTTGATTTGCACCCAAAAAGTAGTATCTTTGCCCCGATTCTCACATAGAGAGATTTACAATAGATTCTTAAACTAAACAAAAAATAATGGCAACAACAGCAGACATCAAAAATGGTATGTGTATCGAGTTAGATCGCAAGACATATCAGATCGTTGAGTTTCAACACGTAAAACCGGGAAAGGGTCCAGCCTTCGTCCGCACCAAGCTAAAGAATTTGGAGAATGGACGTGTCATAGACAACACCTTCTCAGCAGGATCAAAGATTGAGATTGTACGTGTTGAGCGTCGACCATATCAGTTCACATATGAGGATGATTTGGGCGCACACTTTATGCACACCGAGACATTCGAGGAGATCAACATCGACAAGAACCTCATCTCGAACTACGACCTAATGGCAGATGGACAGATTGTCGAGGTTATGTTCCACACCGAGAAGGAGTCTGTTCTTTCGGCGGAGCTACCCCCAATCGTCGATATGGAGGTTACATACACAGAGCCCGGTATCAAGGGTGACACAGCGTCGACAAACTCGCTCAAACCAGCAACAGTAGATACGGGAGCAACGGTACGCGTACCATTGTTTATCAACACTGGAGACAAGATCCGTGTAGACACACGTACTCGCGAGTATTACGAGCGCATCAAGTAAGCGACAGAAACATATATACTGTAAAGAGAGGCTGCCCAAAATCACGATAGTGATTGAGGAGAGCCTCTCTTTTCGTGTCGATCTCAAAATATCGCTACAACATCAAGATTTACAGAGGCAAAATAGCCCCTATGCCATCTGAGGTATGTTCGATTCTCGTCTTAGATCCTGTGCATCACTTGCTGCACCGCCTTTGGTGCAATTAGCAAAATTGATATTTCATATAATTTTTGCGGTTTATTTACGTTATTTATAAAAATGCACTATATTTGTACATAATTATGTCACTATTGGTTGTTTAATAATACTTTGAGCTATGCTACTACTTACAGTTACCGAGTTTAGAAATAATATCAGCAAGTACCTACAACTTGCTTTTACGGAGAAGATTGCGCTCAAAAGCAAGGGTGGAATAATCGAGTTGCAACCAAGTACAGAGTTGCGAACATCGAATCCATCTCCCAGCCGTGATCCATTCTACGACAACCCCCAAAACGTTGAGCACCTAAATCGAGCTATTGAGGAGTCTCACGCTGAGGATGCAAAGCGATATAGTTGGGATGAGATTAAACAAGAACTTGGAATATGATATCTCTGCTTACGGTCACTACGACGACAAATAACTTGTTATTCTCCTTGATATAATTGTTTTACAACACTTACACTTGCGTATTCCAAATATAATTTCTACCTTTGCACCGCAAACCTCACGCGATGGGGAGAGCATAAAGTGGGAGGGTCGTGAACCCTCTAAATATTAATCAAACAAAAATAGCAAAATGGCTGTTAAAATTCGTCTAGCGCGTCACGGAAAGAAAGGTTACGCGTTTTATCACATCGTCGCTGCTGATGCACGTGCACCACGCGATGGTCGTTTCATCGAGAAGTTGGGTACTTACAACCCTAACACTAACCCTGCAACTATCGACCTTAAGTTCGATCGCGCATTGGATTGGATGCAGAAGGGTGCACAGCCAACTGATACTGCTCGTGCAATCCTCTCATACAAGGGAGTTTTGTATATGAAGCACCTATTGGGTGGTGTTGCTAAGGGCGCTTTCTCACAGAGCGACGCTGAGGCTAAGTTCAACCAGTGGTTGGAGTCTAAGGGTGGTATCATTGCATCTAAGGAGAGTAAGCTTGCTGCTGAGGCTGCTGCTGAGGCTAAGGCTCGCAAAGAGGCTGAGGTTAAGGTTAACACTGATCGCGCTGCTGCAATCGCAGAGAAGATAGCTGCTGAGGCTGCCGAGGCTGCTGCTGCAACTGCTGAGGCTACAGAGGAGGCTGAGGTTGAGACACCTGCGGCTGAGTAAGTTTAGCATTTCGAATAAGGGAGCTGCGGATTATAATTCTGCGGCTCTTTTTGTTATTTGATCTTACTAGTGGTGCGTTAACCCTTTGCTACATCTGTTTAATTGACTGCAACAAAGATTAGCTCCGCGGAGAGCACTCCGCCGCCGCCCGTGCAGGGCAGTGTAATGGTCGAGATCTACCCTCGTGGGTACTTACGAGATAGTGCTTATACAAAATAATAAAATTATGGAGAGTGTTGCTCGCATAAATCGCCTATTTGGCACAGGAGGTGAGGTGATGATTACAATATACCCCACCTTTCCCGAAGAGTTTGAGTCGTCGGGAGATCCGTTGTTCGCAAAGATCGACGGGCTGTACGTCCCTCTCTATCTCGAAAAGTTCGAGCGTCGAGGACGTGCTGGTGCTGTCGTTGCGTTTGCCGATATCGACACGGAGCGTCGCGTCACGGAGCTCCTAAACACGGAGCTACTCCTTCCCGACACGGAAGATGATATGAGTGAGGTCTCTGCCGACGATGAATTTACGTTGGAAGATCTTGTGGGGTATAGTGTTGAGGCTACGTCGGGTGAGGGTGGTGATATCTACGATGGTGAGATAACATCATTCTACGACGGTAAGAACCCACTCTTCGGTGTCACGTTTGGCGAGGATGAGATCTTGATCCCTGCCGCGGAGGAGTTCATCGGAGGCATCAACTTTGAGGAGGGGCACATTGTATTTATCCTACCTGAGGGGTTATTAGATTTGTAAGACAATGTGAGTTTGAGAATTAAGAAACTCACAAAAATTGAGATTCTAAATTATGGCACGTATAGTTGTTGGAATATCGGGAGGTGTGGATTCGTCGGTCGCGGCACACATCCTCAAAGAGCAGGGACACGAGGTGATTGGTCTGTTTATGATAAATTGGCACGACACAACGGGGACTCTGGAGGGCGATTGTGCGTGGCACGACGATCGTGTATTTGCCGAGCTCGTCGCAAAGAGGCTCGACATAGAGCTCCATATAGTCGACCTGTCGGAACACTACAAGAGTCGAGTTGTCGAGTATATGTTTTCGGAGTACGAGAGGGGGCGCACCCCCAACCCAGATGTACTCTGTAATCGAGAGATTAAGTTCGACGTATTCCTCAAGGAGGCTCTTAAGTTAGGTGCAGAGTATGTTGCGACGGGTCACTACTGCCGCAAAGATGAGGTCAACGGGACACATCGACTCCTCGCAGGTTCGGACAACAACAAAGATCAAAGTTATTTTCTCTGCCAACTCTCTCAAGATCAGTTGGCGAGAGCGATATTCCCGATTGGCGATATGGTCAAAGGGGAGGTTCGCAGAGTGGCAGACGAACAGAAGCTCGCAACTGCCAAACGCAAAGATTCACAAGGTATATGTTTTGTGGGCAAGGTTGACCTACCTGTTTTCTTGCAGCAGAAGCTCTCGAAGAGGGTGGGTAACATCCACGAGATAAAGGCTGATTGGGCAAAATATACACCATATCAGAACATCCCGTCGGAGGATCTGGAGGCTCTCTCTCAACCTATTCACTACACCGTCCGCGACGGCAAAAAGATCGGTACACATAACGGAGCGCACTTCTACACGATAGGTCAACGTAAGGGTCTAGGTATTGGAGGGCGCAAGGAGTCGCTTTATATTATAGGTACGGATGTCGAGGCGAATGTTATCTACGTTGGTGAGGGGGACTCACATCCGGGGCTCCATCGTCGTGCCATCAAGATTCTACCCGAAGATATGCACTGGGTAAACCCCACGATGCAGATCCCAAGTGGAGGAAGTGGACGATTTATGGTTCGCATACGCTACCGCCAACCACTCCAATCGGCAACCCTATTTATTCGCGACAACGGAGCATATATACTCTTCGACGAGCCACAGCGCAGCGTTGCCGCAGGGCAGTTTGCAGCGCTCTACTCGGGCGACGAACTCGTTGCGTCGGGGGTTATCGAGGCGTAGAGTCCTCGCAGCAGACGGACAAACTCACCCACGAAATTTTCGGTCAACCCCCCCCCCGACTCAATAGCAGACTCGATCTGGTCGAATGACCAAAATCGACCTCCATCAAGCTCTGCCGAGGGGTTAATCTCCCCATCATATATTGTGTAGTAGCTGTTGACTAACTCTCGTTCTACTGCCGACTCAAATATATATCGAGCCAAAAAGAGCGGTTCAAAATCACTTATGCCCAACTCCTCGAATGTCTCGCGACGAAGCGCCTCCTCCACGCTCTCGCCGTAGTCGACGTGTCCACCCACTGCGGTATCCCACAATCCGGGCTGAATATCTTTCCATTCGGGACGTCGCTGAAGATACACCTCGCCCCTAGAGTTGAAGAGCTGAAGGTGAACAACCGGGTGGAGGAGCTTCGACCCCGAGTGGCACTCACCACGTGATGCACTCCCTATCACCGCCCCATCAGCATCTACTAGAGGGAATATCTCTTGGTTGTTATCTTTTTTTGTAGCTATCATCACCTAACAATTTTATAAGCGTGGTTCACCGGACCGTGCCCACCCCCAATTTCATATTGTGCACCATCTGTTAGTGCACCTATCAAATACTCTTTAGCCCTCGTAACCGCCTCAACGGGGCTAAACCCCAGAGCCAAGTGTGCCGCAACAGCCGAAGAGAGCGTACAACCCGTACCGTGCGTATTACGACTATCGACACGAGGAGCACTTAGTCTATGAATTGTGTTGTCGGCATCGAGGAAGATATCTGTTAAGAGGTCATCCTCCAAATGCCCTGCCTTTAGGAGCACTCCCTCACAACCGATCTTCGAGAGTTTGCGAGCAGCATCTTCAAGCATTGCCCCCCCCTCGATCTTCTCTCCCAACAACAACTCTGCCTCGGGGATGTTGGGGGTTATGATTGTGGCACGAGGGAGCAGCTCTTGGCGCAATCTCTCCACAGCCGACTCCTCAATCAAGCGGTGTCCCGACGTAGAGACCATAACCGGATCAACAACCAAATATTTGGGTCTATAGCGATCAATTGCGCGACAGACAATCTCGACCACCTCCGCCGAGTGTAACATACCAACCTTTATGGCGTCCGTCCCAATGTCGCTCAAAACAGCGTCAATCTGCCCCTCGATTATCTCCAACGGCACGGGGTGAACCGCCTCTACGCCGAGGGTGTTTTGAACCGTGATGGCGGTAATAGCTGTCGAGGCGTAACAGCCGCACGCCATAATGCTCTTAATGTCTGCTTGGATTCCTGCGCCACCGCCCGAGTCGCTCCCTGCAATTGTCAAAACTCTACTATACTTCATACTCTTAGAATCTATTAATAAAATTTCTCTCATCTATTTTGCTAAGGATCTGTCATTTCGCTTTTCTCACTTAGCAATTCTAGCGAAAAAAACTTAACCAGATTCTTATTTGCACGTCACCAGTGGTGCGTTAACCCTTTGTAACATCTGTTTAATTAACTTAATTACAGATATATATAGTTATATCTACATTTTTCGATTTGCATTACATTCAGTTGTTAATAGTAGGCGCAGCCTACGTAGCTATATGTTGGGAAATGAGAGATAAAGCAGAGCTTTAATCGAACATTTATCAACGTGTAGCAGATTGAGAATCAATCTATTAACAACTGCAACAAAGAATAGCTCCGCGGAGAGCACTCCGCCGCCGCCCGCGCAGGGCAGTGGTAGAGATTATTAACGCACCAGTACTATTTGCACTTTACAAAAGTAGTGACAAATTTTAGAAAAGACACCATCTTGCACAGATAAAGCACAACTCAATGCTTTTTTAGAATAGCTCCCGAAGTATTGCGATTGATTGCACGGAGTGTATTTCGTCGAGGTGATATCCATAATACTTTAGGAGGGCTTCGAGTAGGGCGACTCTCTGTTCGCGGCTGATCTTCACCTCTCCTAGTTGTGTTACTTCGCGAGTCATCATCTGATTTAGGAGCCACGACTCATCTCTCGACATTGCGTAACCTCCCGCAGGTTCAAACCGTGTGTAAGAGCCCTCTCGTATGTCGAACCACGCCCCATCACTATATCGCCCCGAGGGGGTAAACCCTAGTTCGCGGCTTAAGTTGGCGAGAAACCAGAGGTGAAAGTTAGCAACCCCCTCCTCGATTGTGTCGAGTGACTCTATTGCGTGCCACACCCGTTCAAATAGGGTTTCGTTTCGACCGCTCTCCTTCACGAGTCGATATAGCACCTCGGCAATAAACAGCGCTATCGTGGAGCGTCTCACGTCAAAGGGAGTGCGCCGAAGTGTTATCCCAGAGCGTACTTCGCGGAATTTGTGGAGCTCTGTGCGCGACGACTCCAACCCCTCAAATTCGACAGTAAAGAGAGGTTGGAAGAGTGCCGCCTTCGATCCACGACCGCGGCTGCTCCTTACCCCCTGCACGATGAAACTCTGTCTGCCCCCTACGTCGGTAAGCATATGAACTATCATCGCATTTTCGCCATATTTGATGGTGTGGAGGACGACACCGCGCCCTTTGTACCCTTTCAGTCCGCTCTGTGCCACCTATCTTTTATCAATACGCATTGCCACCCAACCATCTCTAACACGCTCGGCGACAGGCGTTAGCCCAACTTCGCGAGCACGAGCTTGGAGAATCTCCACATCTTGCTCCAAAAATCCACTTATGAGGAGTACTCCCCCCTCTTCGAGAGCCGTGGCGTAGCGAGGCAGATCACCAACCAATATGTTTCTGTTAATATTTGCGAGTATGAAGCTGTAGCGTCTGCCCTCAACGCGCGATACATCACCGAGGATAGGTGTCACTACCCCCTCCACTCCATTCACAACAATATTTTCGCGACAATTTTCATCCGCCCAGTCGTCGATGTCAACCGCATCGACCGCCGCAGCACCCTCCTTTGCAGCGACGATTGCGAGAACACCTGTTCCACTTCCCATATCGAGTCCGCGTGCTCCGGCTAAACACCCCTCAGCACCTAGGTCCATCGTCCACTCTGCCATTAGGTGTGTTGTGGCGTGGTGTCCCGTTCCAAACGACATCTTTGGCATAATAACCACTTCGCTCTGGAACTTTGAGTCGGCAGGGTGAAATGGAGCGCGGATCAACAATCTATCTCCGACCTCTACGCGTTCGAAATTCGACTCCCACTGAGCATTCCAGTTTTGTGTTTCGATCGAGATAAACCGTGCCCCCGATACGTTGTATCTCTCAAGTAGAGCATCAACCTCCCCTTTGCAGTCGACGAGTCTCTCTTGGGGAATGTACCCCTTTAGGAGTGTGTTGCCCTCGCTTTCGAAGCTCTCGAAAGGGTAATCGGCAAGCTCCGCCATCAATATTTCACCCTCCTCAACAGAGTTGATTGGGATATTTAACTCTACGTAATCCATATTTTTCACTTTTTTCTCTATCTTTGTTCGAAGATGACTCTCATCTCCCCAACAAAAGTAGTAAAACAATGGCAGAGAACATACACATATGGAATAAATTTACAAAAGCTTTTAATCTTTATATTCGTCTCGAACGGGGTCTTACACAGAACACTATCGAGGCTTATATGCAGGATGTGGAGGGTTTTGGGGAGTTTGTAGTTGAGCGGTTCGACCTGCCACCCTACGAGGTCGAGCAGAGTCATATCGAATCCTATATGGTTTTGTTGTATGAGGTTGGTTTGCAGAGTAGCTCTGCGGCACGGCGACTGTCGGGGATAAAATCTTTTTTCGACTATCTTGTGTTGGAGCGCGAAATTGATAACTCCCCAGCAGAGTTCGTCACCACACCTCAACCTCAACGCCACCTTCCAGATCTCCTCACGGTCGAGGATATCGACAAGATCATTGAATCTATAGCCCCCGACACGACCAAAGGCATTCGAGATCGAGCTATTATCGAGATGTTGTACTCCTGTGGGTTACGCGTCACGGAGCTTACGGAACTGCGACTAGGAGATCTCTTCTTCAATGAGGGTTATGTACGAGTTATGGGAAAGGGCGGCAAGCAGCGTCTCGTCCCCTTGAGTGGTATCGCGAGGCGACGTGTAGAGTTATATTTGGGGTGCCGCGGTGGTGAGGAGAGTAGCGAGGATCACCTTTTTCTCAACAATCGAGGGGGTGGATTGACCCGTGTTATGATCTTTACGATTGTGCGCCACAGCGCCTCGGCAGCAGGTGTTGTGGCGAGAGTGAGCCCCCACACATTTAGACATTCGTTTGCGACACATCTTCTAGAGGGTGGTGCCTCAATTCGAGCCGTGCAGGAGATGTTGGGTCACGAGAGCATCACAACAACTGAGATCTACACCCACGTGAGTCGTCTACATATGCGCAATGTAGTGAACTTGTTAGTCTCCCCCAACAGTGAGGGGAGCTAACAAGTCATCCTCAATTTAGAATCTTTCCAGTTAATATCTATCGAAATGCACCTTCGATTCAACATATTTATTCTTGGGCGTTGTTACTCCGTCGGCGTAGCCAATAGCAATAACCGAGAGTGGCATAACACCGTCGGGTAGAGAGAGCGTCTCTTTTAGGAGAGCCTCAAATTTTGCGTTTCCATATGCGCCAGTCCAAACACTACCTAGCCCCATTGAGGTTGCCGCGATCAAGATATTCTCTGTTGCAGCCGAACAATCCAACACCCACGATCCACTAGCTTTTGAGTCTCCCAAAACCACAATTGCCGCAGGAGCTTTCCCCACAGGAGGTTTGATCTCACCCAACTTTTTGAGAATAGCCTTGTCTTGGATGATGATAAATTCCCACGGTTGTTTGTTCATCGCCGAGGGTGCAGCCATACCAGCTTTTGTCAACTCTACCAGTAGATCTTTACTTACGGGTTTCGAAGTGTAGCTTCGTACGCTCGTACGCTCGTGGATACTCTTTAGTGTAGGATTTGTGCCGCTCTGAGCCGACACGCTCAAACAACTCACACATAGAATTGTTAAGATTGATAATAATTTTTTTCTTTTCATACTCTTTTTGCAATGGTTACTACGCACAAATATATACAAATAGATTATAAATCCCTAACGGCAGAGGTATGACAGAGCGATTTTTTGACACATCTATATTTTTTTTGCCCTTTTTTCGTATAACTTCTAATTAATCGCCCCTTTTACTTTCGGTTTTATATTTGAAATTATTTTAATAATAATCGTCGCAAATAAATAGAACAAACTTCGGTTGTGTGTCATAAATTTGTGGCGTAGGATTTGGAATCAAATACGTAAATTATATATATATAATCAAAGCAATTTTATGGAGAGGTTAATCGAGAGTAAGGAGACGGTGAACAAATGGATGGAGAGATTCGGGGTACGCTTTGGAGTCTACAAGAATGGGGAGTTTAATGAGCAGCTCTTTCCATTCGATTCAATCCCACGAGTAATCAGCAAGTCTGATTGGGATATGTTGGAGGCGGGGCTAATACAACGTGTGAAGGCGTTGAATATGTTTCTTGACGACATATACCACGACAAAAACATTGTAAGGGATGGCGTAATTCCAGAGGAGTTTATCTATTCCGCCAAAGACTATTTACCTCAGTGCGAGGGGATTACCCCGTCGCGGAGGATCTACTCTCACATCTCGGGTATCGACTTGGTACAGGCAAAGACTGGAGAGTGGTATATCCTTGAGGATAACTTACGTACCCCCTCTGGTGCATCCTATCCGATGATCGCAAGAACAATCACTCGTAAGGTATCACCTCA
Organism: Rikenellaceae bacterium; assembly: GCA_047174765.1. Classification (GTDB taxonomy): domain Bacteria; phylum Bacteroidota; class Bacteroidia; order Bacteroidales; family Rikenellaceae; genus Alistipes. The sequence goes on along the minus strand of JBCQTT010000008.1, from coordinate 5,659 downwards.
AACCTTTCGTCGAAACGCTGTTGCCGACAACCGCAACTATAGCGAACTGCTGAAGGAGATGATGGATTTCGTAAACGACGGACGTGGGCTCAATGTAATCCTTACCCCCGGTCGTTACAACTCGGCATTCTTCGAGCACTCCTACCTCGCGGAGAAGATGGAGGCAGTGTTGGCATTTCCGGGAGATTTGGTTGTTGAGGATGACAAACTATACTACTATGGTCTGTACAACAAGAAGCAACCCGTAGGTACTCTATATCGCAGAATATCAGACGAGTATCTTGATCCTATGACATTCGAGCCATCGTCGGTATTGGGTATTCCCAACCTAATGCAGGCATACGCAAAGGGTAATGTTGCGATCATCAATGCCCCCGGTAATGGAGTTGCAGACGACAAGGGTACATACTACTTTGTTCCGATGATGATTAAGTACTATCTCAACGAAGATCCAATCCTCCAAAATGCCCCAACTTATCTCCCATACTATGAGGAGGATTACAACTATATATTAAAAAATATCGAAAAACTCGTAATTAAAGATGTTAGTGAGGCGGGTGGTTATGGAGTGGTCTTTGGACGCGACCTCACGCCCGAGAAGCTCGAAGAGCTCAAACAACTCATCATCGACAAACCTCGTCGTTGGATTGCGCAGGAGATCATCGACTTCAAGGATTTGGAGTTGTTGGAGGATGACGGCACAACCATCGAGCGAAAGGCGGACCTTCGTGCATTCGTCATTCAGGGCGAAGAGACAAAGGTGTGGCGTAGTGGATTGACACGCTTCTCGCGTATTGAGGGATCGTTTGTGGTGAACTCATCGCAAGGAGGAGGTTTCAAGGATACGTGGGTGATGACAGAGTAGCGCCTAACTAATTTGATTTCGAGAATAAGAATCTGTTTAAGTTTTTCTCGCTATAATTGCTAAGAGAGATGTTGCTTTGATTTTCTCTCTTTGCATTAGGCGCATAGCGGTGCCTATGTAACGCAGTGCAAAAAGAGAAAAGCGAAGTGACAGATCCTTAGCAAAATAGATGAGAGAAATTTAAACAGATTCTAAATAAAAAAAAGATTAAATATATGGTTTGTAATGTAATAACTGCCGACAAGGCAAATCGTCTCTTCTGGTTGGGTCGCTACGCTGAGCGCGTATATATGAGTATGCACCTTCTTCGTTACTACTACGACAAGGTTATTGATGGCGACATAGCCAACCTTAAGGAGTATTATAACTGCTTAGGAGTCAACACAATTGGACAGGACGAGGAGAGTGAGGCTTTCCAGATCTCGCAGCTCTACGACCACTCAAATATCTGCTCTATAGCGTCGAGCATCGACGGCGCAAACGACAACTGTATCTTCCTGCGTCGTGATATCAAGAGTGAATCACTCTCATATATCCAGATGGCACGTACCGTCATCGACGAGCACCGTGCAAACAACGAGAAAAACATCACTCTCCTTCAGCCCGTAACAGATTATATGTTGGCATTCTTCGGATCTATCGACGAGCGTGTGTTCGATGAGCGCATTCGTAACTTCCTAAAAGTTGGACGCTTCGTTGAGAACATCGACCTACATATTCGTTTTCACTACCCATTCTTCCGCGTCGAGGAGGTTTTCCTAAGCCTCAAGGAGGCGATCAAAAGAAGTGGTGCAATTATTGATAATGTAGCACTTCAGAACCTCGACGAACTCCTCACGGAGGATAACTACAGACCAAAAGATGAGGTATATCGTGCACGTGTTCTGGGATACTTGAACAGAATGGTAATGATTTAATCCCGACTGCTTGTGGTAAAGAGAAGATATAGATATAGTTATCAGACCATCGAACGATACGATTCGATGGTCTCAAATTACCACTTTCAGCTACGATGTACACCATATAATCTTCCATTTCAACGCGTAGAACAGTTTCAGCTACAACTCCTCTCGGGAGTAAAGATGTGCAATTCGACCGACACCTTTGGAAATACCATCTACTATGGTATGCTCCGAGAGTGCCACGACCTATTTGTGGTCTCGGCAAATGGCACTGTCGAGTGTGACAACTACCAAATCGAGGATAAAACACCTCGTAAGATCTTCCTGTCGAATACCCACCTCACTCAAACATCTCCCGAAATATCACAGTTTAATCGAGAAATAATCGTTGAGGGCTCCCCAAAAGAGATCGCCGCGACGATCGCTCATAAGATATTTTCGGTGATGGAGTACTCCACGGCAGTGACGAATGTGGAGACAACTGCCGCACAAAGTTTTGAGATCCGAGCAGGTGTTTGTCAAGATTATTCTCATATACTCATTGCAATGTGCCGCGAAAGAGCTATCTTTGCGAGATATGTGGTCGGATATGTAGTCGGAACGGGCGAAACTCACGCTTGGGTGGAGGTTTGGAGCGACGGATTTTGGTATGGGGTCGACCCGACTCACAACAAAACAATCGAAGAGGCTGAAGGGTATATCAAAGTATCACACGGACGCGATGCAGCCGATTGCTCTGTTGTGAGGGGTATACGCCGAGGCGTTACATCGCATACATCGCAGATCCGAGTGATGGTAGAAGAGATATAAACACGTAAGAGTAGATAATATAATGATAAAAGAGGTTATATCGGTGGCGATGCCGCTAGATGAGAGGGTTATCATTCGAAAGAATGTAATCAGCTCCGGCGACTCAACACGTAGAGTCTGTATCGTAACAGGTACTCACGGTGATGAGTTGGAGGGACAATATGTATGTTTCAAGATGGCGAACATCCTGCGCGACAATATTGATAAGTTAAATGGTACGGTTGAGATATATCCCGCACTTAACCCACTTGGAATAGACACTATGTCGAGAGGTATCCCCGGTTTTGACCTCGATATGAATCGAATCTTCCCCGGTGATAAGGATGGCGTGATGGCGGAGAGTGTGGCGTACGCTGTGCTCGAAGATCTCAAAGGGGCAGATATGGTGATCGACATCCATTCGAGTAACATATTCCTTCGCGAGATGCCACAAATACGAATAAACGTAGACTCAGCAGAGAGCCTTGTCCCCCAAGCCAGACTCCTCGGAGTCGATTTTATATGGGTTCACGAGGCTGCAACAGTGTTGGAAGCAACACTGGCTCACTCGCTAAACTCAACCGGAACACCCTGTTTAGTGGTTGAGATGGGCGTTGGTATGCGAGTAAACCATAAGCTAGGTGATAACCTCGTCGAGGGAATTCTAAACCTTCTCGCCGATCGCGGTATGTGGAGTGGCGAGGTCGATAGATCCCGATTGGCGGATGGTATTCTCTCGGAGGGAGACAGCGTGTCGTTCCTCAACGCAGAGGCGTCGGGAGTGTTCCTCACGCACCACAAAACAGCACAAATGGTGAAAAAGGGTGAGGAGATCGGAATAATCGCCGACCCCCTAACAGGAGATACACTCCATCACGTACTATCTCCGATTGATGGATATCTATTTACGTTGCGCGCATACCCCGTAGTATATGATGGGTCGCTGCTCGCTAGAATACACCAATTTTAGAGACTAAGAATCTGGTTAAGTTTTTTTTCGCTATAATTGCAAAGAGAGAAAAGCGAAGTGACAGATACTTAGTAAAATAGACGAGAGAAATGCAAACAGTTAAGTATGAAAAAAGAGACACTATATACAATGAAGTCGCCCTACCGCGACGACTTTAATATCTACGGCTACCGATTTGGCGAGGGCAAGCAGACCCTCGCAATCGTCGGAGCAATCCGCGGTGACGAACTTCAACAACAATACACGTGTGCCAAGCTAATCAAAATCCTCACCCAATTGGAGCAAGATGGAGCGCTTGTCCCGGGATTTGAGATCCTTATCATCCCCTCGGCAAACCCATTCTCAATGAATATTGGCAAGCGCTTCTGGTCGATGGATAACACCGACATAAACCGTATGTTCCCCGGCTACGACAAGGGCGAGACAACACAAAGAATCGCTGCAACACTATTCGATTGCGTGAAGGAGTATAAGTATGGAGTACAGCTCGCGAGTTACTACATCCCGGGAGAGTTTATCCCCCACGTAAGAATGCTCGACACGGGATATCAGAGCGAGAAGGTTGCAAAATATTTCGGTATGCCATATGTCTACGAGAAGAGCGTCACACCATACGACACCGCACTCCTCAACTACAACTGGCAGATCTGGGGAACAAAAGCATTCTCAATCTATACGGGACACACCGACAAACTCGTCAGAGGATGTGTCGATAGTGCTGTAGAGGCTCTCCTACGTTTTATGGTAAAGGTTGGTCTACTAACGACGTCGATACGTCCGGGATACCTCTCCGAGACGATAACAAATGCCGATTTGGTTGTTGTGAAGTCCAAGAGTTCAGGCTTCTTGAGTAAGGTTAAGTCGGCACAAGATAGCGTCCGAGCAGGGGATCTATTGGCAGAGATTGTCGATCCATATGATGCCTCAATCCGCGAATCAATCTATGCTCCCGTAAATGGAGTGGTGTTCTTCAACCAAGAGAAACCACTTGTCATCGAGGGTGCAAAGGTCTTTGAGATCGTCGAGGAGAAGATGGTATGATGGTTCGTCGTCAATATATCAAAAACATACGAGCTAGACAAAACACAGCTAAAATTGTGTTTCACAACAGTTTAGAATTAGAAACACTCTCAGTACGCTTTTAGCGACTCAAAAAAAAGCAAAAAAAGTCAAAAATAAATTTGGAAAACGAATTTTTGTTCTTATATTTGCACCCGGAGAGATGGCAGAGTGGTCGAATGCGGCGGTCTTGAAAACCGTTGTGCTGCAAGGCACCGGGGGTTCGAATCCCTCTCTCTCCGCAGAGCAACTTTGAGTTAAGAAGATTTAATTCGAGCTATGCGGATTAAAGGTCTATAAATCAGTGATTTATAGACCTTTTTTTGTGCGCATATTCGAGTTAGGTTGATTCTTTTTTGAGGTAAGTTGAGAGAGTTCTTTCTCCAAATCATTACCCCTAAGAAAATGACCTCAAAAAGGGTAACGATTTACAGCTTAACTCGAACTTAACTCACATTAACTCAACATCATATACTTCTCAGTGTAAAATATGTTTAATAACTTTGTGCCCTATAATCAAGCACAAAATCGTCACCCTTTTTGAAGGGGTAACGAGTAAAAACAAAATGAGTATGAGAAGTACATTTAAGGTTTTGTTCTACCTAAAGAAAGGACGAGAGACTTCTAATGGAGAAGTAATGATAATGGCACGTATAACCGTCAATGGTGATGTATGTCAATTTAGCACCAAGCAGAAGATTAACCCTAAAAATTGGTGCGTTGAAGCTAAGAGAGCTATCGGTAAATCGGTTTATGCTCAGAATATCAACAACTTACTCGAAGAGGTGAAAGGTACTCTATTTAAGATTTATCAAGAGATACAGCTTAAAGATAATTATGTAACAGCTGAGAAAGTTCGTAATACGTTTATGGGTAACACTCAAAACTGTGCAACTCTTCTGGAGCTATTTAAGAAACATAACGATGATGTTTCCCAGCTTATTGGCATCTCAAAAAGCAAAGCCACCTATCAAAAATATCAAGTTACTAAGCGACATATTTCGGAATTTATGCGCATTAAGTACAATATATCAGACATTTATGTAAAAGAAATCTCGGCTCAAGCGACAAAGT
>JBCQTT010000007.1:0-93948 GCA_047174765.1 Rikenellaceae bacterium | reverse complement strand
ATTGAAAACAAGCTAAATAATCGCCCTCGTAAAAGGCTCGGCTACCTCACACCAAATGAAAAATTTAAACAAATATTAACTATGAATTCAGTTGCATTTGCAGGTTGAATGCAGCACCAATTAAATTAACCGTATGAGAAATTTTCTAAAAACAATTGCAATTTTTGCCTGTTCTGCTCTTGTCCTTGTTGGATGTAGTGATGATGGAGAGTCTGTTGTTGACGAAGGGCCAACAGTAGATACAACAGTGGATACAGAAGAGCCTGATGTCGTAACCGGACCTGTCACGGCTGTTGATATTTTGGGTCCAGATACTATTGAGACGAATACCAGTGAGACGGTATATAGTGCTGTTTTGACCGGAACAGATTACGATAGTATTAAGTGGATTGTTAGTGGTAATGCCTCTATTGTCGGTGATAACCAACAGGAGACAGTTACGCTTCTAACCTCTAGCGCCGAGGGTTCAGCAACACTTAGCGTGACTGTTTACGTAGACGACTCAACAACCTTGATTAAATCTACCGAAATCTCAATTATCTGGACCTACAAACCGGTAACGGGACTTGAGTTATCTATCGACGGCGGAGAGACAACTTTAGATACTAAAGTTTTGAGTGTAGATGAGTCGGTTACATTGACCCCTGTGTTCACACCTGCAACAGCTTCAGATCAAGGTTACTCGTGGAGTGTTACCGGAAACGAGTCGGGAGCTATCTCTTACAGCGCATTGACCGATGATGCAACACTCACAATCAAGGGTGTATCTGCAGGGTCAAATATTGTTGTTGTCGCCACAGCAGACGACACAACTTCGGGGGTTATCACTGCATCTTGCACATTCTCGGTGGAGACTATTGCCGTAACAAGTGCTGCTATTTACTACAACGATGAGTCAAGTGCTAGCTCTACTAGTATAACCAAGAGTCTTGCAACAAATACTGCATTCTCACTCACCGCTGTCGTTACACCATCCAATGCAAGTGACGTATCTTACGACTGGCAGGTTACTTCGACAACTGGATCTGTGGTGCTCGATAGTAATAGTGATGCGAAGGCGGTATTCTCAACCGTTACCGATGGTAGTGCAACAATTACTCTTACTGTAACAGATAACTCTACTAATACTAAGTATACAGCAACTTGCGATGTTACAGTAAGTTCTGCACTTGTTGTGTCGCCCGCAGTGAATGATTATTACTATGCAGATGGTAAATACTCATCGTCACCATCTACGGGCGGAGAGGTCGTTGGTATCATCTATAAGGTGGATGAGAGTACGGGTGTTGCGAGTGTGGTTCATATTGATAGTCCCGGTGCAGCTGTTGTTTGGGCTAGCTCTGGCTATGAATCGGCATTGAGCGCAGAGTCGACAACGAGTGGTACAGCAAATATGGCAGTTGTGCAGGCTGAGGGGGCAACATTCGCAAATTTCCCTGCATTTGCATATGCCTATGGTTTGAACTCTACTGCGGTGACATATGTTGATGGGATGAAGGATGTGTGGTATATTCCAGCTAATGAGCAGGTGGCGGAGTTGTGTATTTGGATGTCTGGTGTATGTTCTTACTCGGAGGATAATATCTCTGTTCTCAACACGATGTTTGACAATGGAGGTGGTGTTAGTACGAAGGATTTTGCTATCGGATCTGGTGCAATACACGGATTGATACGTTTGTGGTCGTCAACTGATAGTGGGGCTGTTAACACCTCGGGGGATGCACTTGTAACAGTTTATAGTCCAAGCACAGCCGATACAGGATATGGTTCTGCTACAATGAAGAAGGCAAACTCAACTCAAGGATATTCAGTTCCGATCCTTGATTTCGTATTCTAATAGATTATTATAGGTTCATCTTTTGTATTGAGAGATGACTCTATTCTAGGGTGGTTAGCATTATTTAGCATAATAATGTTAACCACCCTCTGTGTTAAAAGGATAGCCGTGAATAGAATCTAGGTTAAAAAATGTAATAATTTATATTCGAATATTTTTTTTTGTCTGTAAAAATCGTATATTTGCGTAAATGAAACCAAAAAATTGATGTGAGGTGGCATTGTGTTAACGCCCAAACGTTGAACCCTAAAAACATTAACCAATTTTATAAACTAACTTATGAAGAATTTTTTCAAATTATTTGCAATTTTCGCCTGTTCGGTACTCGTGCTTGGCGGATGTAGTAAGGATGAAGATGTCATTACTGCCGATCCAATTGACCCAGATGTTGAGACATCGACACTTGTAACAAATGTCGTGATCTCAGGATCGGAGACCATTTCGCTATATGGTCGAGAGACATATAAAGCAACCTTGACTGGTAGTGATTATGATAGTATCGAGTGGTCATTGTCGGGTAGTGCTACGTTCGAGGATGATGAGGATATCTATGACAAGAGTGTCGTTGTGCGAGGGGGTCTTACAGAGGGTGAGACAGCAACACTTAAGGTGACAGTTGTCGTAGATGAGGATACAACATTGACAGCAACACTTAAATTGACTGTTACAGAGTTTTCGATACCAGTAACAGGAATTAGCTTGACCACAGATTATTCGGGAACAACAGTAGCAGATAATCTCACCATATATGTGGGTGATGAGATTACGCTCTATCCTCAGTTTACTCCAGTAACGACTACCAACAAGGGTTATAAATGGACTATTACGGGTAATGACGCAGGTTGTCTCTCTTACACAGAGTTAGTTGATAGTGAGAATTTCACATTTACGGGTGCTGTTGCAGGATCGAATATCGTTATCACTGTGACTGCTGATGACACAAGTTCGGGTAAGACGTTCACCGCAAGCTGTAATGTGACAGTTGCTAACATAGAGGTTACGAATGTTGAGCTATACTATAACACTGACGCTACCTCTGCTTCAACTGCTATGACAAAGGATGTTGCTCTCTATACAACATTTACACTTAGCTCGATTGTTACTCCAGCAGAGCCAACAAGTGCGACGTTGAGTTGGAGCGTCGAGTCTGCTACAAACTCAGTCGCAATGTTGACATCAACAGAGGAGTCGGCAGTATTTACAGCTATAGCTGATGGTACAGCGATAATAACTCTTACCGCTAAAGACAATACTAATGGCAATGTGTTTACAGCAACGTTTACAGCGACTATTAGCAGCGAAATTACAGCAACACCAGAGGTTAACGACTACTATTATGCGGATGGTACATACGCAGCAACTCCATCTGCAGGAGGTACAGTTGTTGGTATCGTCTATAAAGTTGACGCGGCTACAAAGAACGCAAGTGTAATACACATCAATAGCCCCGGTTCGGCAATGGTATGGGCTACATCTAGTTACTCGTCGTATTTGGAGACTTGCTCTTCGACAACGAGCGGTACCGCAAATATGGTTGCAGTTCAGGCTGTGGATTCGTCTTTCACCAACTATCCTGCGTTTGCTTATGCTTATGGTCTAAACTCGTCGGCAGTAACTTACACAGATGGAATGAAGGATGTATGGTATCTTCCAGCTAATGAGCAGGTAGCAGAGATGTGTGTATGGATGTCTTCTGTTTGCTCATATACCACTGATGATACAGCACTTAACGCTATGTTTACCGCTGGTGGAGGCGTGAGTGCAAAAACATTCTTGATTGGCGATGGTGCGCTTCAAGGAATGATACGTGTGTGGTCATCGACTGATAGCGGGGCTGTCAACACAAGTGGAGATGCTCTCGTGACAGTATACAGTGCAAGTACAGCTGAGGCTGCATATAGCTCTGCGACAATGAAAAAGACAAACTCAACTCAAGGATATTCAGTGCCAATTCTTGATTTCGAATATTAGTAGAGTATAAATTTAACGTTTGCTCACCTCTTGAGGGTGGGATAGGGTGGCTAACATTTCGGTGTTAGCCACCTTTTTATATCATATATATAATTTATCAAAATACACGCTAAAAAATTTGGATTGTAGATTTATTTGATTACATTTGTGGTGTACTAGTACATTAATACACTAATATAATCTAATTATGATAAAACTAACTAATGTTGACTTTGCCTATAGTTGGCATAAGTCGATCTTCACTTCGCTCGATATAGAGTTGGATCGAGGGCGAATATACGGTCTGTTGGGCTGCAATGGTAGTGGAAAGAGTACCCTTCTGAAGATAATAAGTGGGGTAATATCTCCCTCTAAAGGAGAGGTCTTGGTGGATGGGGTAGATCCTGCGGATAGATTGCCGTCGCTTACATCTCAGATATACTATATTCCGGAGGATATATCTATTAGGAATAGTTCGATGGCTACCTACGCAAAATATATGACTCCTTTTTACCCCAATTATAGCGATAGTGATCTGCGCAGTTACCTCGAAGAGTTTGGGGTAAGCTATACAGATTCACTCGATGATATGTCTTTGGGGCAGCGGAAGAAGGCTGTGATAGCATTTGCGTTGGCGTGTAATACTCGCATCTTGATTATGGATGAACCCACCAACGGATTGGATATACCGTCGAAGAGTCAATTTCGTAAGATTGTCTCTCGGATTGCTAGTGAGGAGCGAACAGTGATAATCTCGACACATCAAGTGAGGGATCTCGATAGCTTGATAGACTCGATAATAATTCTCGACGATAGCAAGATTTTAGTAAATGCCTCGATGCGCAGGATATCGGAGCGACTCCAATTTAGGCGTCTTGATGCTGCCGAGGAGTCGATCTATGAGGAGAGTAATATGATGGGACGATGGGGTGTTGTCGAGAATATGGAGGAAGGGGGTGATGCGAAGGTCGATTTGGAGCTCCTATTCAAAGCCTCGATAGCAGAGCCTCAAAAGATTAATGAGTTGTTAAAGGGAGGGTTCTAATTTATCCCCCTACTTTTACTTTCCCAAAAAGTCAAGTAGGAGCCACTACGAGTTATTTTATAAATACTAGTGATGCGTTAACTCTTTATGATAGCTACCTCGTAGACTGGACTTAGTTACAAATGACTGTATGCGCTCTTTTCGATTTGGATGACACTTACATTCGATTGTTAATAGTAGGCGTAGCCTACGTAGCTATGTATTGGGAAATGAGCGATAAAGCAGAGCTTTAATCGAATATTTATCAATATGTAGCAGATTGAGAATCAATCTATTAACAATCGCAACACAACAAAGCTCCGCGGAGAGCCCTCCGCCGCCGCCCGCGCAGGGCAGTGGTAGAGATTATTAACGCATCAGTACTATTTTAGAAAATTAAAATCGGGGAGAAAATAGAACTCCCTTAAACAAATAATACAAGATCAACAATGAGCGAAAAATTTAATATGAAGCGATTTGCGAATTACGTTTTGCTTCACTACAGATATAATCGTATGATATATCTCTCTATTATCTTGATAACTATCATCCTGATATTTTTATATGGGAATGATGGTGCAATATTTACATCAACCCGAATAAAGAGTTCTTCTAATTTGTTGTTGAATTTGAACCGTATAGAGTCAAAACTTACAGGGATATTTATTATTGTAGGCTCTCTCTTCTCCTTTGCATTTCTAAAGTTGTCGACGAGAGGTAGCAATGGAAAGCCTCTTTCGATGATGGATCTGCTGATTCCGATCTCCAATGTTGAGCGATATGTTTTTGTCGTAGTCAACTCAACGATCGTTCCGTTTGTACTCTTCGTTATGATATTCAGTTGTGTGTCATCCATCGTCGAGACACAATATCTATTTAACGAGGGTCAATATATCTGTAAAGCTCTGTTTGTAACCCCCAATTTCGATATGACAGGTTATCAAACTTTCGATATTTGGTCTTTTGGAAAGATGGTTAAATGTGACCAAGTTATGGAGTGGCCGGAGAAATTTGGATATACCGTATTCGTTGTGAGTGTTTATGGTTATGTGGTCTCTGCGTTGATGTGGGGGGAGGTGACATTTAAGCGATTTGCGACATTTATAAACCTTGTTGGTCACGCATTACTGTGGGCTATTATTATTGGTGCCTTTACATCCTATGTTAACAGTACACAGGTGACAGGGGTGATTACTTCTGGAGTTCCACAGCTCTTTGTTAACGACGTAACTATGTTGTATGTCAATGTTATGTTTTACCTATGCCCCATTTTACTTATCCCGATGGTGGTATATCAGTGGGTGGTTTGGAAGAAGTTGAAAGGGATGACATCAAGTAGATAACATCAATTAAAAAAGAGATAAATATGAAAAAATATGATTTTGCATTAGTTGCACTTTATTCTTTTGGATGTATTATTGCTATGTTTCTGTTGCTTTCGATCGAACATAGGCAAAATAGATACAATAACATAGCAAAAGAGTTGGTGTCAAATCCTAATGTTACTCAGATAGAGATCCGTAACTCTAAATCTGCAATTCGTCTGTGTACACTTCCGCAGAGCGACACACCCGAGTATAAAATGAGAGGGTATATAACTAGTGCTGATTTGGATAATAACAGGGTCTGTATTGAGGATAACACTCTCCATATAGATAGTCTCAATCGCTCTTGGTTTTGTGTGATAAAGGTCAATGATGAGGTTGACGTTGTGGTCGAGAACTCGCCCAATGTGAAGTGGCTAACGGAGGAGGAGTATGTCGAAAAGTTAAAAGAAAATAAGTTTCATTATGATTTTTAGCGACACAAAACCAATATATATCCAGATTAGTGACTTGATTTTAGATAAGATTATGGATCAAGCGTGGGTTGAAGATAGTCGTATTCCGTCGGTTCGTGAGATGGGGGGCGAGCTAGAGGTTAACCCTAACACTGTTATGCGAGCCTATGAGTGGTTGTCGGAGCGTGGTATAATCTATAATAAGCGAGGTATTGGATTCTTTGTAAGTGCGGATGCCCTCCGTATTATTACCGATCAACGAAGGGCGCAACTCATCTCTGTTGGGCTTAAAGATATCGCCAGACAGATGAAGCAACTCGATGTGACTGTTGACGAGGTTATGCAACACTTAAATAACCATTTGAAAATGCTATAAGATTTAAGAATCTGTTTAAATTTCTCTCATCTATTTTGCTAAGGATCTGTCACTTCACTTTTCTCTTTTTGCACTACGTTACATAGGCACCGCTATGCGCCTTATACAAAGAGAGAAAATCAAAGTAACACCTCTCGCAAGCAATTATAGCGAGAAAAACTTAAACAGATTCTAAGGGTGATTTTTGTTTGTTGTCAAAGCGAGACTCTTTTTGTAATAAACTCTTGTAGCTCCTCCAATCCTACGATCATTCGTTCGATCTGTTCATCTGTTGGGGTTTTGTAGCCAAAATCCTCGATTGAGCAGATCCCTTCGAATGATCCGATGAGGATGGTTGTCTGTTTGATGCTGTCACCTAAGTCTGGTTCGAAGTCTAACGCCTCGCGATACAACATAAGTGGTAGGTGGCTAGATGCGATCCAGTCGTGATGCGCGAGTAGACCAACCATAAACTGTTCGAAACTTATCGAGATGATGTTGTAGAGTAGATCGTTGTCGAATCGTCTCTTCGTTGAGTAAAATGTAGATTTTGCACTCTTTAGGTAGTTTATACCATAGGTTAGAGATTGTTCTACCTCTAGTGTCATTACCTTTTCGCTATCTTTGAGTTTCGCACGCTCTGCCTCCATAATATGTGCACGTGCTATCTCTTTTTGTAGTTCGCTCTTCATTTTAACTCTCCCTAAATCGGTTGTATAGTGTTATTAATTCTGTTGGTTGTAGATCTCTTTTTTGCTCGGTGCAGATCTCTCTTACGACATCTGTTAACTTGCGAAGAGTCGCCATATCGCTCTTACAACCCATACTTTGTAGGATGTAACTCATTGTTGAGGCACCAGTGTGTTTGCCAATTCGAAATTCGATCTCTTCGAGTCCCAAGTCTTCGGCCGAAATAAGTTGATACGATGAGCGATCTTTAATCATACATTTTGTGTGAATGTCGCTTTCGTGTGTCAACACAACCTCGCCAACGACAGGTTTCGATAGGCTGTTTTTGCGTTTTGAGATCTCCTCTACGTATCGGCAGATAGGGGGGAAAACTCTCTTTTGGAGGTTGCATTTTATGTTTGCACTCTTCTCGAATGCCAAAGCTACCTCCTCCAGAGCTGCGTTTCCAGCCCTCTCGCCTAGTCCATTGACTGTTGTGCTTATGGACTCTGCGCCTGCCAACCACGCAGCGAGAGAGTTGGCACACGCCATACCTAGGTCGTTGTGTGCGTGAAACTCCAATGCGAGATTAGGCGTTGCGCTCTTTACGACTCGCACCAACTCCTGTGATGAGAATGGATTTAGCAGACCTACAGTATCTGCCAAACGCAATCTACAAGCTCCGCTATCCTCTACAGCGAGGGCAAACTCTTTCAAAAAATCGTAGTCGGCACGCGACGCGTCTTGAGCACCGATCGACACATACTCAAACATATCTAACCCAAACGCAACAAGCTCTTTGAGTTGCGACAAGACCCAATATCGAGATTTACCCATCGTTGTGAGTAGTTTCTCGGATACGGGAAGAGAGAGATGTACACCGTTGGTGTTTGCTTTGGATGCCTCTTTTATGTCGACCAACATAGCACGACACCACGATAGGGTGCGGCAGTTGAGCCCCAATGATGTTATAGCTTGCATCTCGGCTAGCGCGACACGTCCCATAGCGGGTATTCCCGCCTCTATCTCATCGACACCTGTCTCGTCCAACATCTCGGCGAGGCGAATCTTCTCCTCTAGGGTAAAGGCTACCCCGGGAGCTTGTTCGCCATCGCGAAGTGTTGTGTCTATAAATATTGGGGCTTTCATACCTACTCGCTGATTAGATATTTTTCGCAAGGTACACCCTCTTCGAGTGCATCGAGGATCTCGTCTACGACGTCTGTGTCGACAACCTTACCATACCACTCGTTGTTGGGCTGGATAACTACGATAGGTCCTTGTGAGCAGAGGTTGAGGCAGGCAGTGCTGCTTACCGCAACGTCAAGACCTCTGTCTGCAGCCTCTTCAGCAATGTATTGAAGTAGGTTTACAGCACCCATTTTGTTGCAAGCTCCTTGAGCTTCGCCTGCTACACGATATGAGTTGCAGACTAGAATTTGATACGCTGGCTTTTTCATAATATTTAGAATTTGTTTTGTTAAGGAGAAAATAGAACTTTCCCTAATAATCTGCTTTAGTTTGTTATGCGCAACCTTGTGAGTTACCCTTGCAGTTCGATCCGCAGCGGAAGGCATCCTGCTTGGCGATGGAGCGAATCACGCGACCAGTGTAGATTCCCTCCAGACCTTCGTCGATGAGTCCCGTCATCTCGACAGTGTGTATGCCCTGCTCTTTGAGGATGCTCGATGGGGTAGGTCCTATGCCACTTATCAGTAGAGCCCTACAGTCCGAAAGTAGATTTGCTAGCTCCATCCAGCGGTTGTCTCCACCACCCTTTGTTGGTGTCGTGCGCTCCTCGACCCATTGGTAACCCTTGGGTGATTGACGGTAGATCTGTAGCTTGTCAGCCTCTCCCAAATGTAGATTTACCAACATTCCCTCAGCTGTTCCGACAGCTACGTATGGTCTGTTCTCTACATTTATCGCATTCTCACGCTCCACGAACTCTCGCATTAGAGCGTGTGTGCCCTCCATATCTTGTCCTAACAGACCTGCTGCATCTGCTCTACAGCGTGCGCAGTGGCTCATCAACGTCAGGTGGTCACTCGCTAGAGTTCGAACCTTGAAGAGTAGCTTTGCATCTGGTTTCTCAACGTCGGCAAATGGAGTGTCGGCAGTTGGGATTAATGGAATACAGTTAATTACATCTGCACCCAACTCAGCACATCTCTCGGCAACACGTGGAATCTCATCTTCATTGACGCCGGGGACAAGGACACTATTTATCTTGACGGTGATACCCTTTGCCTTGAGTTTGGGGATGCAAGCTAGCTGTCTGTCGAGGAGTAGTTTTCCCCCCTCTTCACCGCGGAAAAGACGCTTCTCGAAACGTACCCACTTATATATTTTTGCCAAAACTTTAGGGTCGAGGGCGTTGATTGTAAGTGTTACGTGGCTCACGTTTAACTCTGCAATCTCATCAATATAAGGTTCGAGGTTGAGCCCATTTGTCGAGAGGCAGAATATCTTCTCGGGAAATGCCTCGTGAGCAAGTCGCATCGTGTTGAGTGTCTCCTGTGGGTTTGCGAATGGGTCTCCGGGACCTGCAATTCCTACAACTGATAGTTGTGCGATACGTTTGTTGAGCTCTCCGAGATAGCCAACAGCCTGTGTTGGCGTTAGGACAGACGATACAACACCCGGACGTGACTCATTAACACAATCATATTTGCGATTGCAGTAGTTGCACTGAATGTTACATTGTGGTGCTACGGGTAGATGTACTCGTGCGTGCGTGTGCTTAGCTTCGACATCGAAGCAGGGGTGTTTTGCCTCTTCCATAACTTTAAATGTATTTATATCCTACGGGTGAATTTTCTTGTTTGTACTCTATTAGAGCGTTTACCACTCTGTCGAATAACTCCTGTGTGCCTCTATATCCGATGTGGTGCATTCTCGATGCTCCGAAGCGGTCGTGGATTGGGAATCCTACACGTATGAGTGGTATTTTTCTCTCGCGAGCTATGTAGTAGCCCTTCGAGCTGCCGATCAATAAATCTGGAGCTATCTCGTCTAAGCTATCTTTTATGCTCTCGAAGTCGGTATCTTTGAATGGGTATGGCTCGATTCCAATCTCTTTGCACCAATTGGTGAGTGCATTTGTGAAGTCAGCCTCTCCGTAGATTACAGCCTTTTTGCCAAAGAGATATTTGTGTGCGTCGACATAAGCGTCTACTAATCGACCTCGCTCCATCTCATATTTCTGGGGCATTGGTTTGTCGTAGATCTCCGATATTGCACCCATAAATTTGTCGGTCGCCTCAATGCCGATAGGAATAGGCATCGACAAATTATCTACGCCACACTCAGCCTCTAACCACTCTCCAGCCGTAGGGATTTGACCTGCGGCAGAGGAGTTTTTGTAGTTTCTGTTGAAGCGTTCACCAAACTCAATTACGCTCTTTGAGTCTCCCATCTCTTTGATCTCTTCGATTGGAGTGCCTCCTGTTGGGATTAACTCATACTCTGCGGTGTATACGTTGTCGAGCGTGGTGCTGTAATCGGGGAATACGGTGGCTTTAATGTCGAAATCCTCCATAATCTCCTTTATATATCTAATGTCAGCTGGAGAGACCATACCCGGGAGTATCGAGATGTGCTCACCTCGTTGAGTACTCTTTGCTATGGTCTTCATCACAGCCAAAACTGTGTTGTGAAACCCTTCGGCGTGTGAACCACAGTAGCTAGGTGTCGAGGTGTGGATGAACTCAGGGAGCTCCTCGCCCTCCTTCGCTTCACGATAGTTGAATATGTGACCTCCGATATCCTCACCGATTGTCTCCGACAAACAAGTCGAAGCGATTCCGATAACTTTTGGTTTGTATTGTGAGCGGATGTTGTCGATACTTATGATGAAGTTCTTACTTCCGCCATATATTGTAGTGTGCTCCGAGAAGCTGCTTGATGCAATATCTACGGGCTCTTTGTAGTGGCTAATCATATAACGTCGGATATATGTAGCGCACCCCTGCGATCCGTGAATAAGTGGAATACAACCCTCAATGCCTTTGAATACAAGCGATGCGCCGAGTGGTGCACACAATTTGCAGGCGTTACGTGAGGGGGTATATGTTGGTTTTGTCGCTGCCATTTTTTACTCCTCCTTATTTTTTGTGCGTGTAAATTTCCAAATAGGTGTTAGGGCTGTGGCGTAGATCTCCTTTGCGAAGTTCATCATCCCCTCGTATCCAGCCAAAGCCTCCTTACGTTCGTGGTTGTGGTCGCAGAATCCTAACCCAATTTTGTGGGCGATAGGTCGCTCCTTGACACCTCCGATAAAGATGTCGGCCTGCTTCTCCTTCACAAAGTGTGATAACTCGATAGGGTTCGAGTCATCTACAATCACAGTACCCTCGTCAGCGAGTTTGCGTATCACCTCATAATCCTCTGGCGAACCAGTCTGCGAACCAACGATTACAGTCTGCATACCGATCAATCGAAGCGCCTTGATTAGTGAGATTGCCTTGAACGCTCCACCAACATATATAGCAGCTTTTTTGCCCGTAAGAGCCTCTTTGTAGGGTGTGAGGGCGGGTAGTAATCGCGATAGTTCTGCTCGTACTAACTCTTTAGCTCGCTCCATTAGCTCGTCCGATTTGAAGAATTTCGCAACGTCGTATAGTGCGTCGCTCATATCCTCGATTCCGAAGTACGAAACGTGCATATATGGTGTGCCGTACTTCTCTTTCATCATCTTCGCAAGGTGAATCATCGACCCCGAACACTGAACTACATTGAGTGCCGCATTATGTGAGTTTCGGATGTCATCGACCCTACCATCTCCTGTGATCGTAGCATTGATGTGTACCCCCATTCGCTCATAATACTCCTTCAAGATCCAAAGCTCCCCTGCGAGGTTGAAATCTCCTAGTATATTGATACTAAATTTTGGTGTTGGCTTGTCGAGCGTTCCGACCAATCGGAATATCGCCTCGCAAGCAACTTTGTAACCATCTTTCTTCGAGCCTTGAAAGCCCGGTGACTGAACCGGTATAACCGTAACCCCACTCTCCTCGGTTACCAAACGGCATATCTTCTCAACATCATCGCCGATAACTCCCACGATACACGTCGAGTAGACAAAAGCTGCCTTTGGGTTGTGTTTTTCAATAAGCTCAATGAGTGATTTGTGCAACTTTGTCTCACCTCCAAATATCACATCAGTCTCCTGTAGATCGGTGCAGTAACTTAGACGATGCAGCTCTGGTCCCGATGATAGAGAACCTCTAATATCCCACGTATATGCTGCACAGCCGATCGGTCCGTGTATAATATGTACCGCATCGCAGATAGGGTAGATCACAACGCGTGAACCACAGAAAACACAAGCTCGTTGACTCATACTACCTGCCAACGAAAGTTTTCCGCAATCAACTGCTGCCGACCCTTTACCTGCTATGGCTACCTGCCCCTCTCGCTCCTTTAATATAGTTGCCATAATCTTTTTTAAGATATGGGGGAGTATGTTTCACCTCCCCCTGTAATTACTATCTTCTTACATTTGGAACTCGATAGTCTCCTCGGTGCAAGTTCTATCACGATGAGATAGAAGCTCGTGGATTATCGATGTTACGATGTTAGCTGCTCCCATATAACCTGTCTTTGGGAAGTAGTTGTGACCTGCGCGGTCAGCGATTGGGAATCCAAGGCGGTAGAATGGAGTGTTCTCATCGCGAGCGATGTACTTACCATATGTGTTACCGATCAATAGATCTACACCCTCCTGCTTGATCCACTGGTGAAGAAGGAACATATCTGCCTGAGCACCGCTCTTCCACTTAGCCTCTGGGATATCCTTTAGTAGCTCTGTCATACGGTCGTCGAACTCTTTACCCGGAGTACCAGTTACAATGTATACTGGACGCATATCCATAGATACGAGGAACTCAACAAGTGGAATCAATGTGTCGGGATCTCCCCACAATGCTACGCGCTTTCCATACAAGTGAACCGAAGCATCAGAGATCAAGTCGAGCAACTGACCACGCTCATATGTAAGATCATCCGATACAGGAACATTTGCGTGACGGCTGATAGATGTTAGGAAGCGATCTGTTGCGAGGAATCCGATTGGAATATCCAAAACCTCGAATGGAACTTTGCATTGATTCTCCATCTTGATACATCCATCTGTCGTACAGTATGATCCTAAACCTACAGATACCTTGCTGTCACCAGATAGGCGAATGTCTGCAATCTTAGCACCTCCGTCAGGATACATCTTGTAGGTACCTGTCATTGGTCCATCCAATACACCAGTCATATCAGGGAACATAAATGTGCGGCTCTCCATAACCTTGCACATACGCTTGATTTCACGCTGATCTGATGGCTCCATCCATCCCGAGAGAAGGTTTATAACGTTACGTTTCTTGCCGCTCTTCGTTGCAAAAGACTTAACCATTGAGGTTACTTGATTTGCATATCCCGTAACGTGAGTACCGACATAACTCGGGGTGTTACAGTAGATAACCTCTTTGCCTGCTGGGATCTTTCCATCCTCCTGTGCCTTAGATACGATCTGTGTCAAGTCGTCACCGATAGTCTCCGAAAGACAAGTTGTGTGAACTGCAATAACTTCAGGGTCATAAGCGGTGAAGATAGTGTCGATAGCCTGAACCAAGTTGGCAGAACCTCCAAAGACTGAAGAACCCTCAGAGAATGAACTTGTAGCTGCCATAATAGGCTCTTTGAAGTGGCGCGTAAGTGCACTTCGGTGGTATGAGCAACATCCTTGTGAACCGTGGCTATGTGGCAAACACCCGTGTATACCGAGTGCCGCGTACATTGCACCAACTGGCTGACAAGTCTTTGCTGGGTTGACCGTCAGAGCTTTTCTTTCGATCTCCTTATCTGTTGTGTGTCTTAATAACATAATCTTTCCTTCTTTAGTTTAGTACATAGCTAGCCTCAACGTATGCCTCGCTCTCCCAAGGTGCTTTCATATATCTGTGAAGTGAGCTACAAGCGATCATTTCGATGTCGCGGTAGAAATTAACCGCTCCTGCGAAACCTGCGTATGGACCACCTGAGTCGTAGTTGTGAAGCATCTTCAATGGTACTCCCATCTTCTGAGCAACATACTTCTCCTTGATACCAGCACAGAATACATCTGGGTGGTAGAGCTCGATGAGCTTCTCCATCTCGTAGTGGCTCAAGTCATCAATTACGAGTGAACCCTTCTGCATATCAGCCATAAGACCCTCGTAGTCGTTGAACTCAGCGCCATTAGAGAACTTTGTTAGGTGCTCATCTGGTTTGCGCTTGTTGTAACGCTCCTCGTCTTTGTAGACTGTGATCTCCTCGATGTTACGGCTGTCGGCGTCGATCTGGATTGTTGGGATTACGCGGCGACCCTCGTAGTCATCGCGGTGACCAAACTCGTATCCAGCAGCTAGAACAGTCATACCCAACTCGTTGAATAGCTCCTGATAGTGGTGAGCACGTGATCCTCCAACGAACAACATTGCTGTCTTGCCTACAGTCTTCTTGCGAGCCTCAGTTGCTGCGAAGTCAACCATCTTCATCTCCTCTGCGATAACACTCTCGATGCGGTCGATCAACTCTTGATCCTCGAAGTACTCACCGATCTTGCGAAGTGACTTAGCTGTCGCCTCAGCACCGATGAAGTTACACTTTGTCCAAGGAATACCGAACGATGTATTCAACATCTCCGCTACGTAGTTGATAGAGCGGTGGCACATAACAAGACTTAGATCTGCGGTGTGAGCACGCTCGAACTTCTGCATTGTTGCATTACCCGACATTGTTGCGATGAGCTCGATTCCACAACGATCAAATAGATCCTCGATTACGAATGCGTCACCTCCGATGTTGTACTCTCCAAGCAAGTTGACACGATACTTGTGCTTACCCTCGATCGTATCATCCTTACCGATACAGTTCTTGTACAACTGGTTGTTTGCGATGTGGTGACCTGCCGACTGAGATACTCCGCGGTAACCCTCACAAGAGAAACCAATGATATTTACTCCGGGGTACTCCTCCTCCATTTGACGTGCTACACGGTGAACGTCATCACCGATAAGACCTACAGGACAAGTTGAGAATACTCCGATCGCTTTGGGGTGGAATAGCTCCATCGCCTCGCGAATAGCCTGCTTCAACTTCTCCTCACCACCGAATACGATGTTCGAATCTTGTATATCTGTTGAGAAGCAGTATGGGATGTAGTTCTCTGCCATATCAGACTCTGGGCGAGTCTGGTTACGACGTGTAAGCCACGAGTAGAATCCACAACCGATAGGACCGTGTGTGATATTTACGATGTCACGAGTTGGTCCCATAATTACACCCTTACAACCGGCATAGGTACAACCACGCTGGGTGATGATACCCGGTACGGTACGCACGTTAGCCTGAATCTTAGGGATCAAGTCTGGGTCATTTACAACGACCGCTTTAGAGCGCTTTTTTGCTACCTTTTTCGGATATTTATCGGCAACGGCGTCGATAAACTCCGAAAAATCTGGTAATGTCTTTATATCTTCTTTCATAGGAATCTTAATTAATCGAGTGTAATATCTCCAGTCTCACCTGTGCGGACACGAACCGATTCGAATGTGTTAACGACGAAGATCTTACCGTCGCCACTCTTGCCCGTTTGGTTAACTTTAATAATTGTCTCCACAGCCAAATCTTTTTTGTCGTCTGTTACGACGAGCGTTATCATACGCTTAGATTTAAGACGTGGCATCTCTTGAATATGCTCGTGGAGCTCTGGGTCTATTGACTCAGCACGCTCCAAATCGCCGTGACCCTTGCCGCGTCCAACAACTGGAAGTGCTGTGAACGATGGTAGATCGACCGCAGAGAGTGCCTCCTTAGTCTCGGTCATCTTTGCGATACGGATGATTGCCATTATTAACTTCATAGTGATTTCGTTTTGTAGATTAAACTTCCATAAATCCAGAAGAGATAGTGTAGCACTCCTCAACTGGTGTTACGAAGATCTTACCATCTCCGAACTGTCCTGTTGCACTAGAACGAGCTGAGTTCAAGATTGTCTCGATAACGAAATCTTTATCCTTCTCCTTGATAGTAATCATCAACATCTCCTTTGGAAGCTCATCATACGTTACGTTTCCAGCCTTGATACCGCGCTGCTTACCACGTCCATATACTGAGATCTTTGTAACGGCTGGGAAGCCTGCGTCCATCAACGCCTTCATTACCACTGCCGATTTCTCTGGTCTTACGATTGCTCTTAACAAATACATAGTCTGAAATTTTAATGAGGTTTAGTAAATTAGTTCATAATACCGAATGATACCAACAATGTCTCTAGCTCCTCCATTGGAAGTGGCGTTGGGATTACGTGCATTGTGTTGTCGTTGATCTTCTTAGCAAGTGTACGATACTCGTCAGCCTGAGCGTGCTCTGGAGCGTAGTCGATAACTGTCTGACGGTTGATCTCAGCGTGCTGAACCATATTGTCACGTGGTACGAAGTGGATCATCTGAGTACCAAGTTTCTTTGCGAACTCCTCGATCATATTCGCCTCGTTGTCTACCTTACGAGAGTTACAGATAAGTCCTCCAAGGCGAACTGTTCCGACCTTACCGAACTTAGAGATTGACTTACAGATGTTGTTTGCAGCATACATTGCCATCATCTCTCCCGAACATACGATGTAAACCTCCTGAGCCTTACCGTCGCGGATTGGCATTGCGAAACCTCCACATACAACGTCTCCAAGTACATCATAGAATACGTAGTCTAGCTCTTTGTCTGCGTCGTAAGCTCCCAACTGCTCCAACAAGTTGATAGATGTGATGATACCACGACCTGCACAACCTACTCCCGGCTCTGGACCACCTGACTCAACACAACTTGTGTTATTGAAACCAGTCTTCATAACATCATCAAGATCGATGTCCTCTCCCTCGTCACGAAGTGTATCGAGTACTGTCTTCTGAGCCAATCCGTGCAACAACAAACGCGTTGAATCTGCCTTCGGGTCGCAACCTACGACCATCACCTTCTTTCCCATCTCCGCCAATCCGGCCACTGTGTTTTGTGTTGTGGTGCTCTTGCCGATACCACCTTTACCATAAATTGCAATCTTTCTCATCTCTTAATAATATTAAAGTGTTTATAAAACTGATGTTTTTCAATTTTCTTAATATGTGACACAAAGCGTGCCAAAAGTTCTATTCAAATCGTTGTTTTGTGGCATATATTGCGATAATTCACACGAGATTAGTTGGTTGTGTAGCTTAGATTTATTAAAAATATTTTCAAATATACCGTATTTGTTCTTCTCGCATATGTTTAATTCGCTCTCAACCCTACAATTTTGTAGCCCCTCATAACGAAAATGTAGTACTGAGCTTGCCATCTGTTTGATTTCGTCTTCGTCGTGGCACACCATTAGGGTTATGCTGCCTAGTTCCTTGTGTGCGTCGCGGATCTGCTCCATAAGGGAGAGTTTAATATCTTTGTCGAGAGCTGATAGGGGTTCGTCGAGTAGTAGCATCGTTGGATTTGAGGCTAATGCACGCGCTAGGGCTACTCTTTGGCGTTGACCACCAGAGAGTTGATATGGCTTTCTGTGTGCTAGAGTTGTGAGGTTGAATGACTCTAGGAGTTGTGTTACGCGTTCTTTGTCACTTTTACGTTGTGCGTAGCGAATTTGCTCCTCAATGGTCATATTAGGGAATAGTGCATAATCTTGAAACATTAATGCTGTGTGGCGTTTGCGTGCAGACATATATACTTTGTGTGGTGTGTCGCACCATATCTCCCCATCAAAGGCAACCTCCCCCGAATGAGGTTTTATCAACCCCGCTACAATACGTAGTAGGGTAGTCTTACCAATTCCCGAAGCTCCACTTAAACATACAAATTCCCCTCGTGGAATCTCGATATCAACCTTAAGCGTAGAGTGACCATACGATGTTAACATTGGGTGTTCGACATTAATTTTTAGCATAGTCACGCCTCCTATCTTTTCTGTTGAATGTTTGAATTATTGTGAGCATCGTGAGAGATACGATGAAGAGTATCAACGAATAACGATTGGCAGTGTCGAAGTTGAGCGCTTGCACTTCGTCGTATATTGCAATGGAGGCTACGCGTGTTTCAGATGGCATATTTCCACCCACCATTATTATTATACCGAACTCTCCGATCGTGCGAGCGAATGTTAGAGCGATAGCCGAGACTATCGACGGTATCATATTGGGGAGTAAGATTCTAAAAAAAATGTTTAATTTTGATTTGCCTAGAGTTTGAGCAGCCATAGATAGGCTTTGTGGGATCGCCATAAATCCACTTTGAAGAGGTTGAACCATAAACGGTAGTCCAAAGAGGACGCTCGCAAGAAGAATACCTTCGAATGTAAATGCTAACCCCGACCCAAAAATAGATATCCAAGCGTTGCCAAAAGGTGATGATGGGCTATATGCGACAAGTAGGTAAAACCCTAATACTGTGGGCGGTAGCACCATAGGCATCGAGATAAGAGCCTCAACTAATGCGCGTCCAAAAAAACGTCTAAAGGCTAATAGGTAGGCTATCGGGAGAGCTACCACAAATAGTATTGATGTCGAGAAGACAGCAAGTTTTCCTGTGAGTAAGAGTGTCTCTAAAAATTCAGCATCCATTATATTTGGTCTTTTTTATTGAGGTGATTAGCCCAACAAATGTGCCACGAATCTATATGGTGTTGCTGTGTGTGATCTGTATAATATCTATTCGTTTGAGTAGCAAACGAATAGATACTTAATAAATTTTAATAACATAAGTTTTTTGCGGTTTTAGAATCCTACATTAATGTAATATTGCCATACATTTGTGTAGAGTGAGATTAATGGATGGTTCGTATGTGATGAAAAATAGGCTTGTTGATTTGTATTTTAAGTAGTGTAAAATAATTATTGCCATATTTTTAACAGCACTCTTAAAAACACAGCAATAATTATTTTACACTACTTAATATATTTTCACTACCTTTGCTCGCAAAAAAATGTGGCAAACAGGTATTATTACAATCTCTCTACTCGTCGTAGCAAATATATTTATGACATTTGCGTGGTATGGACATCTCAAACTGCAACAGAGTGGATTTAGTGCAAACTGGTCTATTTTTGCAATAATTATATTTTCGTGGTTAATTGCATTGGTTGAGTATGCGTTTCAAGTTCCGGCAAATCGAATGGGATTTGTGGATAATGGAGGTCCTTTTACGCTAATGCAACTAAAGGTGATGCAGGAGGTTATTACATTGGTTGTATTTACGATCGTCGCAAACGCAATGTTCCCCGGGAACGAACTAAGATGGAATCATCTAGTAGCATTCTGCCTCCTTGTTGGGGCGGTATATTTTATATTTCTCCCCTCCACAAAGTGATGTGCAAAAAAAGGTAGGAAGAATACAGAAAAAATGGGCTACAAAAGATTCTTGAAATACACAGCTGAGTATCTAGGGATAATTGCATATACAGAGAACAATAACCCCAAATGTAAAATTGAGATTAGATCTTAAGTAGGGTAAAATAATTATTGCTGTGTTTTTAAGAGTGCTGTTAAAAATATGGCAATAATTATTTTACACTACTTATCTTGATCCGCTATAATAACAATATTGGTATAAAATTAGCAATACGGTTACCCAATAAGAGCTATTGGAGTATATGGGTAATTTTGTATTGTGATTTTCAATGGGAGTCACTTGTTTATTTAGTCCAATATAAAAGTGTTCAGGTTATGGCAACATTAAATGTAAAATTCAGACCATCTACTATAGATGGTAAAGAGGGGTGTATCTACTATCAGATTATTCACAATAGAGTAGTCAAACGAATTAAGAGTAAATATAAGATAGAGAGTAGTGAATGGGATACAAAGAGGTCGAGGATTATTGTAGAAAGTAATGATCCGAAACGATTTACAACGTTGAATATCATTCGTGATAGGGTAAAGTTTGAGATGAAGCGCCTAAAACTCATCATTCGAGAGATGGAGTGCGATATGGTGGAGTATTCTATAGATGATCTACTCTCGGTATATGGCAGGGTACATAAGGGTGTTACTCTCTATAACTTTTTGCTCGACACCTCGCAGAGGTTAAAGGAGCTTGGGAATATACGTACTGCGGAGACATATCTATCTCTACTCAACAGTTTTATGACATTTCAATGTGGTCAGGATCTAGCGATGCTCTCTTTGGATAGAGATGTCTTGGAGCGATATGAGGCATTTCTAAAACATCGTGGTTCTGCATTAAACACCATATCGTTCTATATGCGTACTATGCGAGCAGCCTACAACAGAGCAGTCGAGAGAGGTATTGTTAAGGAACAGAATCTCTTTAGTAGGGTTCACACGAGTATCGAAAAGACTGCAAAACGAGCAATTCCGTTGGCTCTTATCTCGAAGATTAAGGTGTTGGATCTATCGCACGAGCCAGAGTTGGAGTTTGCGCGTGACATTTTTCTGTTTAGTTTCTACACTCGAGGAATGTCGTTTGTCGACATAGCCTATCTGCGTAAACGAGACATTAAGAATGGAGAGGTTAGCTATCGAAGACAAAAAACTGGGCAGCGTCTCAACATAAAGTGGGAGAGGTGTATGCAGGAGTTAGCCAATAAATATATGAGTGACGACACGGAGTATATATTACCGATAATTGTCAATCCCGATATCGACACTCGAAAGCAATATATAGAGGCGATGGGGCGAGTAAATAGAAACTTGAAGAGGGTTGCACATCTAGCAGGTATCACAACAAATGTAACGACTTATGTGGCGCGTCATAGTTGGGCGAGCGCCGCGAAGAGTAAAAATATTCCTATCTCAGTTATTAGCGAAGCGTTGGGGCACGATAATGAGACAACAACGCAGATCTATTTGGCGTCACTCGATACGGATGTGATAGATAGAGCGAATATGTTGATTATTAGGTCTGTCTAAAAAAAAGAACTCTGAGGCAAACCTTGTAGATGGTTTCGCCTCAGAGCTCTTTTTTAGATAGACTTTTTAGTCGTTATGTGCGAGGATGACTATTTTGTAGAGTCATCAGCATATACGATAGATGGAGTTGACTGCATACATTTGTATGACTCTCCATTCTCGTTGAGGACATATGAACCATTAACTAAATCAACAAGTCCCTTCTTGAATGAGTTACCGCTACTGTCAGTTCCTGTACCGTAGATTGTAGAGTGTGGAGGGAACATAGCGTAGCGCTCAATAGCCTCTGAAGCCTCCAACATAGGTACTACATTTTGGAAGAATCCTTGTGCTAGATCCCATCTGTTTGAAGAGGTGCTTGTTGAGTATGTACCTGCTGTACCACAGTTGAACTCTGTGATGATGATTGGGCGACCATATCTTTCGAAACAAGCTTCAGCGTTGGTCATAAGGCGACCGGGTGATGAACTAGCTGCTGTTGTTGCTGTCAAGTTTGCAATATAACCAACATCATACCAGTGGAATCCCATAACGTCGACACGAAGTCCTTGTTTCTCTACCTCAGCCATAAATAGGTGAATCCATTGAGTTGTTCCCGTTGCCCAAGCTGTAGCACTCGAACCAACCTGCTCAGTTGATGGAGATCCAAGACGTACTCCTAGTTTGTGCATCTCTTTATAATACTCAACAGCAGTTTCATAATCTAGGTTCGCTTGATCTGAGTTGTCTGGCTCGTTGAATGCCATAAGCAATGGATATTGCATATCGATGATATACTGGTTGTTAGAGTCTGAAACCCAGCTCTTTGCCCAATACATAGGGATGAACTCTGTATCTTGGTCAAACAAACCGTCGGTAACACCCCAGTTGTAGTACCAAGGAAGATCCAATCCCTCGTGATATGTGCCGTATGATTTACCGCCGATACCACTCTTGTTTGTGTAAGGTACGGCTAGAGCACGCATAAACGATACTTGCTTCGAGAGTGTCTCGTCGAGGATGATCTCCAAGTCGTTCTTCAAGGCGATGAAACAGCGGCTAGAAACAGTTCCATCCTCGCTCGCTGCAACAACGATCTGGTGTCCACGCTTAAGGAGGATCTTGTCAACAGTGTTGTCTCCCAATGGAATCTCCGATCCCAAGTAGATTGTACTGATGTCGATACCTACAGACTCCTCGCCTGAGTAGATGATTGCAGGGGAGAAATTAGGGTCGATAACCTCGATGTAGAGATTGTCGTAGTAGGGTTTTATATTACCGTTGACGCCATTTACAAAGCGCTCACCCTTGATGTATATATTCTCAGCGATGGTTGTTAGCTCCCAATATGAACGAGTGATGTTGGGGAAGAAAACACGTGAGTCTGAACTCAAAATGTTGATGTATGAGTTATCTAGAGCACTAACACCTGTTCCTGTGATGGTAAGAGATGTTGAGCCGTCAACCTTAATGTATGAGTTCTTGTAACCGTCAACCTCGACAGTTTCGTCCGAAAGAGAGACTGGTATAAGAAGCGAGAATGGATCAACATCCTCCTCTTCCTCCTCGTCGTCCTCTACATCGGGAGTTGATGTGTCAGGTTCTGTTGTGTCTGGTTCGTTGTCAACCTCTGAGCTACTGTCGTCACAAGAGGTGGTAAACGTAAATAACAATGCTACACATAGTAGCGCAAGTAGATTTTTTTTAATCATAAGTTTTAGGTTTTTGTTTTTTCTTTTTGGTTTGGTTTGATTTGTTTTTTCTTTTTCTGTTCTTTTTATTTAATTTATAGTTAGTTTAGTTCGTTAATTAATGTAGGTAATCCCTAAAAAAATGTACCTCGTGGTGCAAATATATTATATCCAAAGTTAAAAGTCAAATATAAATTGTTCCATTCGTCTATATTATACTTTGTAAACGCTAATTTCATCGGTCCAATAGAGGTGTTGTACGACAATGATGCTTGCGATATGTAGTGGATCGAAAAACCGGCATTATCCTTTATCTGAAATGTGTCATCATATTTGTCGCGTAACATTGCGTGGAACTCACCTCCAAAGTAGAGTTCGCGCCAAAGTCTTATGCTCGGCATAAATCCTGCTGCCGCATATCGAGGAGCTGAGTACTCTGGCATATAGACCATCTGATTGTGTGCCAATGGTGCGTAAGATGGCATAATGAGTTGTCGAGCGGTTCGGGTATACATCTCGGGTATATTGGTGTAGACGCCCTCCAAAGAGACACCGAGCGAAAAATAACGATTCTTTGTTGGGTTGAAATATTTGCTGAGTGTGAACTTCGCACCACTCCACGAACGGTCGGCTCGTAAGGTGTTGAACTTCTCGATAGCCGAATCTCCGACGGTGGTAGCATCTTCGGCAATACTCTTCTCCTTCCCAACAAGAGCCATTCCCATAGCGGATACAAACAGTCCTTTAGTTGGGAAGTATGGGTTGTCGATTGTGCTTATCTCAACCTCTAGTTTCGACGCAATATAGCTAAAACGAGTCTGGTTGAAGATTCCCCAATTATATATCTGTGATATGTCGGTCGGGATTCCATTATCATACTTGAAGTTCTCCGATCCAACATTTGTTCTCAACAGGATCAATCCACGTCGGCGTATAGGGCGTCCAATTCCGATTGAGATAAATTGGTCGGAACTCTTTGTTGAGAGGGTGTTGTTGACCTCGGTGAGGTGTCCAAAATCGCCGTGGTTGAGGTTTTTCTTCGAGAAGTTGTAGTAGGCGTCGACGAACATTGCCGATCGGCGATAGAAGTCCGCCCGGTATCCGATACGACCCGATGAGTAGATCGCGCCAATATACAACTCTCCAAAGAGATCACTCGCTATACGATCTATGGTCTTATAGCTTACTCCGGCATACAATTGATTGTAGGGTGTCGAGGAGATGTTTCCCCCAATTGAGACCTTCAGAGAGGGTTTGTTCTCCAAATCGATACTTATTTGATATCGCTCTGTAGAGTCGTTATAATTGACTTCGGGGTAGTTTGTTGTAAATTCATTGGCTGAAAGGATTCTGTAGAGCCCCTCCTTGAACTCGTCGAACTCCATCTCGCGCTGTTTGTCTTGAACACCTAGTTGGCGTTGACGCTTCGATGTGAGCATAAATGCCTCAATGTAACTCTCGTGATTTTCGTCAAGTCCCGTGATCTTATATTTGTCGAACACCAACTTGGGGAGTGATGAGTTGAATCTTCGACGTCGCTTGTTGAAGTAATCTTTGCTCTTGAGAGTTGTGAGATCTACCTCTGCCAAAATGGAGTCCATCTGTGCCATTGTATCGTCGTAACCCATCTGGATAATCTCCTCAGCGTTGTCGAAGTCGAGCATTCCGGTGGGGACATTTCGCCTAATGATGACTCCACCCTCATCAATCTCGTAGTTGCTGGGATTCATCGCAAGGAGAAACGCTTGGTCGAAGAGTGATAGGTTTTTTGTGTCGCTCCACGAATCAACGCCACAAACCGATCCGATGATAAGATCGGGATTATATAACTCGCGCATAGGTCGCCACGGGAAGTTGTCGTAAATACCTCCGTCGTAGAGAATATGACCATTGTCGTTAATGATAGGTTTGAATGCAAGAGGAATCGCCATCGAGGCGCGGATAGATTTGCCAAGATCCCCCTCTGTTATTACGACACCCTCTCCAGCAGTGATGTCACTCGCTATACAGAAGAATGGAATCATCAGATTGTCGAAATCTCCTTCACTAAAGGTTGTGGCAGGGGTGAAGAGTTCGGTAGTTGCCATATCTATTTGTGTCGTCGATATGATGCTACGAGGCATTCGTGTCACGGTGTCGGTGCGAGTTGTGATTGGGTCGAAACGATATGATAGTAGCTGATCCCCTTGGTGGAGCGTGCTACCGCGACGGAAGTATGATCCGAGATTGCTGTCGATCTTACCGCTTGTCCACCGCTCCAAATCTCCTGACATAGCAATTTCTCGCATATCGGCAGGTGAGTAGCCGGTAGCATATAGCCCCGTAATAATGGCTCCGATAGAGGTTCCACCTACGTAATCTATAGGTATGCCGCTCTCTTCAAGAGCTTCGAGTACGCCGATGTGATAGAGCCCCTTAGCACCACCTCCACTCATAACAACACCAATAGTTCGAGCAGCGCACAACTCGTTGCCCAAAATAAGAGTGATAATAAAAGCGATTAAAAGCCTCTTCATTCGGTAAATTTTTATAACTTTGCACAAATATAATGTAATTTATCTTATTTTACTATAGTAATGAAAAATAAAATCGAGGCACTGTTACTTCAAATAGAAAAATTTGACCCTAAGGTGGTATCAGAGGTGGAGCAGATGCGTATAAAAATGTTGGGTAAGAAGGGCGAATTAAACGCTTTGATGGAGGAGTTTAAGGGAGTTGCTCCAGAGTTAAAACGAGAATTGGGACAGCAGTTAAATGCTCTCAAAAATCGTGCGCTAGAGCGAATAAATACCCTAAAGGAGGAGCTTGCAGAGGATAATTCGGCATCTTCGAGCTGCGAGGTAGAGGATATGTCGCGCCCTGCGGCACAACTACCCGTTGGTTCGCGTCACCCGATTTCGATTGTGAAAAATCGTATTGTAGATCTTTTTGCGAGGTTGGGGTATAGCGTTGCCGATGGTCCCGAAATCGAGGATGACTGGCACGTGTTCTCGGCTCTAAATTTCCCACCCGAGCACCCAGCTCGTGATATGCAGGATACATTCTTCATTAATAGTAACCCCGAAATATTGCTCAGAACACACACCTCTTCCATTCAGGTGAGGACGATGGAGCGCGAAAAGCCACCTATTCGAGTGATCTGCCCGGGACGCGTATTCCGTAATGAGGCTATTTCGTATCGTGCACACTGTATCTTCCATCAGATTGAGGGTCTCTATATTGACGAGGGTGTGTCGTTTGCCGACCTTAAGCAGTCGATACTCTACTTCGCAAAGGAGTTGTTTGGTGAGAGCGCTACAATTCGTATGCGTCCATCGTACTTCCCATTCACTGAGCCATCGGCAGAGGTTGATGTGTCGTGTAACTTGTGTGGTGGTAAGGGTTGTAACGTATGTAAGGGTACTGGCTGGTTGGAGATTTTGGGTTGCGGAATGGTTGATCCGAATGTGTTGGAGGCGAATGGCATTGACTCTACAAAGTACTCTGGTTTCGCTTTTGGTATGGGAGTTGAGCGTATCGCTATGTTACTCTATGGGGTGAAGGATCTTCGCCTCTATTTTGAGAATGATGTACGATTCCTAAACCAATTCGATCGAGCTCTTTAGTTATGAAATCTAGGCTCTCAATAGCTGTTTTGTCACTCTTTACTGCCCCCTTTGTGTTGGGGCAGATAGGGGTGTCGAGTGTTAGTGACTCTGGTGATTCACTGAGGATTGAGCGCGCAGTGGAGCTTACTACCGATGGCGTGAAAGCACTTAATCTCAAGGGTGATCCTGCGGGTGCGTATCAACTTTTTGAGGAGGCTATACGTGCCGACTCAACATATGCCCCGGCACAGTTTGCTATTTCGGAGTTGTTGATGGATAGCGCACCTGATTATGCAGTCTCCTATGCGCGGTCTGCCTATATGAGTGATACAACTAATTATTGGTATTTGAGTCGATATGCTCAAGCGGTGGTTACGCAGGGGGATTATACTTTGGCGCGAGATCTATATGAAAAACTCATCGCAATTCGTCCACTTGACATCAATGCATACCGTCTATTAGCTCTTCTGTATCAGCAGGAGTCACGTACGTTGGAGGCGATATCGTTGCTGGATACTGCCGAGATGCGTGTGGGGCGTAATCCATACCTGTCGGTTATGAAGCAACAGTTTCTGTTGTCGACAAATCAGAGTGATCGAGCTGTTCGGGATGCTGTTGCAGCTGTAGAGGAGGCTCCGTTGGTGGTTGAAAATCGTGTCGCGTTGGCTCAGTTGTATGTTGGGTTGGGGCGCGACTCTTTGGCGAGGGTGGAGTTTGACGCAGCTATAGAGATTGACTCTACGAGGATAGAGACTCTTGTTGCGATGGCTAACTTCTATAAGTCGAAGGGATATGATTCCGAATACCTACAAACTTTGAGACAGATTGTCGTAAGCGATAAGATGGATGTGGTTAGTAAGGTGGGGCTTGTGAAGGAGGTTACGGCTCGACGTGACCTATACCAGAGGGCGAGAGTTGCCGTTGGCGGAGTTGTGAATGCCTTGACGTTACAGCATCCAAATGAGTTGGAGGTTGTGATGATACAGGTGAGGCATCTCATTACTCAGGGACTTAATGAGGAGGCTTTATTATATCTGAAGAGTCATCTAGAGTATGAACCTACGCAGGTTGAGTATTACCGTGCGGTGGTTGATATTGAGCAATATATGGGACGTGTTGACTCTATGGAGTTGTATATGCGTAGGGCGATAGATCGCTTTCCGGATGAGACGTCGTTGAACTTTGAGATGGCATATCTACTTGTGTCGCAGGGGAGCTATGATAAGGCTATAGAGTACTATAAGACAACACTAGAGGGTGCAACAGACTCTCTGAAGAGCTCTGTGTGGGGTACTGTTGGAGATATTATGTACCAGAAGCTAGAGACAGAGATCGCAAGTGACTCCACAAATAGATTGACGCAGAAGAGGATCAAACGAAGGCTAAATGAGGTCTACGGAGCGTATGATCGGGCGATTGAACTTTTTGGTGATAACTTCTTGGTGTTGAATAACTATGCCTACTTCTTGAGTGAGAATGGCGGTGATCTAAATGTTGCGTTAGCAATGGCGGAGCGAGTTGTCGCTGTTCAAGGTAGTAATCCAACCTATATTGATACATATGCTTGGATTCTCTATCGCCTAGGACGTTACGAGGAGGCGAAGAGCGAGATGCGTCGAGCAATATCGTTTGATACAACAAATAACTATGAGATAGCACTTCACTATGGTGAGATTCTCGCGGTGCTGAATGAGATGACAATGGCGGAGTTTTATTGGGGTAAGGCGAAGCAGTGGGGTGCCTCTGAAGAGTTGATTGAGTCGAGCCGCCAACGTGCAAAGAGCATTAGAGGGGAGGAGTAGTGATGTCGAGATACCTATTATATATATGTATAGTAGTGGTGGCATCCGCTTTTACGCCTCTCTTTGCTGCAACCGATAAAATCGCACAACAGAAGAGTGTTATCGCTACCCTCGAAAAACAGGTTGCGGAGGGGGAGCGAGAGGTCGTCGCATTGAGGGAGAATCGTGCAGCCAATGAGGTCAAGGTTAAGATATTAGCTACGCAAGTGGAGACTCGTAGCCGACTCCTTGCGGCACAACGAAAGGAGGAGCAGTTGTTGCGAGAGGAGATATCGATGGCGGATAAGACCACTCTAATATTGGAGCAACAGATAGATCAGGAGCGAGTATATTATGCGCAGATGGTTCGAGAGGCATATCGAAGTTATCGAAGTAATAATGTGTTGACATATCTATTTTCGGCAAATGATTTTCACGATATGGCTCGAAAGGTCTCTAACCTACGAGCGGTGGCAGAGTTGCGTGCAACAAGGATAGCGCGTGTTGACTCTCTCTCTCTGCGATTGTCGCAGGAGCGAACACAGCTACTTTCGCGAAAGAGTGATCTCGAAAAGGTTGTCCGCGACCTAGAGAGTCAGAAGCGGAGTTTAGAGAGTGATGTGTCGAGTGCACGTCTTAGCATTAGTGAGATGAGTGCAAAGGAGAAGAGTATATTGCAGCAAAATCAGTTGCAACAACAGAAACTTGAGTCGGCAGTTAAGGAGCTACAGAAACTCATCAAGGGTAATCAAAGCGGTGCAACATTCTCGGCAAAGACAACAAATCTACAGTTGCCAGTTCAAGGTGGACGGGTGAAGCAGTATAAAGATAATATGGCGGAGATTGTAGGGGCTGTGGGGGCTAAGGTGACCTCGATATATGAGGGCAAGATTGTCGACGTGCGATTAAATAGAATTACGGGTAAGTATGATGTGTATATTGCTCACGGAGAGTATATAACCTCATATGCTGGTCTCTCGGAGGTCTCGATTTCGAAGGGTGATTTCATCTCGCGGAGCGAGGTGATTGGTGTGATTGGTGAGGCGATCGATATTATAACAATGCAGAGTGAGTATAAAATCGTGTTCGGGGTCTATCCTCCTACGACGAAGGAGACGATCTCTGCGGCAAACTGTTTCAAAAAATAGATATGGCAATTAGGTATTTTCACGATCAATGTAGTTATAAATTCACTCAGCGACGAATTATAAATCGTTGGCTAAGAGAGGTTGCTCGCCTTGAGGGGTATAAACTTCTGGAGGTCGGGGTTGTTTTCTGCTCTGCACAGAGGCTTTTGGAGATGAATCGCGAGTTCTTGGGGCACGACTATTTCACCGATATAATAACATTCGATGATAGCGATCTCGTGCGATTTAAGATAATTTCGGGAGAGTTGTTTATCGACATTGAGACTGTTGCAGACAATGCGCGCCTCTATGGTTCGACACCCCTGCGCGAGATGCACCGAATCCTCGTTCACGGAGTACTGCATCTATGTGGTCAGGGTGATAAAAGCCCCGAGGATAGTGTCGTAATGCGTAGTAAGGAGGATCGATATCTCTCGCTGCTGGATGAGATTATGGTGGAGGCGTGTGCAAAATAACTCTATAAAAATTTAGTCATTGACTTTGGGCGCGATCCGTTTCTGGAACTTTCGCGTTCGATTATTCCCGTTATAACATCTGCTGCGTCGTGCCATCTGTTGGCGCGATATGTGCGGCGATATGTTGTGAGGTGTGCCGCTAGACTCTGCCATCTCTGCTGCCACCCTGCGGGCATACGTATTCGGTGGAGTACAGTTGCCGAGTTGGATAGGATGCGAGCCTGCTTGTTTGCACTCTGGTGAAACCACTCGACCTTCACTTCGGGGGCTAGCGCCTGCACGGATCTCGCAAATCCACGTCCTCCATTGTTACTCTCTATTGTGGCTCGTGAAACGCCCTCTTCCTTGAGCATCGAGGCGACGAGGGGTTCGCTAATCTCCATCGGTTCGCGAGTGTAGACAACATCGGTTACATATATACAACCATCACTACCCACTGCATAGCATATCGAACAGAGATAGTCATCCCCGAGGTCAGCTGTGTCGGTGTAGTTTTCGCGTCGCATATTTAGTGTTGGTAGCACTTCATACTCTTTGAAGTTGTCTCCATATAGAAGTCCCTCCTTTGTTGATGGATTGCCTTGGTACATACACTCAAATCGGAGTGGATCGAGTGCCCTCTTCTCGATAAGGAGCTCCTCGC
Source organism: Rikenellaceae bacterium (assembly GCA_047174765.1). Lineage (GTDB taxonomy): Bacteria > Bacteroidota > Bacteroidia > Bacteroidales > Rikenellaceae > Alistipes. Next base: position 63,111 of record JBCQTT010000007.1, on the reverse strand, counting down.
TTTGGCATGATGCCCACAATGCCTCACCAATCTTTCGTGGATCTAGATCTGTTGGGTTGGTTGTCTTTATCGCCTCGAAGTTTAGGTAGAGCCACGTGTTTGTGGGGATAGTATCGATCTGTTCAAATGAAGTGAATATTTTAAATGGTTCACGCCGCGTGAGTGTGCCGATTAGATCATCCTCGTGCCAGCGAGTAAAGACTATTAGTTCGCACGATTGGTTGTGCATACGCGTTTTGACGACAGAGGTGTACCACTCCACGCAGTTTTCGCGAATGAGTGGCGAGTTTGCCTCCATAGCATCCTTGTATAGATCGTCGAGGATGAAACAATCGACTCTGTTTCCAGTGAGTGATCCCTCGCGCCCAACCGATAGAAGAGATCCCTCGCGATTTATTATCTCCACCTCCTCGCTTGTACGGATGAAGTTAGCGGGTTTTGCTCCACGCTTTATGGTCGTTTCGGGGAATATCTCACTGTACTCTTTTGATTCGAGTATTCGTTGAACGCGTCGGTTGAACTTCGAGGCGAGTGACGACGAGTAGGAGGCTATTGCGATCCTAAGATCGGGGTTGAGACCCAACATATAAGCTGGTAGTAGGGTAGTCGCCCCGAGGCTTTTACCGTGTTGTGGCGGCATCGTCACGATTAGCTTTCGGATCTCTCCCGTAGCAAACTTTTCGAGTAGCTTGTAGTACACTTTGTGGAATGGCTCGAACTCAATTCCAGTCGATATTACTTTGGAAAACTCCTCGAAGGAGATAATTTTTGATTCTTTTTTCTTTGGAACGGTCTGGTTATCGGTGGTTTTGGATAATTTAGTTCTATTTGTCGTTTTTTTTATCGTTTGTTTAGGGGAAGGCTCTGTTAAATAAAGATCTGTTTTTGAACCTGTGGGGTTAGCGTCTAAATTTACTCTGTTTATACACTCTTTATCTTCTGTTTTTGGCATTGTTATTGACATATGTATTCTTTGAATGTGGTGAAGTCGAAGTCGTTAATTTCCTCTCCGTCAAGAGTTGTGGTGTGAATCTCCCACCACACGGGAATAATGTCGTACAGGATGTATTCAGTCGTTTCATTGCCAAATTCTGGTCGAAAGTAGGGTATTAAGGTCGACACAAATCGGATGTCGGTATCGTCGTATTCGAACTCGATTACACCAGTGTAAAACGAAAGAGAGGTAATACTTTCAAATAGCTCATTCGCAAGTTGGGTATAGAGGTTAGGTGAGATTTTGTACATAATAATTGTAATTTTTTACGTGAAAAATTGTGAAATGTCTCGCAAATTTCTTAACTTTGCAACGACAAAGATAACGTCATAAATTGAACTAAACAATAGTTTGATGTAAAAAAATTTACAAAGAAATGAACAAATTAATGGTAAATGAGCGGTTTAAGCTGATTCGCAAGGAGTTAGGAATGACTCAAGATAAACTTGCAGGTCACTTAGGTGTTGGTAAAGCCGCTTTGTCGATGATCGAAACAGGTAAAGCTGGTCTTTCGTCGCGAAATCTGAACATCCTTGTTCAGGAATTTGGAGTAAACGCTGAGTGGGTAGAGACAGGTGTTGGAGAGATGTTTAATGCAGATCCTAATATCAATAAGTTTTTGCACCGTACAGACTCTAGTGTGCCCCTCCAAAGTGTACCCCTATATTCAATTGAGGGTACAGCAGGTCTTGTGCCTCTATTCTCACGTGCAGAGGTGGCAAAACCAGTTAACTATATTCATATTCCCAATTTGCCTAAGTGCGATGGTGCAATATATATAGTTGGTGATTCAATGTATCCTCTCCTTAAGAGTGGTGATATTGTTTTGTATAAGCAGGTGTCGGATTTGTCGGATATCTTCTGGGGAGATATGTACCTTATGTCTATTGATATGGATGGAGAGGAGTTTATCTCGGTAAAGTATATTCAGAAGCACGATGATCCTCGATATGTATGGTTGGTGAGCCAGAATCAACATTACGCTAAAAAAGAGATCGAAAAGAGCCGTATTAGAGCTCTCGCACTCGTTAAGGCGAGTATTCGTATGAATTCAATGCGTTAAGGTTGGTTGTGGTTGATAAAACTACCTTGAATTGAAAATAGGTTGTCCAAATCGCTAATGCGAATGAGGACAACCTATTTTGTTAGAATGGATATCCAACACCGAAGTTGAGAGCCGTGTTGTTCCAGTCCCAATCTTTTATGACCCATCTGTGATCTACATCTTTGTTGGGGTTGTGGAGTTGAACACCCCAGTCGAGGCGTAGGATTGCAAACTGAATGTCGAGACGCAATCCGAAGCCGGAGTTAAATCCGAGTTGTTTGTAGAATGTATTCTTGTTGAAGATAGCATCTTCGTCGTAGACACCCTCCGAGTCCTTGAGGTACCAAACGTTACCCAAATCTAAGAACGTAGCGCCGTGAAATCCATTCCATATAGGGAATCGATACTCTAGGTTGACCTCTAGTTTCATATCTCCCAGCTGGGTGGGGTATACTGCATCGATCTCCTCGTCGGATGATCCCGGACCCAATGTTCGAGGTGTCCAACCTCTCATACTGTTGCTACCACCAGAGTAGAATAGACGGTCGAATGGAAGTGCCGTAGAGTTGTCGTATGCCCATCCTGCGCCGGCATAAAGTCGTCCCACAATTGCAGACTTAAGACCCAAAGTATATTTTCGACTTATGTTGATGTCGCAGCGGATATATTGGGCGTACTTTATTCCGAATATCTCATAGTTGTCGTCGCTCGTAGGTTTGCCTAGTAGGTGCTCAAACGAGCTGAGTAAGTTCCCTGAACTCTCAGCGTTTATACGTAGCATTGTGTAGTTTCCGCGGAGGCTCTTTCGTTGGTTGTTGAATGTATATCCGATGTTCATACCGGCAATAAGTTGTGATTCATAACTATTTTTTAGGTAGTCATTCTCCAGCTCATTGAAGTATGTCTCGTCGATATATTTCATATCAATCAAGTTTATATCAATTGGACGCACCGTAAAGTTTGAGTATCGACGGTTGCGCCAACTATAACTTAGTGACGCGCTCGACAGTGTACGATTGTAGTAGGGGCGATCTTGAATATTTGCCGATATATCTATCGTGGTTTTGGGTTGCAGAGCGCCGGTGAATATCTTTAGCTCGGGTAGGATAAATCGAGGAAACGCAAGACCTGTTGATACTCCAACCTCTGTGGCGCGGGTCTTTACTGCGTCGGGGGCTTTCATATGCTCATAACCGACGGTGAAATCTACATTCCACACCTCAGCCCCTCGGAAGATGTTGCGATTTTGATATCCTAGGGTTGCATTGAGTCCATAAAAACTAGAGGTTGTCGTACCTTCGATCTCTATTTCGTAACTCTGTTTGAGTGCCGGTGTGCAGAGTATTGTACTCGATATGTATCTGTCGGTTGAGAGGGAGTCGCTCTCTGATTTTGGTTGTGACCGATGGCTGTACTCCTCTATGGCTTTGAGTAGTAGGGTGTCTCGCTCGATTCTTTCGAGGCTTGTCTCTCCGAAGTTGATACGTGCACTTTTGAAGAAGCCTAGCGACATAAGGTTTTGGTACGACTCCTCCACCACCTTTGAGTTGTATAGAGAACCGGTCGTTAGAGGGATCATCTGTCGTAGTACTTGGGGGCGCACCTTTGGCTTCTCTCCGCTAAGGTGAATGATGTTCAATCCACGATATGAGAGTGTGTCGATCTTTGTGAGGTAGGCTGAGTCGGTGATGACAATAGAGGGATCGAAGTCGGGAAGAATGTTTACATTTGCGATTCTATATCTTCTGTTATCCTTGAACTGAGCTTTTCCCTGTGTGTCGTAACCATTGAGGTCGCGTTTGATTATCATCTCCAAATCAACGGTGTAGTTGGCGGCTAGTGTGTCGGCAAGATACTCTATGTTACGCACTGTAAAGTCGAAGTATCCTTTGCTGCGAAGATGTGAGGTAATGCGTTCGCGTTCTTCGTCAAGCAGAGCGACGCTAAATATATCTCCTTTTTGGATTAGAGAGTTTGTTGTGTCGGGCAGGATAATTGGGCGCAATAGAGTATCGAGGAAACGATACTTCATACTGTTTATTATATATGGTACTCCTTGGTGGGTGTTGAATAGTACCTTGGCACGACGACGATTTGCTAGCGTGTCGATTGATACACCCACCGTTGATGAGTAGAATCCCTGAGAGTCCATATATATATTGAGATTCTCAAGGCTCTTAGCTGTGAGTTCGGGATCTAGATATACTGGCTCTTGACCGATCTTTCGTTTTAGGGTGTTCCACCAATTACTCTTGTCGGGATTTGCTTGATAGTAAACCCAGATGTAGAAGTTTGTTCCCAAGAGACGTTTGTTGGGGCTCTGGCGAGTGTATCTTGCAAGTGTAGATGTTGGGATCAACTCGTTTTTAGGGGTTGAGCGATTTTGTTTTATCTCGATGCTCTGAAGGAGCAACTGATCCTCTGGGATATGACGCGTGATACCGCACGATGAGCATATTAAGCATATCGTGAGTGTGAAAAGTAGTTGTCGTAACCCTCTGTGCCGCTTCATCTATTCGTGGTTGAAGAATCTTTGACTCTTTAAGATTTCAAAATAGATCTTCGAGAATGTGACATTGTCATCCCCTTTGTAGCGATATTGAGTGAATATTTGAGCAAGATTTTCGGTCTTGTTCTCAGCGATTAGATCTGCTGTCTGCTGTGATGCCTCTCGTTCGCTCCATAGCTGATTGACTCTTTCGGGGGTGCTGGGTTCATACTTTTCGAAGTTTACAACCGCTTCAAATGGGAGGCGATCTGTCAATGGTGGCTGCTCGTCGGGGTATCCCAAAACAATTGAGGTGACGGGTATAACACCTTTGGGTAGCTCAAGGATCTCGATTATCTTGTCGGTAGTGTATAGAGTTGTGCCGAGCACACATATTCCGAGCCCCTGTGCCTCTGCCTCTAGTGTGAGATTCTGTGCCGCCATCATACCATCTATGCAACCATTGAGAAACCATATGAAGTTGTCATATCGTGGTTCTGCGTTACGCTCACGACACCACGCCTCAAATCGTGCAACGTCGGCGCAGATTGTCACGACGCAGGGGGCATTCATTCTCTCTACCTGTCCAAAGTGGCAAGGTGAGAGTTTTGATAGTTGCTCTGCATCTTGTGTGACGATCATTGTGTAGCTCTGCATATTACCACAAGTTGAGGCTCTGATCGCTGCCTCTAGTGTTGTGCGGAGTGCCGTAGGGTCGATTGGACGACTCTGAAACTTTCTTATGGAACGATGATTTGCGATCTCTTGTATCATAATCTAATGTGTTTTCTATTTTGTTATTTGATTCCACGCCTCAACCTCTTGGTTGAAGCTCTCTTGCTTCGTGATTTCGAGTGAAGGGCTGATGACTCCTCTCTCAATATATGTTGCATTACCAATGAGGCGTGTTTTTAACCCCTCTTCGCTGCGTGAACATACGCACTTTACAAATCCACCACTATTGCGAACCTCAATAGTTTCATCCCATCTGTATATTCCGATTAGGGCGGCTGCGGTGCTCGATGCAGTCATTGCTGTGCCACACGAAGGTGTCAGACCCACTCCGCGTTCGTATGTAGCAACAAAGACCTTACCCTCATCCATTGGTAGCATCAAGCTTACGTTGACGCCACGTGTGAAGATGTGTGGTAACTCCTTAACGCGCTCCCCTAGTTGAGAGAGAAGATCGAGGTCTATTTTGTCGACTTCAGCAACAATGTGCGGGTTGCCTAAGTTAAGATATGTAAATAGAAGTTCGGGGTGAAGTTCCTCGATAGGTTCTGCTATAAACTGATCTTTGGAGAGTGTAAACTCCTCAGAAGAGGTGTGAACTGCTATTTCGACACCATAGTTGGGTATTAGCTCCCTATTTCCGTTTTCGAGTATAACCTCGGTAGCCTCAGCTCGAACAGTCGGGTAGGGGCGACCTCCCGAGAAGAGTGTGAACTTGTCATTTTTTAGGTAAGTTTCATCTACAAATCGCGCCACTATTCTCATTCCGTTGCCACACATTTCGGCCTGTGTGCCATCTGTGTTGTACATATTCATAGCATACTCACCCTCTGGAGTCTGTTCAACAAAAAGCAATCCATCACTTCCAAATAGCTTACACACATCACGAACATACTCTGCTGTAGAGGCGGAGTTTGTATCGATTTTTTGTGCGACAGCGTCGATCGTGACGAATACGTTTTTAGATCCGTGTGCGAGTATATAATTTAGTTCCTGCATAAATTGTGTTAAATGTATCTATAATAGCTACAAAAATAGCAATAATTCGGGGGACTTGCAAATTTATCGCCTCAAAGAGCTAAAAACTGAAAAATATTCAATAAATTGCACCATAAAATTATAGATAAACGGTAGATGGTAGATAAATTTATTATGGCAGGTCCAACGGCTCTGCATATATGTGATTCGGTCGAGGGAGATCGTTGCGTTGTTTTGTTGCACGGCTATTTGGAGTCGATGTTGGTTTGGGAGGAGTTTGTGCCTCTCTTGTATAAGAGTGTGAGGGTAATTACTTTGGACCTTCCGGGGCACGGTATTTCGGTTGTGGAGGGTGATATCCATACTATGGAGTTTCTCGCAGATACAGTTGCGGCAGGTGTTAAGGCACTTGGGGTGGAGCGTTGTACGGTGGTTGGTCACTCAATGGGTGGTTATGTGGCGCTTGCTTTTGCGGCACGCCACGCTGATATGTTGGATGGATTGGTTCTGTTCCACTCCACACCCAATGCAGATGCGCCAGAGAAGAGCGCTAACAGAGATCGAGAGATTGCTCTTGTCGAGGCTGGAAAGAAAGAGATGTTGGCGAAAGTTGCCCCCGCAGCAGGTTTTGCTGCCCACAACAGAGCGAGAATGAAAGATCATATTGCAGATCTAGTGGAGCAGGTTTATATCACCGAAGATGAGGGTGTTGTTGCTATTTTGAGAGGTATGAAACTTCGTAAAGATTATAATGAAATGCTTCGGAATCTAAAGGTTCGTCAATGTTTTATATACGGTAAACACGATGACTACATACCAGTGGAAGTGGCTGAGAAGGTGGAGGCAGAGCACCCTCAAGCAGAGGTCGTTTTGCTCGAAAACTCGGGGCATATGGGGCTCTTTGAACAGCCTCAGGAGTGTGCCGAGGCTATACTTCGCACGGCTGGGGTTGAGGCATCGTTATAATTATACGGAATTATAGTTTTTTAATTCGCAATATTTTATCTATTTTTGTCGCTTAGTATTAAAAGTAATAAAGGAAAAACAGCAATTAATGAAGTCATACAAATTTTGGAATAGAACATTGGGCTGGGGCGTCTTTGCCATAGCTGCGATTGTCTATCTCCTCACTATGGAGCCATCGTCGAGCCTTTGGGACTGTGGCGAGTTTATCGCGACCTCTTATAAACTAGAGGTTGGGCATCCTCCGGGAGCACCTCTATTTATGATCTTGGCACGTATTGCCACGATCTTCGCTCCATCGACACACTATGTGCCACATATGGTCAATGCGATGAACTGTTTCGCTAGTGCCTTTACGATTTTGTTTCTCTTCTGGACCATTACACACCTCGCTCGTAGGATGTTTACGCGTGATGGTGCGGAGTTTACAGAGGTGAATGGTTGGGCTACACTTGCTGCGGGAGTTATCGGAGCGCTGAGTTATACATTTACCGATACATTTTGGTACTCGGCTGTTGAGGGTGAGGTGTATGCTCTATCGTCGATGTTTACGGCTCTCGTTGTGTGGTTGATGCTCAAGTGGGATGAGGAGGCAGATGAGCCACACTCATTGCGTTGGATTATATTGATTGCCTATTTGATGGGTCTGTCGATCGGAGTTCATATCCTCAACTTGCTTACTATCCCTGCATTGGTATTTATCTACTACTTCCGTAGATTTAGTAAGGTAACGCTTAAGGGGATTCTTTTGTCGACACTTATCTCGGGAGTTATATTGATCTTTGTAAATGGGTTTGTTCTTTCGTACTCTATTTATATGGGGGCGATGGTCGATACATTCTTCGTCAACTCGTTGGGTATGCCCGTCAATTCGGGAATGGTTTTCTTTTCGCTGGCGTTGATTGGGGCGTTGGGATATGCCTCTTATTACACTCATAAGCGTCGATTGGTGTTGATTAATGTGATAGCTCTGTCGTTGACAATGTTATTTATAGGTTACTCGTCGTATGCTTCGGTGACGATTCGTGCTGCGGTGAACCCACCGATGAATAGTAACCATCCGGCAAATCCTCACGCACTTTTGTCGCTTCTCTCGCGTGACCAGTATGGTTCGCGACCACTCATATATGGAGCGTCGTACTCAGCGCCTGTAGAGGATTATACCAAAAGAAGTTTCTACTACCTAAATGATGAGGGTAAGTATGAGAAGGGTGAGGTCTTGTCGGGATATGTATACCCCGATGAATTTATGCGTCTCTTCCCTCGTATGTGGGACTCTCGCCGTGGTGAGGCGGGGTATAAGCCGTGGGCAGCTTACAGAATAAAGATTGCACCTCTCAAGGATAGTGAGGGTGAGATACGTCGTGATGAGCAGGGAAAGGTTATTATGGCGGAGCAGTTGGAGTATGGTGAGACGGTCTACTATGGAGGCGAACAATACATAGAACCTACGTTGGGTGAGAATATAAATTTCTTCTTCAACTATCAGTTGGGGTATATGTTTTGGCGATACTTCTTGTGGAATTTTGTAGGACGTCAGAGCGATATTCAAGCCTCAAGGGTAACTATCTCGGATGGTAACTGGTTGTCTGGTGTAGATTTTATCGACGAGGCGTACTTAGGTCCACAAAAGAATCTACCTCGTGAGATGGCGGAGAATCGTGGACGTAACCGATATTTCTTCTTGCCATTTTTGTTGGGACTGTTGGGGCTTTTGTGGCAGCTCAATGTCGATCAGAAGCGTTTCTCTATCGTTATGTGGTTGTTTGTGATGATGGGTATTGCGTTGGTGGTATACTTCAACACGTCACCATCGGAGCCTCGTGAACGCGACTATGTGTTTGCCGGAGCATTCTACGCCTACTCTATATGGATTGGTTTTGGAGTCTTGGCGCTCCGTGAGTTGATCGAGGCTATCAGCAAGAAGAGTGGTCGCAACACAGTTATTGCGGCATTTGTGTTGTCGATGAGTGTACCAGCGATCTTGGCAAGTGAGAACTGGGATGACCACGATCGTTCGGGTCGAACAATTGCTCGCGACGTAGGTTGGAACTACTTGCACTCTACTCTACCAAACTCAATTATCCTCAACTATGGTGATAATGACACTTTCCCTCTGTGGTTTAATCAGGAGGTGGATGGTGTACGTACCGATGTGAGGATTATGAATACGAGCTACTTGGGTGGTGAGTGGTATATCGATCAGATGAAGAGTTGGGCAAATGATGCCGCTCCTGTGCCATTCTCTCTGCCGCGTAGTAAGTATGCTTATGTGAATGATCTTGTGCCGATTGATGCTAGGGTCGATCGCTCGGTAGATATTAAGGATGTGATAGATTTCGTCCGTAACGATGATAAGAGAACTCAATATGAGTTAATGGATGGTAGCTTTACCGATTACATTCCAACGAAGAAGATAGCACTGCCAGTCAATCGTGAAAATGTTTTGGCGGCGGGTATTGTGAAGCCCGAGGATGCCGACAAGATGGTCGATACGATCTACTTCTCGTTGCCGGGTAACACTATCGACAAGTCGGAGTTGATGATACTCGATATGTTGGCTAACTTTAACTGGGAGCGCCCGATCTACTTTACGCAGGTATACATTTTGCAGAATTTGGGGCTTCTCGACTATCTGCAATATGATGGATTTGCATATCGTTTCGTGCCTATTCCAACTCCATTCCGTTCGGCTTGGGAGGTTGGGCGTGTCGACCCCGACTATGCAGGACCCCTTATGTTGAATACGTTCCGATATGGAAACTTGCACGACCCAAAGGTATATGTAGATTATACAATTCAATATAATCTAAACGCATCGAAGGCGCGTGAAGGTTTCGCTCGCGTTGCGATGGCATATATCGCTAAGGGAGAGAAAGAGAAGGCGGTGGAGTTGTTAGATGGTGCGCTTGATCGTTTGCCAACAACTCAGTTGAGGTTTACCGCAGCCAATACAATTCCTCTAATTGAGGGGTATTATATGGCAGATGAACTTCATAAGGGAGATATTCTGTTGATGGATTACACACGCACCATCGTTGAGTACATTGAGTACTATCTCTCATTTGAGGGTGTGTTAGCGGATATGACCGACTCAATAATCGACGAAAAGTTGGAGGATCTAGAGCAGATATACTACATCGCTGCACAGATGAAGAGGGTCGAGATTATGGATTGGATCAACGACTACTATCGTACGCTAGGAGCTGCGGAGGATGAACTTCTGCAATATAAGGATTACTTGACTCCATCGGAGATTGAGGAGTTGACGAAGAAGAGGTCGACGGAGACAAACATAAATGAATAAATGAGATATTAGATTTAGATATGGATTCAAAACTATTTTTATACAATACACTAACTCGAAAGAAAGAGGAATTTGTGCCGATTAACCCTACCCACGTGGGTCTGTATGTGTGTGGACCAACCGTATATGGTGATCCACACTTGGGGCACGCTCGCCCCGCTGTTACATTCGATTTGATGTTTCGTTACCTTCAGTCGTTGGGTTATAAGGTGAGATATGTCCGTAATATTACCGACGTGGGACACCTCGAACACGACGCCGACGAGGGGGAGGATAAGATCGCAAAGAAGGCTCGTTTGGAGCAGCTAGAGCCAATGGAGATCGCTCAATACTATACGAATCGTTACCGTTCTGCTATGGAGCAGTTGGGGGTGTTGCCTCCGTCGATAGAGCCACAGGCATCGGGGCATATCATAGAGCAGATTAATTTTGTGAAGGATATCTTCGACAAAGGGTTCGCTTATGAGGCGAATGGGTCGATATATTTTGATGTTGCTAAGTATAACGAAAAGTATAACTACGGAAAGTTGTCGGGGCGTAACCTCGATGATATCTTGACCAATACGCGAGAGTTGGATGGTCAGAGCGACAAGCGTAGTTCGGTGGATTTCGCTCTTTGGAAGAGGGCGTCGGCAGAGCATATTATGCGTTGGCCTTCACCGTGGGGTGATGGATTCCCCGGGTGGCATATGGAGTGCTCGGCTATGAGTACAAAGTATTTGGGTGAGCAGTTTGATATCCACGGTGGTGGAATGGATCTAATGTTCCCTCACCACGAGTGTGAAATTGCACAGTCGACAGCTGCGTTGGGACACGATTCGGCACGTTACTGGGTACACAACAATATGATTACCATCAACGGACAGAAGATGGGTAAGTCGTTGGGTAACTTCATTACGTTGGAGGAGCTGTTCGGTGGTACTCACTCTCTGTTGGAGCAGCCATATTCACCTATGACAATCCGCTTTTTTGTGTTGCAGGCACACTATCGCTCGACTCTCGACTTCTCGAATGAGGCGTTGCAGGCGGCAGAGAAGGGACTCGATAGATTGATGAAGGGTGTCGACGCGCTCTCGAAGATCAAAACATCGGCTACGTCGAGTCTGAAGCCCGAGGAGTTGGCAGATCGTTGTGCTGCGGCGATGAATGATGACTTGAACTCACCGATGGTTATCTCAGCACTCTTTGATTGGGTACGTCTAATAAACCAGTTGGTAGACGGCGCGCAGACAATCACCGAGGCGGATCTTGAGACCCTCAAATCTATCGTTAACAGATATGTATTTGATGTCTTGGGGTTGTGTGACGAGAAGGGTTCTACAGGAGTTTCGGGAGGTCGCGACTATGTGACACCTCTTGTTGAGATGTTACTCGCTATGCGAACTGAGGCTAAGGGTAGTAAAAATTGGGCTCTCTCGGATCAGATTCGCGATGGATTGGTAGCTGCTGGAATTAGGGTGAAAGATCGTAAGGATGGCTCTGATTGGGAGTTAGAGTAGTTTCGCAATGGTAAGTACGGAGCAAATAAAAGATGTTGAGGGGCGCTGTGAGGAGTTATGCCGCTGCCTTAACATCGAGCAGAGGCGCATCGAACTCCAAAATGAGGAGGAGAAGACTCAAGAACCTACATTTTGGGACGATGCCGACGCTGCACGCAAACAATTGCAGAGAGTTGCGTCGTTGAAGTCGTGGATTGAGGAGTACGACGTAGTAGCGAAAGGTGTCGAGGATCTAACCTTGATGCCTGAGTTTGTTGCGGCAGAGCTCTCTTCGGAGGAGGAGTTTGAGGAGCAATATTGTCGTGTCACGGAGCTTATAGAGGCTCTGGAGTTGCGCAATATGTTGCGTCGCGAGGAGGATCGTTTGGGCGCAATTGTAGATGTTAACGCAGGCGCTGGAGGTACTGAGGCTCTTGATTGGGCGTCGATGTTGGTGAGGATGTATACCCGTTGGGGTGAGGCTCACGGCTACAAGGTGAAGGTTCTCGACTATCAGGCTGGTGAGGAGGTGGGTGTGAAATCTGCCACATTGGAGTTTGAGGGTGAGTATGGATATGGATATCTAAAGAGCGAGAGTGGTGTGCACCGAATGGTGAGACTCTCGCCGTTTAATGCAAACAACAAGAGACAGACTACGTTTGCCTCGATATTTGTGTCGCCGGCGGTGGACGATAACATTGAGGTTGTGGTAAATCCTGCCGACATAGAGTGGGATACCTACCGTGCAAGTGGTGCGGGAGGGCAGAATGTCAATAAAGTCGAGACGGCAGTGCGTCTGCGTTACCACTCAAAGGATGCGCAGACGGGTGAGTCAATCGACTTCTTGATCGAGAATATGGAGACACGTTCGCAGTTGATGAATCGCGAGAATGCAATGCGTATCCTCAAGTCGAAACTCTATCAGCGAGAGCTCGAAAAACGACAAGCAACACAACAAGCTCTGGAGGCGACAAAAAAACGAATCGAGTGGGGGTCGCAGATTCGAAGCTACGTATTCGACGATAGGCGCGTCAAGGACCACAGAACAAACTATCAAACATCGGATGTCGACAAGGTAATGGATGGAGAGATAGATGCCTTTATTAAATCATATTTGATGGAGTATTCCGATTAAGAATTCTTGTCGCTCAAATAGGATGAATAACACATAGTAATAAAGGAGTAGACATAAACGAGGGGAGCGGCTAACCACTCCCCTCGTTTATGTTCGATATGATAGATATCTTATCTCAAGAATGACAATAGGATACCCGCAGCAACAGCCGAACCTACAACTCCTGCTACATTTGGACCCATTGCGTGCATCAATAGGTAGTTCGTTCTATCGTACTTCAAACCTACATCTTGACTCACACGTGCTGCGGCTGGTACTGCTGACACACCTGCATTACCGATAAGAGGGTTGATTTTGTTACCATCCTTAAGGAATAAATTCATAATCTTGACAAACAACACTCCACCTGCTGTAGCGACGATAAATGACAACGCTCCAAGAATAAAGATAAATATCGTCTTCTCAGTGAGGAACACATCAGCCTTTGTAGATGCACCAACAGTCACACCAATGAGGATTGTCATAATGTCGATTAACTGGTTGCTAGCGGTATTCGACAAGCGTTTTACAACGCCCGACTCCTTCATCAAGTTACCCAAGAACAACATTCCTAAGAGTGGAATAGCATCTGGCACAACAAAAGTTGTCAACACAAAAGCTACGATTGGGAACAAGATCTTCTCTGTCTGTGACACGACACGTGTTGGACGCATCTTTATCATACGCTCTTTCTCCGTTGTCAAAAGGCGCATAACAGGGGGCTGAAGTACTGGTACAAGAGCCATATAAGAGTATGCACAGATTGCAATTGCACCCAAATACTCGGGAGCGAGGATACCTGTTAAGAAGATAGATGTTGGACCGTCAGCACCTCCAATGATTGCGATAGATCCCGCCTCGTTTGCAGGGAATCCTAACAATATTGCACCCATATAGGCTACAAAGATACCGACCTGTGCCGCTGCACCAATCAACATTAGCTTAGGGTTTGACAACATCGACGAGAAGTCGGTCAACGCACCAACACCCAAGAAGATAAGTGGGGGGTAAATACCCTTTGTCACACCAATATAGAGCAGATTCAACACCGAACCTTCGCTATAGATACTAATCTCATTGAGAGCTGGGAGAGGAATATTTCCGATTATGATACCAAATCCAATCGGAACGAGCAACATTGGTTCAAACTTATGTTTGATAGCAAGATATAGGAAGAAGCATCCAACGGCGATCATCACTAAGTAACGCCATCCGCCTTCCTGCACGAAGAGGTTGTAGAACCCTGTAGTCTCAACGAACTTTAGGACGCTCTCTTCGAGAAATGAAGATGATAAAAAGCTACTCATAACTATCCAATTGTAATAAGTACGTCACCCTCCAATACTGAATCACCAATACGAGCTGCGATAGATTTAACAACACCTGCCATTGCGGCATCAACATTGTTCTCCATCTTCATCGCCTCCAACACCACGAGAGTTTGACCGGCAGAGACTGAATCGCCAACGGCAACCTTTATGTCGAGGATTACACCCGGAAGAGGGCTCAATACTGGTGTTCCACTACCTGCTGCTGCACCTGCCGCAGGTTTAGCGGCTGGAGATGCGAAGTTTGGTACTGGGTGAGACGCTGGTGCTGCTGCAACTTGTGGACGTGTTGGCACAGCCTTTTTAACGGTTGCGTTTTCGAGCTCGACGCTATATTTTGTGCCATTTACGACAACTTGCGCCTTCTGCTCATCTTGAATATCGATCGCGACAACATACTCGTTACCGTTGATCTTCATATTATACTCTTTCATTCTGTATCGCTTAAATCATTTTGTTATTTAATACCTAATAAATCTAAATTTATCGAGGCATATTTGTCAATCCGTGGATCTTAGAGCTCCAAGGTGAGTAGTGACGAGCAACGCTGTTGATCGTAATAACCTCACTCTCCTTATCGTGTAGATCCTCTTTGTTGAGTTTCACAGCCAAGGCAATCGCCGCGATTACCTCACCATTACTCTCCTCTTCGACGTCGTGAACAACCGCATTTGGGTTCTTCAACGACTTCTTACGAGACTCCTCTGACTGACGTTTCGCTAGATAGATAATAACTCTTGAGAAGAGCCATATCAATATAGCCAAGACAATCAACGCAGACAAAACCACCGACACAGAGATCAACGTAACGATAAATCCGTGTGGATCACTCTCCAAGATGGTGTCTGCCCCTTTTGCCCCAGCAACAGCGTGTGCGCTTAGAGGCATCATAAATAGTTGATTCATCATACTACAATGGAATATTAGAGTGTTTCTTTGGTGGGTTCTGTAGGCGCTTTGTAGCCAACGACTGAAGAGCACGGATCACGCGGAAACGTGTGTTGCGTGGCTCGATAACGTCGTCGATATATCCGTAGCGAGCAGCATTGTATGGGTTAGAGAATTTGTCGTTGTACTCCTTCTCCTTCTCTGCTACGAACTTAGCGCGCTCCTCTGGATCTTCGAATGCTGCCAAAGCCTTAGCCTGCAACACCTCGACAGCACCACTTGCTCCCATAACAGCGATCTCTGCCATTGGCCAAGCGTAGTTGATATCACCACGGATATGCTTAGATGACATAACGATATATGCTCCACCATACGCCTTACGAAGAGTAACTGTCACCTTTGGAACTGTAGCCTCGCAATATGCGAACAACAACTTTGCTCCGTGTGTGATTACGCCGCCATACTCCTGAGTTGTACCGGGCAAGAATCCGGGAACGTCAACCAAAGATACGATAGGAATATTGAAGGCGTCGCAGAAACGGATGAAACGAGCAGCCTTGCGACTAGCGTTGCTATCCAACACACCTGCCATAAACTTAGGCTGGTTAGCTACGATACCCACACTCTGACCGTTGAAGCGAGCGAAACAAGTGACGATGTTCTTCGCAAAACCACCAGCAGACTCTAAGTACTCACCATTGTCGACGATAGCACGAATTACATCAAACATATCGTAAGGTTTGTTAGCAGCCTCAGGGATGATCTCATTCAAAGAGTCCTCCAAGCGAGAGATCTTGTCTGTACATACAGCCAATGGAGCATCCTCCATATTGTTTTGTGGCATATATGAAAGGAGGTTGCGGATCAAGCTAATACCCTCATCCTCTGTGTCGACAGCGAACTGAGCAACACCTGACTTTGTGGTGTGCATCAACGCACCACCCAACTGCTCCTGTGTTACATCCTCACCGGTAACGGTCTTTACTACCTTTGGACCAGTAAGGAACATATTTGAGGTTTGGCTCTTCATAATGATGAAGTCGGTCAAAGCAGGAGAGTAAACAGCACCACCGGCACAAGGTCCAAAGATCGCAGAGATCTGAGGAATAACACCCGACGACATAACATTGCGCTGGAAGATGTTAGCATATCCAGCCAAGGCGTTAACACCCTCTTGAATACGAGCACCACCCGAGTCGTTGATACCGATGCAAGGAGCGCCATTACGCATAGCCATATCCTGTACCTTACAGATCTTCTCTGCCATAGAGATCGAGAGTGATCCTGCAGTAACGGTGAAGTCCTGAGCAAAGATATATACTAGGCGACCCTCGATTGTACCATATCCTGTTACGACACCATCACCAAATGTGTGGCTCTTCTCCATACCGAAGTCAGTACAACGGTGTGTAACGAACATATCGAACTCCTCGAAGCTACCCTCGTCGAGCAACATATCGATACGCTCACGTGCTGTATACTTACCTTTTGCGTGCTGCGCATCGATTCTCTTTTGACCACCACCCATACGTGCGGCCTCGCGATTCGCGATCAATGTCTTGATCTTATTTTGAATTTCGCTCATAACTTATATTAAATTATTTTGATTTATTTTCGCACAATTCAGTCAAGATACCCTGAGTTGACTTTGGGTGAAGGAATGCGATAGTGAGTCCCTCAGCTCCCTTTCGAGGTGTTTTGTCGATCAGTTTAACTCCGAGAGCCTCAGCGTCTGCAAGTTGCTCTTCGATGTTTTCGCACGCAAGAGCCATATGGTGAATACCTACACCTTTTTTCTCAATGTACTTTGCAATTGTTGAGTCAGGCGAAGTTGGCTCCAAAAGCTCAATCTTAGTCTGTCCTAGCATAAAGAATGCTGTTTTAACCTTCTGATCTGCAACCTCTTCGATTGCGTAGCATTTAAGACCTAATACATTCTCCCAATATGGAATTGCCTCGTCTAGTGAGTTTACGGCTACACCCAAATGCTCGATGTGAGATACTTTCATTTTATTTTTGTTTAATTAAATTTGTGTAATAAACAGTTAATCAAACAAAGGTATATAATAAAAATAGATTTCCTATAAATTGGCTAGTTTTTTTTATATAAATTCATAGTTTTCCTCCCGAGGGCGACTTAGGAGTTGCCATCGGGTGTTCTTTTATAGTTTCGATTTTACGTTAAATACGTCTGAAGGGTAGAGCCATTACGCCCCACAGAGCTTCGCCAAAAATACCTCCACTCATCTTGGAGTTTCCCTCTTGACGTTCGGTGAAGATGATAGACTCCTCGACGAGTTTGAAGCCGAGTTTTATTGCGCTATACTTCATTTCAATTTGAAATCCATACCCCTGCATCTTCACTCGATCGAGGTTGATGCGCTCCAAAACAGCTCTGTTATAACAGACAAATCCTGCTGTTGCATCCATCACCTTCATTCGGGTGACGAAACGAACATATGCCGAGGCAAAATATGATAGCAGCAATCTCGACATAGGCCAATTTACAACATTGACTCCCGCAATGTAGCGAGACCCAACTACAACGTCAGCACCGTTGAGAGCTGCCGCGTGTAGACGTTTCAAATCTTGAGGGTTGTGTGAGAAGTCGCAATCCATCTCATAGATATATTGATACTCTCGTTCGAGAGCCCACTTGAAGCCTGTGATGTATGCCGATCCGAGACCTAGTTTACCCGATCTCTCGATCATCCATAGTCGGTTGGGATAATCGATCATCCTCTCTTTAACAACTTTTGCTGTGCCGTCGGGTGACCCATCGTCGATGATGAGGAGGTCGAAAGTGTCGCCATCGAGATTCATCACGACGTCGATCATAAGAGAGATGTTTTCGATCTCATTGTATGTGGGTATAATAACTAGGTTCTCCTTCATCGTTTGCTTGTTTTGCGGAAATACTCCACAAAGATAGTACAATTTGTGCGATTACGAAATCTTTCGGCTCTTTTGCCACGCAATACCGACTATAACTGTCACAATAGCATAGATAATCCAGACACCCCACAGTGCTGGAGGTGTACCGCCAGCGTAGGAGTGGAGACCATTGAGGAAGTAGTTGACCCCAAAGTATGTCATTAGTATAGATCCCAACGCATATATAGTTAGGGTGTTGAATGCAAAGTTTGTATTGAGTTTGGGGATGTATCGAGAGTGGATGACAAGTGCATAGACCAACATCGAGATAAGAGCCCACGTCTCCTTGGGATCCCATCCCCAGTAGCGCCCCCACGACTCATTAGCCCACACTGCACCTAGGAATGTACCTACGCTGAGCAGGGCGAGACCGATTGTTAGAGATAGTTCGCTAATAATTCGAAGTTCTCTAAGGGTGAGTCTCCCTCTTTCGTCTTGTCCCCCAAATGCTACCATCGAGATATTGAGTCCACTCACGAAGAAACTCATTCCGAAGAATGCATAACTTGCGGTGATGATAGCGACGTGTAGCATCAACCAATATGATTTGAGGACGGGAACGAGAGGGGTAATCTCTGGGTCGAGGAAATTTAGGTGTGCCACCAACAGAACCACACCCCCGAGGAATGTAGCCAACGCAAAGGTCAAGTATGATCGACGAATAAAGACCAACCCTGCCAGCAGTGACGACCACGCTACATATATCATACTCTCATATCCGTTAGCCCACGGAGCGCGTCCCGAGATATACCATCTTGCCGCGAGGGCGAGAGTTTGAGCCGTGAAGAGTAATATTACAATGCCAATACCTCCGCGCAATCCCCAGAGGGTCCATCGACGATTACGATTGAGGTGGATAAGTGATAGAATGAGTAGCACAATACCCATTGTCATATATGCAAACGTGACACGACTAAACACAGAGAGTCGATTGTAGAGAATCTCTACTTTCACCTGTGTTGGGGATTGAAGGATCTCTGTCGAGCGGCGTTGTTGATAGATGTTAATCATATCTATAACCTCCGATGCAGAGTCCCAGTCGCCACTTGTTGAGGCGATATTCATCTCCTGAATGAGTAGTAGGGGAATCTTCGAGACAAACATAAAGTCATCCCCATTGAGCATTGTCAAGTCATTACCACCCGACACCCACTCATTGGTTTCGCTGTCGGGAACGGGGAAGATCGAAAATAACTGCCCTAACTGTAGAGCATATAGGATATTTGCACGTTCGTCAATCTTTAGTATCTCTTTATCGAATCGATTTCGTTCGCTTGCACTCTTGGCGTATGCCGCCTTTACCTGCTCCTCTAGTAGGTAATCACCCTCGATGCTGAATAGGTTGTAGAGGGCAAACTTATCGCCTTTTACATCCTCAAGGAGGTTTAGAATCTCCTCTGTAGAGCTTTCGAATATGGGTTCAACACTCCACTCGTCGGGGAAGGCTATGATTCCAAGGATTGCTTGATTGCTATCAAGACCTCGATAACTATTTGAGCGAATTAGTTTGCGCAGAAGCTGCTCCGTATGGGTGTCTACAGGCTCCATTCTACCCGTTGGTGATTGGATCTGTAGGTGACCGAACTTGTTAGCAAACTCTTTAGGGACAACAGTTAGCTCTGTTGTAGCACCTGCTATAGATGGGACGAGGATTGCAAACGCAAGTAGGGTAGCGGCTTTTTTGTATATTGAGTTGAGCTCCTCGACTCTGCGTCTGAAGATCGAGTTGCGACCAAATAGAATCATCAGAAAGCCGAGACTCATCAAGAAGTAACCCATATATGAAATTCCTGTACCCCACGGATCGTAGCTGATTGTCAAGATACTTCCCATCTCGTCGGGATCATATGATGTTTGGAAGATACGATAGCTCGATATGTCGAGTACACGATTCATATAGATGTGCTCTTCGCGAACATCACCCTCCTGCTCCACACTCAAGAAACTCTCATACGAAGATGGGCTCTGTGAACCGGGGTATCGTTCCAAAACAAAATCCTCTAGGGTCAATGTAAATGGGAGCTCGTAGCTTCTCACGATCATACCTTGACTATCGGTAATCATCATATGGTTGCTACTCTGACCCTCGCGCAGACGCAACATACCCTCATACCCGAAGATATGAGTTGTGAGTGCTCCAGCGAGGATCATAATTAGTGCTATATGGAGCGTCACCACCCCATATAGCTTTCGTTTAATGAGTTGAGTTTTTATCATTACGCCAACAGAGGTCACGACCATCAGTAATTGAAGGGCGATAAACCATACGCTCTTGTATATGTAATCGTTCGCAATAGTTGTCCCTTTAGCGCTCTCGACACCTGTGGCGACAGCGAGTAGGGTGGCGTAGGCGAGTAGAAGTAGTAGCGATACTCGCCAAGATGATAGGAATCTCTTCATTAAATATTCTTTTTTGTATAAACGAATCGTTTTATTGGATTCGTATAATTACTCTATTTTACGATAGGTTTTTTGCTGTAGTGGAACGCCGAGATCTTACCTATATTGACATCTTTGTTATCCCACATCCACTCGATCTCCAAATCGTCGTTAAAGATAAAGAGTTGAGGAGCTGGTGAGGTAAGAGGTTTTTTGTTGTGTCCACTCCAGATAGCTGACATATATTTGCCCTTACTGATCTCCTCGACCTGCGACATATAGAGAAGAGAGATCTCTTTGTTGTTGAAACCTTTGATCTCGCGAACGATACCCATCATATTGGGATCATACTCAATGATCGAGTGTTTGTCACCCATACCGAGCATAAGAGTACCTTTCGAGGTCTCTCTTGCGCCGAACGCTGTTCCTCCAACTTCAAAAATGTTGACTGTTTTTCCCTCTGGAGTCATCTCAACGATACTCTTTTTAGGGAACATCGAGATTAAGTAGTTACCATTTTTTGCAATGATACATTGGCGGAACATTGCGTGTTTGTTGGTTCCTCCAGTCTCGAATGTGAACTTTTCGGTTGTTGTTTTGAGATCTTTCGATAGCTCAACCACGCGAGCAGGTGTGCCGGAGATGAAGATTGATGCACCACCATTTTTGTGTGGGTAGACGCTGTGTAGCTCCTCCTTGCTGCTATCAACACTCATCTCCCACAAAACCTCTTTTGTTGCGATCGAGACAAGTTTCGCGCTCAGCTGCGTCGAGAAAAGGATGTTCTTACCACCATTCACGAGGTGAATAGAGTTACAAGCCTCCCCTTTGTCGAGAGGGATCTCCCACACTATAGATTGGCTCTCCAAGTCGAGAATGTATATTTTTGAGTTTCCGTGTCCCGACGTGACAACTTGTGGAGATGCTGCCATCGACACTGTGCAGATCAATGATGCAATCAGAGACGCTGCAAATAATTTTATCTTAGTCATATTTTATGTCTTGAATAAAAAAAAGCAGCCCTAACTTAGTCTCTTTTGAAAGAGATCGGTTAGGGCTGCAAATTTGAGTTATCTTACTCCTCGATTACTAGTCGCATACCCACGTTGTGTGGAGCTTGCCAAGGATGATAGTTGTAGCGAGTTGCTACACGAGCATCCTTAGGATGTGTTTTCCAAGAGCCTCCCTTAACAACCTTGTACTCAGATGTAGCCTTTTTAGAGACCTTCTCAGAGTGAGGGAAATAGTCGGAACGAGTCCACTCCGAGATGTTACCCAACATATCGTACACTCCGAATTGGTTTGCCTCGTAGCTTCCGCTATTTGCAGGTAGCATATGACCGTCATCTACAGACTCATCCTTAGGGATGTATGTACAGTAGTCATACCACTTGATACCTCCCCACTGATACTCTCTGTCGATAGGCTGTGGGTCGACACGTGCAACAGCCATCTTCAACATCTGCTTGTCAGAGAGGTTCTCCTTCTTGCTAAAGTCGATGTGTGCGTCGCCATACCAGTAGTCGCTCTCTGTTCCAGCGCGTGCTGCCCACTCCCACTGAGTCTCGGTTGGAAGCATAACCTTCAAACCTGTCTTCTCCGAGAGTTTCTCGCAATACTCCATTGCGCTGTTCCAGCTGATGCGGATTGCTGGCTGATCGTCGCCATTTGCAGGGTAACCCTCCACGACGTGATCCTTCCACTGCTGATCGTAGAAACGGCTGTTGTGCTCTGGCAAGATTGCGCGAACCTGAGCATTCGACAACTCACAAGTGCTCATCCAGAACGCCTTGTCAACCGATGCTTTGAACTCAGGTGCAGCGTTGCTGTTGATGCGATTCTCACCCATTACGAACTCTCCCGCAGGGATCTTAACGAATGTGATCTCAACACCCGGTGCAACCTCTACGACCTTAGTCTCACCCTTTGTAACAGTTGTTGGGAAGTTCTTAGCCTTTGCCTCCTTGAACTTAGGAGCTGTGAAGTTAACCTTTGCTGGCTCAACAGCTGGCTTGCTCTTCAAGTAGTCTGCATAATCCTTAGCCTGCTTCTTCCAATCAGAGTAAACTCCGTTAGCATACTTCTTGTTGAGCTCAATACGACGTGTATACTGATCGTAACCGTGGTCTCTCAACGTCTCGAATGAACCCTTGTCAGGTACATTGTAGTCGATCCAGTTGTAGAGTGTTCTCCACTCATCGTCGGTAAGAGTAACGCCATAGTGACCATTCTTGAGCATCTGTACAAGACGGCTGTTGTTAGCGTGATACTCGTATGGTACCATCACCTTCATTGCAGCCTCAGCACCTTGACGATGTACGTATGGGTGAAGAGCAAGGCAACTTGTTCCATAACCATACTGATCCTTGATACCACCAGTGAAGTTAAGGCTACTCTTTCCATTACCATCGTGGCACGATAGACAAGCACGATCCAAAATAGGCTGAATCTCCAAGTCATACTGGAATGGACGAATACCACCCTCTGGAGTCTCGATCTCGTGAGCCTCGCGGCTAGATGCGATAACCTTTTTAGGCATTGGGATCTGATTTTGATCCTCGTGGCAACCTACGCAAGATACAGTCTCGCCCGGCATTCCTACGAACCAACTTCTCATCCACTGAATTGCCGCACCATTCTTATCCAAAGGTTGGATAGCGATAGGGGTGTTAGCAGGGATCTTGAAGATAGCCGAACCGTCAGCCTCTACAGGGACGATACCCAAGCAAGTCTTGATATCCCATCCACTCTGGATACCCTGAGCGTAGTGGTTCGATGGTGAGTTGTTGTAAGCGTACTCGTAAGTGTGGATACGCAAGTGAGTAACAGATCCGCGTGGTACGTTAGGAAGACCCTCACCCTCGTAGATATCCTGAATAAATACAGTTGCCTCGTTGGTAGCCATATTTGTTTTGTCAGGAATTGTTGGAGGTGGTACAGTTTTGCGGATAGGAGTTGCGTGGATCATACCCTCGCCCTCATACTCTGCCAACAATACCAAGTTGTCGTCAGTATCTACTGAGTAGAGACCCCACAAACCATTCTCCGACATCTTAGCTGTTACGAGAATAGTCTCGTTGTCGACTGGGAAAGGCTTGATGAAGATTGGGTATACACCATCCAACAATCTATCTTTGATCTCAGGAACGAGCTCACGATCCTTGAATGGGAACTCGTGGATCAACGCAGCAGTAGTGTTGCGAGAGATAGCTGGATCATACATAAATAGACGTCCCGCACGAGTCACACCGTGGTGTCCCGATACGATACCCACAAAACGAGATGGGTGGTCTGGCAATGGCTGAATGTCGAACGATGTGTTAGGGAATGTCATTCCGCTTCCGAAGAGACACTTCTGCTCAGTACCGTCTGGGTTCATACTCATTACGAAACGAGAGTAGTAGTGCATCAAGTCGGTGTACTCCCAACGCTGATACATCAACTTTCCGTTGTGCATCATCACGGGTCCCCAGTTTGCATCCTGATCGAATGTCAAACGACGCATATCCTTAGTCTCAGGGTCGAACAACACGAGGTTACCTACTTGATCTGTACCATTTACACAAGGTACACCTTGACCTCCTACGTTAGATACGATAGCGAGCTTTCCATTTGGAAGGTATGCAGCGTCGAAATAGTCTAGGTGCTCGTCAGATCCATCGGTGATCTTGTCGAGTTCTTTAGCCTCTAGATCGTACTCATATACCTGCCAGTGGTGGTCACCCTCAGGATTCATTGTGAAGAGGACACGGTTTGCATCCCAGTTCAAACGAATGTCTGGGAGTGAAGTGTCCCAAGATGGTTTGTAGATCTGCTCATACTCCAACTCTCCGCGGAGGTTCGAGAACACACCGATCTCACCGTCGAAGTTGTTACGACGAGCCGACGTCTGGTTTGACCAGTTGTTAGGCTGCGTACCCATCTCCGATGAGCGGCAAGAGCGTGAGTTGTATGGCAAGTTGTAGCGTCCAACCAAGATCTTGTCGAAGTCGAATGCAGGGTTTGCCAAGATGATCTGCTTCTGTAGCTCCAAAGCCTTCTCTGCATTAGCCATAGCCTCGCTATCGCAATTGTAGATTCCGTCGAATCCTGCGTTAACGAGTCTCTTCAACTCAGCAAGGCGAGCCTCATTAGCTGCTACATCAAATCCGTCGACCTCTTTTAGGCGCTTGATAGCATCCTCTACATTTGAGATCTTCAACCACGACAACTGCTCCTCAAGGCTAGCGATCTGCACAGCCTTAGTTGTTAGGACGAAGTAAGCCTCACACTTATCTTTTGTGTTTTTGTGTGCGTCAGCCTCGCTCAAAGCCTCGAAGAGAGCCTTGTTGTTTTGAACAGTCTTGATAGCATTCAAAACCATTGAGCGATCAGTTGCGCAATCAGGCTCGTGTACCAAGAGAGTCAAAGCTCCCTTACCAAATGATTGGTATACCTTCACCTCCTCGGGGAAAGCACTCTCCAACGCGGCAACTTTTGCTGTGTTAACTCTCTGCACTTTGATTGTTGCAGATGAGCTAGCAGAGCCGTTGAGCATCAACTCGAAGTTAAGGGTCTTCGCCTCATCAGCTGTAATCAACATACTTGCAGCCATTGGCATCTGAATACCATTTGTGAGCTCCACGTTGTTGTATCTAACTTTCTGAGTCTTATTGAGGAATCGGAATTTTACAGCACCCATTGTTTGAGAGTTCTGCTGCGTAAGATCAGACGTACCTCCTTTAGTTACGAACTCCGCGTCATTGATTACCCAATAACTATTGTTTCCGGTGTTCTCAGAGCCTGAGCAGTATATCATCACCTGCTCGCCGCTCTTTAATGCAACAGACGTCTTCACTGGTGTAGCGCCGCCTTTGAGCTGATATGTCGATGTGTAGCTTTTGCTACCTGCATTTTTCATCGCGTCAGCTCGTAGTGTCGCGGCACTCTCAGCGAATGTCGTTGACTTATTGCTCGCAGCAGTGGCAGCAAAGATGCTGACACTACATACGAACATTAATGATAAAACGAGTTTTTTATTCATTGTTTTGGTGTTTAGTGTTGGTTTGTTCTACTTGTTAGATAAGTCGCTGTAGAGTTCGAACGCTTGAGCAGGAGTCATTCCCTCGTGTACGACTGCACCAACAGCCTGAATCATTGCGATAGGGTTCTCGTTCTGGAATACGTTACGTCCCATATCTACACCAGCAGCACCGTCGCTGATAGCTTTGTAGCAAAGATCCAACGCCTCAAGTGTAGGCAAGGTCTTACCACCAGCGATAACAACTGGCACAGGACACGCTGCAACTACATTCTCGAAACCATCGCAGTAGTAAGTTTTAACGATGTTAGCACCATTTTCTGCACAGATGCGAGATGCCAAGCCGAAGTAACGAGAGTCACGAGCCATATCCTTACCTACAGCAGTAACACCCATAACTGGCATTCCGTAGCGTGCACCAAGGTCAACCGTGCGGCAAAGGTTAGCAACAGTCGACGCCTCGAACTTAGGGTCACCGATAGCCAACATAATAGCCATACAAGATACGTTCATACGTACTGCATCCTCAATGTCGATTACGACGTTGTTGTTAAGATCTGTAAGAAGCGAACTTCCTGCGTCAGAGCGCAAACAGATTGGTTTGTTGGTGTCAGCTGGAACAGTTGCACGCAACATACCACGAGTACACATAACTGTGTCGGCATACTCCAAAAGTGGAAGAATTGTCAAGTCGACACGCTCCAAACCAGAGGTTGGTCCCATAATGAAACCGTGGTCGAATGCCAACATAACACTCTTACCACTCTTCTTGTTGAACATACGTGTCAAACGATCCTTCATACCCCAAGGAAGGTTCTGAGCTCCCTTAACGTGGAAATCACTCTTAATTGCCGACTCGACACCGATTCCAAATCGGCTGCCGTCTCTCAAATCATCTAAATCTGCCATTTCTTTTATTTGTTGTTTTTAGTTTTTTGATTTTCAAGTGTGAGCCAATCTTATAAATTTCGAGTTGGCTCACACTTTTTTGTTTTGTATTGCGACGTGCTATTTATTGCAACACGCTGCTGAATGATCGGAACATCTCAGCCCACGATGTAGCACCTGCATCTACGTGACCGATAACTTTCTCTCCGAGGTTGCGCGCACGACCGAACTTAGCAACCATTGCCTTTGTTGTCTCGACACCAGCAAGAGCTGCCTCTGCTGCACCAGCCATCACAACCTTTACGTCGTCGCTCTCGCAACTCTGCATAGATTCAACTGCTGGGACCAATGAGTCCATAATAGTTTTGTCTCCAACTTGAGCCTTAGTGTTCTTCTGAACACCCTCAAGTCCGCCTTTGAACATTGCTGCAACCTGCTTTGCATCCAACTCTGAAACACCTGCGGGAACGGCATCACCCATACCCAACAAGAATCCACCCAAAAGAGTAGAGGTTGATCCGCTAGTCTGCAACATAACGCCAAAGCCCATATCGTTGAGCAAGCTCTTGAAGTCACCACCTTTGGTGCTCTCTGCTGCGATAACTTTGATTGCTGTTGTGATCGCCTCACCGTGGTCGCCATCACCAAGTGCTGCATCCAACTGAGAGAACTCCTCGCTACGTGCCTCGATATTCTTTGCTGCCTCAGCGATCATACGCTGAAAATCTGATACTGTTAGTTTTTCCATTATTCTCAAATTTTATTTACGTGACCAATAAGGTGCGTTTGAAGGGTAGTTCTTCACGTAGTCGACGTGGTCTGCATCCAACTTCGCAACAATCATCTGGAATCCAGCCTGCTCCTGAACTGTTAGCATCTCGCCTGCGAAACCATCTACGATCTCGACACCTGCAGCCTCCATAATCTTCGCAGCAGCGCGATATACAACAAGAAGTTCCATAAGTGTTGAAGCTCCAACGCCATTAATATATAGGACAGCCTTGTCGCCCGACTTGAAGTCGACCTTTTTCATCAACTGCTCTACCATCTCCTTCGCTGTGTCGTCAGCCGATACGAGAGGCTGACTGCCACCCATACCTGCCTCACCGTGCTGACCCATACCGATCTGGATCTCGCCCTCCGGAAGCTCCGTGATTGTAGCACCATTCTGTGGGTGTGAGCAGCTACCTGCAGCAACTGCCAATGTAGCGATGTTTGCGTTTAGACGCTCACCGATCTCTACTAGCTCCTCCAAAGACTTTCCAGCCTCAGCCGCAGCACCCAACACCTTGTACATTACGACAGCTCCTGCCAAACCGCGACGATCGTCATCCGCAGCATCCAAACCAGCTGAGATATCGTCGTGAGTCATAATAGATGCGATCTTGATACCGCTACGCTCAGCGAGCATCTTAGCCATATTTCCGCTCATAACGTCACCCGAGTGGTTCAAAACGAGCATCAAAATTCCCGCAGGACGATTCATTAACTGAAGTCCTTGGAACAGACGCTGCGCACCGGGAGCAGCGAAGATGTCACCCACTACCGAGCAATCCAACATACCCTCACCGACGAATCCACTAACAGCAGGCTCGTGTCCAGAACCTCCGAAAGCAACGATTGCAACTTTGTCCTCAGATTTTGCATTTGTACGAACAACGATGTTCTCTGCACCAAGTTTTACTTGATCCTTAAATGCCATTGTGTAACCCTCCAATAACTCTGCTGTGATTGTCTCTGGATTATTGATAAACTTCTTCATAATATATAATGTCTACTTTTTAATTGTTATTACTTAAACTCAATATACTCGATTGGAATACCCTCCTCCTCGACAAATGCAATAGTGTGTGTGCCGCAATCAAGTGGTGGGAACAAAACTCGCTTACCTGCCATAGCCTCCTCAAGAGATGGAACAGAGTATGCGATGTGAGCGATTGTCTGTACCTCTACAGGGAAAGGATTTCCCTCTTCGAAGTATAGCTTTTCGATGTTGTTCTCAGTTGTTGCGGGATCTGTCAACCAGATCTTCAAACCCTCAGCGTAAGTTGCCTCAGCTGGAACAGACGGCATCGGAATACCGTAGTGTGCTAACTTTCTCATATTTATTGTGTTTAGTTTTGGTTGATTGTTGTGGCTTTTAGTATTATTACAATGCCGCCGCTGTGTTGGTGAAGCGCAAACCTGCGTTGTCGTGGTATGAAGCCCACTCCTCTACGATAGCTCCCTCATCTCCTGCCATTAGGAAGTGGAATGTCTCGCTCTGTTTTAGGTTTACGATCTCTCCAACTTTCTGAACAACAAAGTTCTTACTCCTTACAGGACCATATGTTGCTGGTGTAGCAGGTGCGTTTGGTGTAGCCTCGCCAACCTCAGAGAAGTTGTAGCACCATCCTTTTGTAACCATCCACGACTCAAACTTCGCAGGCATATCTGTTGCGACGTGTGCGTGCTCGGGGATCATCTGTCCCGGTAGGAGGTAGATTGAGTGAGCAAAGTAGCCGTGCTCCTTGTCGTTAACCCAGAAGATACCGCCCATACCGACATTCTCAAAATCGCCCATACCGAAATCTGTTACCCACAAATTGTCAACCATAAAATCAGTGTATGGAAGATCATAAAATGCGATAAGATCCTTGATTGCCTCTAGACCCTTCTCCTGATTAAATACGCCATCTTGATAAAAATCTGCGTTTGTGTACTTCTTCTGGTAAGTTTTCATAGTGTTTGTTGTTTTTGTGTTTCCTGCTCCGCAACATCCCACAGCCAATACAGCTGCACAAATTGCAATTGCTAATGTTTTGATTGTTTTCATTTGATTTTGTTTTTGATTTATTGATTTTGTTATTGCTTAACTTATAGTGAATTTACATACTCCGTAAGGTCGTCGATATCTTTCTTCGAGACTTTGCTCTCGATACCGTGTTTGTGTACACTAAACACCTCTTTTAGTGTCGCTGCACGTCCATCAAATAAGTATGGGGCAGTTCTCCAAACCTCAACCAACGTTGGTGTGTCCCAGCCCTGTTCAAACTCTACATCTTTTCCGATTCTATACATATTCATATCGGTGAAGTACTTTCCAGAGTGGCAGCTACCACAGTCGAGTTTTTGGAACACCTTCTTGCCACGCTCCGCAGCCTCTGATAATTGTCCATCTACGAGGTATGGGCTTGGCACGGGGCGTAGACTCTTTAGGTACTCATCCACACACACTGCGTTCTCCTCTGGTACTTGTGCAAACTGGATGTGAGAGAATCCCTTGCGAACAGCGATCTCCGCCATAGCTCTGATACCTGAGATCATCGAGGGTGGAGTAACGTGCGAGTAGAGCATACTCTTACAGTTTTTTGCATTTCCAACACCGTCATTCATCAAATCCCAGTTCATACCATCCGTACGTCCATCACCGGGGTGACAGCCGTTGCAAGATTGCCAATTCTGGAAACAGTATGATGCGTCGTTGAAGTATTTCTCACCCTTGAAAGCATCATCCTCGATTCGATTTGGTTGAAGCTGTGTTGTGCTTACTAGCTTTTTAGAACCCAAGTCAACAACATTCAAATCATCTGAGAAGTATGTTGGTACATAAGCCTTCGTCTCATCAACGAGTAGATAGCGAGGTCCGTTACCCTTGATTGCTACTCGTTTGCGTAGTCCGTGCATAAACGTCAAGTCGTAGTTGAGAGCCATCTTGTCGGGCGCTGCGAGGAACTTCGCGATAAATGGCTCGTAGTCGATAACACTCACTTCGTGTGTTCCCGAGTGTGCCACTACTACTTGTGAGGCGTTGCAGTCTATATGGTCGATTCCTGCGGCACCCTGCTCTGGCTCGTCGAGAAGCACTGCTCCGAGGAACTCCAACGATGCAACGTCGATGATACTTACGGCACTAGTATTCATCCAACCCTGCTGCAACTGATTTGTTGGTACTTGGAAACGTCCCAAGTTGTGGCTAACCATCACGAACTTGCCGTCGGGCGATAGGGCAGCGCCGCGAAGAGCGTTACTACCATTTGCAAGACGAATATCTTTGATCGGCTTGAATGTATTGAGGTCGATAACCGTAACAGCTGAACAAACAACATCCACATCGGCACGCTGCTGAGGAAGGAAGTTGTTTACGAAGAGGTAAGCGCTATCCTCTGAGATAACCGATACCTTAGGCTCTCTCAATACATTCGCCGAGCCGACAACGCTGAAACTGTCGAGATCAACTTTCGAGACTGTATTTTGGAATTGGTTTGAGACGTAGATTGTTTTTTTGTCGGCAGATATTGTTGGAGCAATAGATCCACTCGCAAGCTTGATACTACCCACGACTTCGCCACTCTTGATATCTATCTTGTGAAGTTCTCCCGTTGATTCGAAAGTTGTTACGTAGAGGTGTGTGTCGCTTGCAACCACGCCCGTTGGTGCTTGCTCGAAACTCCACGTTTGGATTCTGTTCTCGAAGTTTGCGTCGTAACGCATCAGAGTGTTTGTTCCGCGGCTTGTTACAGCAAACTCTCCCGATGGTAACTTTGCAATATCGGTTAACTTAAGGGGGGTGTTGGGGTTAACCTGCGCGAGGCTTACTCCATAACAGAAAACAGCTATGGCAGCAATTGCTAATCTTTTGAGTCTATTTGTAGATGACATAAGGTTTTAAGTTATAGTTAAAAGATGGTTGGTTTTGGTCTTAATTGTTGCGCAAATCACGTTTCGCAATAGGTTTTACAGCAACAAAGTTAATGAATAAATGTTGAAATCACAAATAAATTTAGCTCATACTGATGTGCAAATAACTCATATTCTGCAATTATGGGGACTAAATTACTCTTATGAATAATTTAGTCCCCATAATTGGGCTATATAGTGCAGTTGATTACTGCTCTTGATTCCAGAGTCTATAAGGATCTCCTTGCTTTACCATCTCTTTGAGAAGTAGAGCCTCCATCTCTTGAAGTTTCTTGCTGTAACGAGAGTCCTCAGCAAGGTCGATTTGTCTCTTTTTGGGTTTGTTTCCTGTCGCTGAGACAACCTCTTTTGCGTGGTGTTCGATCATCAACTCCTCGGGATTGTCCTTGAGGTTGAACAACTGAGTCTCGCGAACCTCACCATCCATAACATCATATTTTATCAACTTCCAGTCGCCAGACTTAACTGTTCGAATACCGGGTTTTGTACCTCCGCTATATGCGCCATATACAACGTCGCGAACAACCTCTTTGTCGCCAGCTACAACCTCCTTGAAGCTCACGCCGTCGATTTGCTCGGGTGCTTCGATGCCTGCAAAGTCACAAAGCGTTGGGAGCATATCCATCAAATAGACATATCCACTCTTGGTTTTGTTCTGTGCAACGCCCGGACCTTTTACGATCATCGGTACGCGGAATGTGTGCTCGTAGAGGTTTTGTTTACCCATAAATGCGTGCTTTCCAACGGCGATTCCGTGGTCGGCGGTGTAGACGATGTAGGTATTATCCAACTCACCCATCTTCTCAAGGGTCTCCAATACGCGTCCAATCTGAATGTCGATGTTTTCGATGCAGGCGAACTCTTTACCCTTCTCGTTGCGAACTGTCACCTCGTCGCGGCGATCCATAACACCGAATACCTTATTTTCGTCACGAAGGTCGGGATGTCCATCGAAGAATGGTTTTATTGGTAACCACGTGTTGGGGAGTGATGGGGTAGCGTCGGTGATTTTTGTTGGGGTTGCAACATCCTCTGCGCCATACTTTTCAAGTAGTTCGGGCTTTCCGTGGCGTGGGTCGTGAGGGTGTGAGAATCCCAAGTAGATGAAGAATGGTTTGTCGTTATCTTTGTTTTTGAGATAGTTGATTACATTGTCTGCGTGCCACTTGCTTCCCTTCTCGTCATTACCCTCACGAGATACGCGGTCGTTGCGGAGGTCGAACATCGCATTTGCTGCCTCGTAGCTATTGCCAGCCTTGCAGGTGCGATATGTTTCATACCCAGCACGATGGAATATTGCAGGGAGCGAGTTGTACTCGGGCGAATCTGTGGGGGCATCATCTGCATTGCCAAACCCTTTTTTGTACTTGTTCATCCCTTTGCGAAGTTCCTCCGCATTCCATACGTTGCGACCTGTCATAATCATTGTTCGAGATGCGGTGCTGACAGCTCCGATGAATGATCCCATTTGGTGGGCATCTGTAAGAGTTACACCCTCGCGTGCGAGTTGGTCAATGTTGGGGGTTGAGCACTCCGTATCCCCATATACGTCTAGTGTCGCAGGGTCTTGATCGTCGGTAAGGATAAAGAGTATGTTTGGGCGTTTTGTCTCCGCCGCAAGTGTTGAGGTTGCTGTGCCTCCGATGGCTACAGCCGCAAGTGTAATGGCTAACTTGCCCTCTAGGTGAGTTGGTTTAATAGTCATTTTGCAATCAGTTATTTAGGGTTTTAATACTCTGCTAAGATACCGATTTTTATCTTAATAATCAACTGTTTACCGATCTTTTTTTATAATAAAACGGGGTTAACCATTTAGGCTAGCCCCGTTCATATAATTTGGGTTATTGAGCGATTACTTTTTGCTCTTTTTAACTTCGCGCTCCATCATATCGCGTGCAACAGGCGTTGCGATGAAGATAGATGAGTATGTACCGATAATGACTCCGATCAACATTGCAAAGACAAATCCGCGGATAGTCTCTCCACCGAAGATGAATATTGCAAGAAGTGTCACAATAGTTGTTCCCGATGTATTCAATGTACGAGCCATTGTAGAGTTGATCGCGTTGTTGATGTTATCATCCAACTTGCGTTTAGGGTACAATGTCACATACTCGCGGATACGGTCGAAGATGATTACGGTATCGTTGATAGAGTAACCGATGATAGTCAAGATAGCCGCGATGAATGCTTGGTTAACCTCCAAGTTGAATGGTACAACTCCATACAACAACGAGAAGAGTCCAACGACAACCAACGAGTCGTGGATCAACGATGCTGTAGCACCCGATGCCCACTCCCATCTCTTGAATCGAATAGTGATGTAGAGTCCGATTGCGATCAACGCAGCGATGATTGCGTAGAATGCGTTCACGGTTGTATCCTTAGCGATAGATGGTCCGATCTTGTCAGCCGAGATGATACCGTTTACATCCTCCTGTGTATTGCGGAACTGATCGAACGTAATATCGTAGTTATAGAGCCCCTTAACTGCGTTGTAGATGATGTTATCTACCTCCTCAGTTGTAGCCTCCGACGTATCATCATACTTGTACTGAGTAACGATGCGCATCTGATTCTCGTCACCATACTGCTTAACCTCGAAGCTAACTCCCGCAGCATCAACGTCGTCATTGAACTGACCCTCCAAAGAGCCACGAATAACCTCTGCCGAAACCTCGTTATCGAAGCGGATTACATATGCACGACCTCCGGTGAACTCTGTTCCGAGGTTGAGACCACGAAGACCAAGTGAGATAACCGATATTGCGATAACTATGCTTGAGATGATATATGCACTCTTACGCTTTCCGATGAAGTCGAACTTCACGTTAGCCAACCAATTCTCAGACCAGCTATAAGAGAACTTGATTCCGTTAAACTTCTCAACAGCCCACTCAATCAAGAGACGAGT
Organism: Rikenellaceae bacterium; assembly: GCA_047174765.1. Classification (GTDB taxonomy): domain Bacteria; phylum Bacteroidota; class Bacteroidia; order Bacteroidales; family Rikenellaceae; genus Alistipes. Next base: position 28,981 of record JBCQTT010000007.1, on the reverse strand, counting down.
GATGAAGATCGAGCAGAACAACGAAGTTATGATACCGATGATAAGGGTTGTAGCAAATCCCTGAACAGGACCTGTTCCGAAGAGTGCCAACACGATACCTGTGATGAGGGTTGTTACGTTACCGTCGATGATTGCAGAGTATGCGTTCGAGAAACCATCCTTGATAGCTAGAGACAATCCCTTGCCACCTCGCAACTCCTCTTTGATACGCTCGTAGATGATAACGTTAGCATCCACAGCCATACCCATCGTGAGGACAATACCGGCGATACCGGGGAGTGTCAAAACTGCACCGAATGATACGAGTACACCAATCAAAAGGAATACATTCGAGATGAGAGCCAAGTCAGACAACCAACCTGCTGTCTTATAGAAGATTCCCATATAGAGAAGAACCAAGATAAAGGCGATAAGGAACGACATCAAACCAGCGTCGATAGACTCCTGACCCAATGATGGACCAACAACAGTATCCTTAATGATTCGAGCTGGAGCAGGTACCTTACCAGACTTCAATACATTTGCCAAATCCTTAGCCTCTTGAATAGTGAAGTTACCCGAGATTGAAGAGTTACCACCCTCGATCTTAGAGTTTACAACTGGAGCAGAGTATACATATCCATCGAGAACGATAGCGATACACTTTCCGATGTTGTCGCCTGTCAAGCGAGCCCACTCTTGAACACCCTCAGCGTTCATAGACATTGAGACCTCAGCCTGAGCACCCTGCTGAGCATACATCTCGCGAGCATCTGTTACGACGCTACCATCGAGGGGAGCTTTACCGTCGAGGCGCTCAACTTTAACAGCATACAACATATAACGACCATCAGCATACTCTTCGCCATTGATGCTCCACTTGAACTCAACGTCAGCAGGCAATACGTCGCGAACCTCTGGCATTGCCAAATACTCCTCGACCTTCTTCATATCTGCTGCGGTAGATGCTCCAACAACTGCACCGCCCGAGTAGTCTGGGTTAAGTAGTGCGAAGAGTGGGTTAACCTTGCGGTCGTAGCGTGACGATGCAGCACTCTGCTCTGCTGTAGCGCCAACCTCGCTTAAGAGGTCATTCTCGCTTTTAGCCTCAGATGAGCTAACCTCGCTCTGCTCCTCTAGGTCGAGGGTGCTACGCAACGCTCTGTCAGCACGTGAGAGTGCAGGCAATAGGTCGCGACCGTTGTATGTTGTCCAGAACTCCAACGACGCTGCGCCCTGCAACAATTTACGTACACGCTCTGGTTCCTTTACGCCCGGAAGTTCCACCAAGATACGGTGTGAGTTTGGAAGGCGCTGAATGTTGGGCTGAGTGACACCGAAGTGGTCGATACGGCTACGAAGAATGTTGAATGACGCTGCGATTGCAGCCTCTGTCTCCGAACGTAGAACAGCCTCTACCTCTGAGTTTGAGCTGTTAGGCATAATGTCTTTGCGGTCTGGACTAACGAAGATCGCTGCCAAAGAACCACCGTTTGAGCTGCTTTCATAAGCGTCGACGAAAGCTGAAATATAGTCAGATGCCTCACCCTTGTTGAATTTGTCGCCAGCAACGGTAATCGCCTCCACAAATGCAGGCTCCGATGCGCTACTACCAGCGAGGGCTTTAACCACGTCGGCAACTTGAATCTCCAACATTACATTCATACCACCCTTTAGGTCGAGACCCAAGTTGATCTCCTTCTCCTTCACCTGCTTGTAGGTGAACTGAGCGAATCCTAGGTTGTAGACAACCTGATTCTGTAGTGAGTCGAGATAGTAAACCTCGCGTGAGGTCTGCTCCTCTGAGCTAAAACGTGCTGCATACTCAGCTGCCTCTTTCTCGACGCTACGTGCTTTGAACGTAAACGAGAGCTGGTAAATAGAGGCTAGTGCGAGTAGTATCGCCAATAGCTTAATTGCTCCTTTGCTTTGCATTTCTTTTCTGTTTTTGTTATTATTTTAATTGTTTTTATCCTCTGATAGTCTGCAAAAGTAGTAAATTTTCTGAAACTCTTACCATATATATAAGATAATTTTTGCAATCGATCCCATTTTTGGGTGCATTTTCACCATAATCCCCCACCAAGTCACTCTTGGTGGGGGATTATGGTTGATCTTCGAATCTAATTACTTAATAATTTGATCCAACTCGTCGATTGTTTTGCAGATCTCCTCATCCGATGGGCGGAAGTCCTTCAAGATACCTGCCATATGTTGCTCATAGGCGAATAGGTCGTTGAGTCCGTGTCCCGAAAGGTTGAAGAGAATGTTCTTGCTAACACCCTCCTCCTTGCACTTCATCGCCTCGCGAATTGCAGCTGCAATTGCGTGGTTAGACTCTGGTGCAGGGATGATTCCCTCGGTCTTTGCGAACAAGATTCCGGCGTCGATTGTCTCGCACTGATCCACCGACTGAGCTTCGATCAATCCGTCGTTAAGTAGCTGGCTAACAATAGCTCCTGCGCCGTGGTAGCGGAGACCTCCAGCGTGGATATCCGATGGATGGAAGTTGTGACCTAGAGTATACATTGGGATCAATGGCGTAAATCCGGCTACATCGCCAAAGTCGTATTGGAACTTACCGCGTGTGAGTTTAGGGCAGCTAGCAGGTTCAACAGCGATGACACGTGTTTTTTTGCCCTCTGTGAGGTTTTTGTGGATGAATGGGAATCCGATACCAGCGAAGTTGCTACCTCCTCCGAAACATCCAATTACGATATCTGCCTCAGCATCCGCCATCTCCATCTGTTTGATAGCCTCCTGACCGATGATTGATTGATGGATCATTACGTGGTTCAACACACTACCCAATGTGTAACGAGTATCTGTTTGGTTCTGAAGAGCCACCTCGACCGCCTCAGAGATTGCCAAACCTAGGCTACCTGAGTCATTTGGGTTCTTCGCGAGAGCTGCGCGACCTGCTGCTGTAGCCTCACTTGGAGATGGGAATACCAGAGCACCCCAAGTGTTCATCATCAACTTACGATATGGTTTTTGCTCGTAGCTAACCTTCACCATATACACTTGAACGTCAAGTCCAAAGTGCTGTGCAGCGAAGGCTAGAGATGAACCCCACTGACCTGCGCCAGTCTCTGTTGTGAGGTGTTTGATACCCTGCTTTGCGTTGTAGTATGCTTGAGGAACAGCGGTGTTTGGTTTGTGAGATCCTGCGGGAGATACACTTTCGTTCTTGAAGAAGATCTTTGCTGGTGTGCCGAGTGCTTTTTCGAGTGCATAGGCACGAACGAGTGGGGTAGAGCGCCAAATTTTGTAGACATCTTGAACCTCATCTGGAATCTCGATATATCGCTCTGTCGACATCTCTTGATTCATCAACTCCTCAGCAAAAATTGCACACATCATCTCTTTGGTCACAGGCTCTTTTGTGGCAGGGTTGAGTGGTGGGAGAGGTTTGTTTGGCATATCTGCCATAATGTTATACCAATGTGTTGGCATCTGGCTCTCGTCGAGCATAAATTTCTTTCTCTTCATCTTTTTAGATCTGTGAGTGTTTTATTTAATTTAATGTTGGTTTTACTGCAAAAAACCGCTGCTCACATCTATACGAGTGAACAACGGTCTAAATTTATAATATGTGTTTGAATCAAATTACTCCATACCGCACTGACAAATTTAGAATAAAATTTATTATTCTCCAAATTTTTGTGCGAAAACTATAGTGTCTAGAAGTTAAACTGAGCCATAAGGCTACCTCTATTTGCGTAGTTGCTCTGGCAGTTCATATTGCGGCGTGTGCCGTGGATATACTCACAAGCGAGCTGCAATCTTGGTGTTAGGTTGTAGAATAGGTTACCAAACATATATTGAGTCTTGCGGAATTGATCGTCAGAGTAGTATCCATTCTCCTTATCCACCTTAACCATTGAGTAACCTCCCGTAGCGACTAGGCGATCTGTGAAGTTGATGTTGGCGGATGCTTGCCAAGCATACATAGGCATTGTCTGGATAGATGTTGTTTTCGATGGGTTTGGAGTGAAGTCGAGACCCGATCCGATTAGATCTTGAATATATGGGGTGATACCTCTTCCGTATGTTCCGCCACCGCAGATGCCCAACCAGCTAAATGGTTCGAGGTGACCGGTGAACTGCACTCCCCATCCGAATAGAGCGGTGTTCTCATCCTTTGTGGTGCTGTAGGCATACATATCGCGGAAGACTGCTGCGGCACGGAAGTGGTTCGAGCGTGTGCGTCCAAACTTATATTGCAAATATACTGGTACGTCGGGAACGCGCTGTGGGATTGGTTCAAAATAATCTCCATATGTTGCCGACAGGTTTGGCTGCTCCAAGGCGATTGCCGCTGTGAAGTGGTCGTCGCAGAAGTTGTGCTCGTAGCGGATGAGTGTTGCGTAGTTGAATGCGTAGGCGTTTGGTCCTTGGAAGTCGATTGTCGTTGCGGTTGCAGCAAGGTCGCAGAATGTCGTGATGTCACGACCGATTGTGACGCCGAGGAATGAGGCGTAGGCTCTACGTACGCGAGGTGTATATTTGTTGGTGACACCTGTGCCCGATGTGTATCCAGCGCCGCCGCGAAGGTCCATATCCATATAGATCTTGATCGCTCCCAGTGCGCGTGTGTTGGCTACGGCAGTCATATATATGCGTGACGTTGAGGCATCCATCATAACTTGCTGTTTTGTTGCGTAGTCGCCCGGAATGGGTATTTCGGCTGTTACGAAGTCGATGTTCTCGACAATACCGTTGAAGTCGTAGCTTGTGCGGAGGTTGATAAATCCACCAATGCCGAATGAGAATTTATTATCCTTCTGTGTAAAGATAAATGCTGGTGCTTGAACATCTGAAAAATCAGCTGGTATTGCCTCTGTTATCTGAAGTGCAGCCTGCTCCTCTTGTAGCTCTTTCTTTAATTTGCGCTCTTTAAGGTGCTCTTTCATCTTCTGTGGAGATTCGAACTCAAGAATTTCGGGGTCGGTAGAGTCTCCGCCTATGATGAGCGTCACCTCGTCGACGTTATCAGAGTGGCGTGATTTGTCGTCGTGATTGTTTGCCGAGGCTGCTGTTGCTGTTAGTAGCGCTGCGGCGATTAGAAGTCGAGTTGCTTTCATTTTAATCTTTTTTTGTTTATACTGAAAAATTTGTTTTTTGTTTTCTGCAATTTTGGGGCAAATAGTGTGCCAACCAAAAAAAGATTGCAAATCTACTAAATGTTTGTTACTTTTGTGCTATGTAGTGCTTAATATTTAATTTAATCTCAACAAAAATGTACATAACTCTATCTGTAGCCACATCAAATGATAAATATATTGACGATATGACCTCTCAACGTCTAGTTTTGTCGACCCAAGAGGATTGGGCGGAGGTGTATAGATTGCGTAGCGTGCACGATGCAATATTGGTGGGAGGTGAGACTCTGCGTCGCGATAATCCCTCGTTGGGGATTAAGATGGAGGGTGTAGAGCCTATGAGGATTATCGTGAGTGGAGGAGGTGAGGTGTCGACATCGCTAAAGATCTTCCATCGAGGGGCGGGGCGTATCATAATATTTTCCAATATTGAGCGCCCTGAGCTGTGTGGGTTGGCAGAGGTGATTGTTGCCAAGAGGATAGACCCAGCGTTAATCGTAACAGAGTTGGAGAAGAGGGGAGTTGCGCGGTTGTTTGTCGAGGGGGGAGCAAAGATCCTAAATATGTTTTTGGAGTCGGGGTTGGTTGATGTGTTACGTGTTGCGGTGAATCCTACGATTGTGGTTGGAGACTATATTGCACCTATATTTATTTGTGATAGGTGGATTGACGGATTAGACGCGCGAGTGGAGAATCTTGGTGGAATGAGAGTATCTACATATAATTTGGGTGTAAATAGTTGTGGAGATGACGAGGCTTTAATGCGAAGAACTATCGAGGTGAGTCGACTCTCGCCACCCAAGGAGAGTTGTTATAGGGTTGGGTCGGTGATAAAGTGTGCGACGGGTGAGATCTTTGACGGGTATACTCTTGAGACCTCACCGACTCATCACGCCGAGCAGGCGGCAATGCATAAGGCGTTGTTGGCTGGTGCAGATTTGAGGGGGGCTACAATTTACGCCTCGATGGAGCCCTGCTCAACACGTAGTTCAGAGCCCAAGAGTTGCTCTGAACTAATAATAGAGTATGGGATTGGCAGGGTTGTTTTTGCCCTCTATGAGCCGAGTCACTTTGTGGAGTGTCACGGCGCTGAGAATCTACGTCGTGCTGGTGTTGAGGTGATTCATATGGCGCAGTTCGAGGATGATGTTTTGTCGATAAATAGTCACCTCCTAGGGTAGGCTCTACTGTGGAACAAAGCGATAGGTTATCTTTCCCGATTGGCGAGTTGCCGCCTTGTGGTTGATGTCGAAAAGTGAGTTCAGCGCGGAGTTTATAGCCGCTTGCTGCATACACTCATCCCCTCCGCGCATAACTTTTGCGCTGGTGACCTCTCCCGCTTGGTTGAGCGTGATGCTGATTACAACCTCTCCACCACCTTTGCAGGTGTAGGAGGGGACGATGAGTCGTTGGGCGTGGCGAATGGGGTTGATTATGGAGTATGATACAGTTACATTGCCCTGCACAACCATCCCCTCTTGGGTCAGCGCCTCACGTTCGGCTTGTGCCAACGCCTCGGCTGCGGCAAGTGCAGCCTCCTCCTTCATCGCGGCTATATCTGCTAATCCTTGTTCGTATGTTGCCTGAATTTGGGCTAGTCTTTGTTGCTCCCTTTCGGCGGCGGCATCGAGCATCTCTTGTATCTCGTTGAACTCTATGCTAGCATCCTCTGCACCTTGCTCATTTGATATTGCGTTTTCGATGTCGATAGGCTCTGTCTCCTCCTGCTTTTCGAGCATCTCAATACTCTCCATCAACTCGTCGCGTTCTCTTTCGAGCTCCTCTATCTCTATGTAGTCAATCTCGATGGCGATACCATCTAAGGCAACTTGTTTCTCGATAGTTATCCTAGCAAACGCAAATATAAAGGTTAATATCAAGTAGATAACAACCGAAATCAATACGCCGTCTTGGTGGTCGTAGACCCACTCTCCGAAATTGAATTTGACCTCCTCAAAAGGGAGTATTATCTCTTGTTTTGTATCGTTTTTATCGTCCATTTAGTAACATTATGTCGGAATTATTGGCAAAAGTAGCGTTTTTTAGTTAAAAAACATTATCTTTGTCCTCAATAAAATTATTTTTTAATATTAAAGTTAGGTGATGTCAACAAAACAACAGACTATAAAAAGCTCAATTAGCTTCAGTGGAAAGGGGTTGCACACTGGTGTGAATGTTACGATGACAGTGACTCCTGCTCCTGTGGAGTATGGTATAGTTTTTCGTCGTGTAGATGTGGATGGTGCGCCAGAGATCCCCGCGTTAGCCGATTTTGTAACCGACACTTCGCGCGGTACAACGATCGAAAGCAATGGTGTGAAGGTCTCGACAATAGAACATATACTCTCTGCATTGTGGACCTTGGGTGTCGACAATGCTATCATCGAGATTGACAATTGCGAGACCCCAATTATGGATGGCTCGGCAAAGGAGTATGCGCGTGCGATTTCCGAGGCGGGGCTCGAAGAGCAGGAGGCGGAGCGTCATTACTACGAGGTGACTGAAAAGAAGGTCTACACCGTGCCCGATAAGGGTGTTGCAATAATAATCTATCCCGACGATGAGTTCTCGGTCTCGGTGCACGTAGATTATAACTCAAAAGTCGTGGGTAATCAATACGCAACTTTCGTTCCGGGGGATGACTACGCGTCGATGATCTCCCCTTGTCGTACATTCTGTTTTGTGCACGAGTTGGAGCCAATGATGAAGATGAACCTCATCAAGGGTGGCAATCTTGATAATGCAATCGTTGTGGTTGAGAAGGAGTTGTCGCAGGAGCAGTTAGACCACTTGAAGAAGATATTCAACAAGGATGAGATAACTGTTAAGGGAGGATATCTCAACAATCAAGAGTTGCGCTTTGGAAATGAGTTGGCGCGACATAAGTTGCTCGATTTGTTGGGTGATTTTGCACTCTTGGGTATGCGTATCAAGGGTCGTGTGTGGGCAACTCGTCCGGGGCACGATGCCAATAGTAAGTTTATGTTGGAGTTGAAGCGTTCGATTCGTCGTGAGGGTGCAAAGCCACGCTTTAAGTATGATTGTCGCAAGGAGCCAGTTTTCGATATTAACGATATAAAGAGATTGCTGCCTCATCGTCCTCCATTCTTGTTGGTGGATAGAATTTTCCACGTCGATCAGGATTCGATCGCCGGAATCAAGAATGTAACGATGAATGAGCCATTCTTCGTAGGTCACTTCCCCGACGAGCCTGTTATGCCGGGTGTTTTGATGGTGGAGGCTATGGCACAGTGTAGCGGAATATTGGTGCTCAGTACGGTAGATGAGCCCTCTCGTTACTCGACATATTTTATGAAGATAGATGGTGTGAAGTTCAAGAAGAAGGTTGTTCCCGGAGATACGCTTCAGTTCGAGGTGCAGGCGATTGAGCCTATGCGTCGCGGAATAGCTGTGATTGAGGGTAAGGCGTTCGTCGGAGATACGTTGGTTTGCGAGGCTACTATGATGGCGCAGATTGTGAAGAATAAATAATTGTGTTAAAGACTATGATAAGTGAAAGAGCATTTGTTCATCCCGACGCAAAGTTGGGTAAGGGTGTTACTGTAGAGCCGTTTGCATATATTGCTGCCGATGTAGTTATTGGAGATGATTGTTGGATCGGTCCTAGCGCCGTGATTCACGATGGAGCGCGTATCGGTAAGGGGTGTAAGATTCATACCGCAGCGTCAATCTCGTGTCTACCTCAGGATTTGAAGTTCGATGGAGAGAAGACAATAACTGAGATTGGTGATTATAATGATATTCGAGAGTGTGTAACGATCAGTCGTGGAACAGCATCGCGTGGTAAGACTGTCGTGGGAAGCCACAACTTGTTGATGGCATATGTGCACGTTGCTCACGACGATGTTGTGGGAAGTCACTGCGTACTCGCAAATCGTGTTTCGTTGGCAGGTGAGGTTGAGGTAGGTGACTGGGCTGTTATTGGAGGTCACGTAGCGATCCACCAGTGGGTGCGTATCGGTGCTCACTCGATGATTCAAGGTGGTTCGATGATTAGTAAGGATATTCCGCCATTTGCTACAGTAGGTGGTGAGCCGGTGAGATTCTTCTGTGTAAATAAATTGGGGTTGAGCCGTCGCGGATTCTCTTCGGAGCAGATCTCTGAGATTTCAGCTATCTCCAAAACAATATTCCAAGGAGGATTGGATTACGCCTCAGCGTGCGATAAGGTGGAGCAGGAGTTTGCGAAGAGTGACTCGCGCGATGAGTTGATAGGATTTATTAGAGAGTCGCAGCGTGGTGTTTGCCGCGGTGCATAACTTCATAAACAACACATTTTTGCAACTTTTTTTGGTGGAGTAAATTTTTTTTACTACTTTTGCAAAGTGGGTTAGGCTAAGGGGTCTAAAACAGGGGTAGGGGGACGATCGGTCTCCCTATTTTCGTAGGCTAGAGTAGATAAATATGATAGATGTAAAAAAAGTAATAGCCTCAGCTGAGGCGAAGTTGGCAGAGGGTGATAACGATCTGTTCGTTGTCCACTGTACCTGCTCACCATCCAATGAGGTGGAGTTGTTTATAGATTCAGATACGAAGGTCTCTATTGAGGCGTGTATAGCTCTGAGTCGTGCAATAGAGGCAGATTTCGATCGCGAGGAGGAGGATTTTTCGTTGACGGTAGCCTCGGCAGGCATTGGGTCTGAGTTGAGGCTGTTGAGGCAATATGCAAAGCTTATTGGACGTTCGGTTGAGGTGCTTTTGTTGAGTGGTATTAAGCTTGTCGGACGCCTAGAAGAGGCAACTCCGGAGACGATAAAGATCACATATGAGCAGAAGCAAGTTGTGGAGAGCGCTTCGGGCAAGAAGAAAAAACAGATCGTCGATGTAACGGAGAGTTACTCGTTCGATCAGATAAAGAGTGTAAAAGAGTATTTGGACTTTAAGTAGAATAATATATAGTAAGTGTATAGGAAATGGATAATCTTAATCTTGTAAGTAATTTCGCAGAGTTCAAGGAGCTCAAAAATATCGACAAAGCAACGATGATTGGTGTGTTGGAGGATGTGTTCCGCCACGCACTTCAGAAACAGTTTGAGTCGGATGAGAACTTCGATGTAATCATCAACCCCGAAAAGGGCGATTTGGAGATCTGGAGAAATCGAATCGTTGTAGCCGATGGCGAGGTGGAGAACCCAAATACTCAGATATCGGAGTCGGAGGTTAAGAGCATTGACGCTTCATATGACATTGGTGATGAGTATGTCGATGAGTTTAGATTGGCACAGTTTGGTCGTCGTGCCGTGTTGTCGTTGCGTCAGAACTTGGCATCGCGTATTCTCGATCTCGAGAAGGCTAACTTGTTCGAGAAATATTCTCAGATGGTGGGTGATATCATTACAGGAGAGGTTTATCAGGTGTGGAAGAAGGAGGTTTTGATTCTCGATGATGATGAGAACGAGTTGATCCTTCCAAAAACAGAGCAGATACCATCGGACTACTATCGTAAGGGTGACACGATTAAAGCTATCGTGAAGGCTGTGGAGATGAATAATAATCAACCACGTATCATCTTGTCGCGTACAGCGAACCAGTTCCTAGAGAGATTGTTCGAGCAGGAGGTTCCAGAGATCTTCGATGGTTTGATTACGATCAAGAGCATCGTTCGTATCCCCGGCGAGAGAGCTAAGGTTGCGGTGGAGTCGTATGATGAGAGAATCGACCCTGTTGGAGCTTGCGTGGGAATGAAGGGGTCACGTATCTACACTATTGTAAAGGAGTTGCGAAACGAAAATATCGACGTTGTTAACTACACGACAAATACATCGTTGATGATTCAGCGTGCGTTGAACCCAGCGAAGGTTCTCAACATCACAATTGATGAGGAGCGTAAAACAGCTGCGGTATATTTGAAACCAGATCAGGTGTCGTTGGCGATTGGAAAGGGTGGTCTTAACATCCGCCTTTCGAAGATGTTGACGGGTTATGATATTGATGTGTATCGAGAGATCGAGGAGGAGGATGTGGCACTCACAGAGTTCTCGGATGAGATTGATGGATGGATCATCGAGGCTCTCAAAAAGGTGGGTTGCGACACGGCAAAGAGCGTGTTGGAGCTATCTGTTGCGGAGATCGCATCGCGTGCCGACCTTGAGGAGGAGCAGGCACAGATGGTTGTTAATATCCTAAAGTCGGAGTTCGAGGAGTAGACGAGAGGGATTTTGTTATGTAGATAGGTGAGGTGTATAATTAATATTAGGAGATAAGATAGAGTATGAGTAATGAGAGGAGATTAAGGCTCATTCAGGTTGCGAAGGAGTTCAAGGTTGGTATCAACACAATCACAGATTTTTTGCAAAAGAAGGGTGTCAAGAGTGATGGATCACCCAATTCGGTGGTTGAATCGAGCGTCTACACGATGCTCGAAAAGGAGTTTGGTGCAAATCGTAGCAGTCAGAATGAGCGTGCCTCTGTACGTGAAAGAATAGCGCATAAACCACACTCAGTAAGCATTGATAGTGGTGATCCTGCTAAGTCGTCGAGTGCGACAGAGCAGCAGGATGTTGTTGATGAGGTTATCATCAAAAGTAATGTGATAGAGTCGCCAAGTAACAATGGTGGATTGAAGATCTTGGGTAAGATCGATTTGTCGGCTAGCAGTAGTGGAGGTCGTGGTGACCGTCGTGACAGAAAGAGAGGTAAACCTAGTAAAGCATTACCTCCTTTTGATACGGTGAAGGCAAAATCTGCGTCAACACCAACACCTGCAACACCTACGCCAGCACCTGCGCCGGTGGTGGAATCTACACCAGCTCCAGCAGCACCAGTTGCAGAGGTTGTGGAGTCGAAGCCAGCAGAGCCAAAGTCGGATGGTATCTTCCGTCCTACGGTACACACTATTGCAGGACCTCAAGTCTTGGGAACGATGGATGTATCGTCTTTCTCGGCAGGAGGAAAACATAAACGTAAACGTATCGCTAAGGAGAAGGTTGATGTAAATCGCCAAGGTGGTCAAAATAACGGTCAAGGTGGACAGCGTTCATCGGGACAAGGTGGTCAGCGTTCGGGCGGTCAAGGTGGTCAGCGTCCAGCAGGACAGGGGCAACAAGGCGGTCAGCGTTCGGGCGGTCAAGGTGGTCAGAACCAAGGAGGCGCAAATGCACCGGGTCAGGGTCGTAAGAGCCGCAATGCTGCGAACAATCAAAAAAATAATAGTCGTAATGCTGTAGTGCCACGTGCTGAGGTTAGCGACGAGGAGGTATCAAAGCAGGTAAAGGATACCCTAGCTCGTTTGACCGCAAAAGGTTCGAAGGGTAAGGGTGCTAAATATCGTCGCGATAAGCGTGATGCGTTTGACGCCAAGATGGGCGAGCAGATGGAGCGCGAGCAGATGGAGAAGTCTACACTTAAGGTTACGGAGTTCGTGACAGTTAGTGAGTTGGCTACGATGATGGGAGTCTCGGTGACGGAGGTTATCACGGCTTGTATGAATCTAGGATTGATGGTGTCAATCAACCAGCGACTCGACGCAGAGGCTCTAGTGGTTGTTGCAGAGGAGTTTGGATTTAAGATAGAGTTTGTGTCGGTTGAGATACAGGAGGCTATCAATGATGATGATGTCGATTCGGAGGATAGTTTGATCTCTCGCCCACCAATCGTAACGGTTATGGGACACGTCGATCACGGTAAGACTTCGTTGTTGGATAATATTCGTAAGTCGAATGTGATCCAAGGTGAGGCAGGAGGAATCACGCAGCACATTGGTGCATACTCTGTGGAGTTGAATGGTCAGCGTATTACCTTCCTCGATACTCCGGGTCACGAAGCGTTTACGGCGATGCGTGCTCGTGGAGCGAAGGTGACGGATGTCGCAGTTATTATTGTGGCGGCTGACGACAGCGTGATGCCTCAGACAACAGAGGCTATTAACCACGCACAAGCGGCAGGTGTACCAATGGTATTCGCAATCAACAAGTGTGATAAGCCGGCGGCAAACCCCGACCATATCAAGGAGCAGCTGGCTCAGATGAACTACCTCGTTGAGGATTGGGGCGGTAAGTTCCAGAGCCAAGATGTATCGGCTAAGATGGGGCTTAACCTCGACAAGTTGTTGGAGAAGGTGTTGTTGGAGGCTGAGATGTTGGATTTGAAGGCAAATCCAGATCGTAAGGCTCAGGGAACAGTTATCGAGTCGACGTTGGATAAGGGTCGCGGATATGTGTCGACAATCCTTGTGCAGAACGGAACACTCCGAGTGGGAGATGTAATTCTCTCGGGAACATATACAGGTCGCGTAAAGGCGATGTTTAACGAGAATGGTATCAAGGTAGAGTTGGCAGGTCCATCGACACCAGTTCAGGTGTTGGGTCTCAACGGAGCACCTCAGGCAGGTGATACGTTTAACGTTATGGATGATGATCGTTCGGCTCGTGAGGTCGCTACAAAGCGTGAACAGTTGCAACGTATGCAGGGACTTATGACTCAGAAGCACGTTACACTCGACGAGATTGGACGTCGTATCGCTATTGGATCGTTCAAGGAGCTCAATATCATTATCAAGGGAGATGTGGATGGATCTATCGAGGCTATGTCGGGATCGCTCATCAAGCTCTCTAAGGAGGAGGTGCAGGTAAATGTTATCCACGCTGCGGTTGGTCAGATCTCGGAGTCAGATGTGTTGTTGGCTGCGGCATCGAATGCAATCATCGTAGGATTCCAAGTACGTCCATCAGCTGCGGCACGTAAGGTTGCCGAGAAGGAGGAGATTGAGATCCGCCTCTACTCGATCATCTACGACGCGATCAACGATATCAAGGATGCTATCGAGGGTATGTTGGAGCCAATTATGAAGGAGGAGATTGTCTGCTCAGTGGAGGTTCTTGAGGTGTTCAAGATCTCGAAGGTTGGTTCTGTTGCAGGATGTTTGGTTCGCGAGGGTAAGATCACACGAAGCACACCAATTCGTATTATCCGTGATGGTATCGTAATCCATACCGGTAAACTAGGCTCTTTGAAGAGGTATAAGGATGATGTTAAGGAGGTTGTAAGTGGCTTTGATTGTGGATTGAACATTGATTCGTTTAATGATATCAAGGTTGGTGATATTGTCGAGGGTTACGAGCAGGTAGAGGTTAAGCGATAGTAGAGAACATTTAACACAAACTATAAAATATATAGAGATGAGTAAAGCAATTAAATTCGTTACAGCAGCTGAGGCTGTTAAGTCGATTAAATCGGGTGACCACATTCACCTAAGTTCTGTTGCATCAGCTCCACAATGTTTGATTAAGGCGATGTGTGAGAGAGGCGAGAGGGGAGAGATTCGCGATGTACATATTCACCACCTTCACACGGAGGGTCCTGCTCCATATGCAGATCCACGATTTGAGGGGGTGTTCCAACTTGATTCATTCTTTGTGGGACACAACGTCCGCAAGGAGACTCAGTCTGGATATGCAGATTATATTCCAGTATTCTTGAGCGAGACTCAGAAGCTATATCGTTCGGGTGCAGTGCCTTGTAATGTTGCGATGATTCAAGTGTCGACTCCCGATAAGCACGGATATGTGTCGTTGGGAACATCTGTAGACGCTACGTTGGCGGCTGTGGAGACAGCATCGACAGTTATTGCTGTTGTGAATAAGTATGTGCCACGTTCGTTTGGTGACGCTATGATTCACTCATCTCGAATCAATCTCTTCGTTGAGGAGGATATGCCATTGGAGGAGGCTCACTTCTCTGATCCATCGGATGTTGAGGTGGCTATCGGAAAGCATTGTGCTGCACTTATCGAGGATGGAGCAACTTTGCAGATGGGTATCGGTGCTATTCCGAATGCGGTGTTGTCGCAGTTGACAGGTCATAAGAACTTGGGTATTCACACGGAGATGTTTGCCGACGGAGTGTTGCCACTTGTTGAGAGCGGTGTTATCAACGGTGCAGCGAAGAATATTGATACAGGAATGATGGTCTCTACATTCTTGATGGGATCTCAGAAGGTCTACGACTTTATCGACGATAACCCCGGTGTAAGAATGATGGATGTAGGTTATACGAATGACCCATATATCATTGCGAAGAATGACCGCGTAACAGCTATCAACTCAGCTCTTCAGGTGGATTTGACAGGTCAGGTTTGTGCCGACTCGTTGGGAACAAAGTTCTATTCGGGAGTTGGAGGACAGGTTGACTTCGTATATGGAGCGTCGTTGTCGAAGGGTGGAAAGGCGATGATCGCTATGCCATCTATCACGAATAAAGGTGTGTCGAAGATTGCACCAGTGTTGACATCGGGTGCGGGCGTTGTGACTACACGTTCGCATATGAGATGGTTCGTAACGGAGTATGGAGCTGTAGATTTGTATGGTAAGAGTATGCAGGAGCGTGCACGTCTCTTGATCTCGATTGCTCACCCATCGGCACAGGAGGAGTTGGATAAGGCGGCATTCGAGCGCTTCGGACCTCACCACACATACATCAAGGGATATATGACAAAGTAATATCGATCCTCTTATGAGAGTAATTTGGAGGTAGAGGATTTGATAAAAATAATTCGTATTTGAGATCACAACTGATTTTTTTCGGTGTGATCTCTTTTCGTAACCATTAAGGCTTAATACTATGAACACAAAACTATTGTTGCCACTACTACCGATGGTCGTTGTGGCTTCGCAGAGTGCTACGGCTAAAAAAACTAAAATAGAGAAGTTGCCCAATATCATAATAATTAATCTAGACGACGTGGGTTATGGTGATTTTTCATATAATGGCGCGATTGGCTACACTACACCGAACGTAGATCGTATGGTGGCTGAGGGTATGCAACTTTCGCAGTTTGAGACGGCGAGATCTGTTAGTGGACCATCGAGAGCAGGCTTGATGACAGGATGCTATCCATTAAGAGTTGGTTTTGAGGGAAATCCGATGCCTAATTCGAAGAAAGGTTTGAGTACTTCGGCAATGACTATGGCTGAGTTGTTGAAGCAGCGAGGTTATGTAACGGCGGCGTATGGTAAGTGGCATCTAGGGCATACGATGGAGATGATGCCATTGCAGAGGGGGTTTGATGAGTTCTATGGATTGCCATATTCACACGATATGTGGTTGTATCATCCAGATAATGCTAAATACAAGTTTGGAGATCTACCATCCTATGAGGGTAATGAGATTGTGGAGTATAATGTAGATCCAGCAAGATATACAACGGAGTATACGGAGCGAACAATAGAGTTTGTGAAGAGGAATAAGAGGAGTCCATTTTTTATCTATTTGGCACACCCAATGGCGCATACACCTTTGGCGGTATCTGATAAGTTTAAGGGTCGAAGTGAGATAGGTCTCTACGGAGATGTTATGATGGAGATAGATTGGAGTGTTGGTCAGATCTTGGAGGCGTTGCACAAGGAGGGGATTGAGGAGAATACATTGGTTGTTTTGACCTCTGATAATGGACCTGCGTTGATGTATGGCAACCACGCTGGTAGCACAAATGGATTGCGAGAGGGTAAAGGTGTCGACTACGAGGGTGGTCATAGAGTTCCCTGCGTATTCTATTGGAAGGGTGTTATTGAAGGGGGGAGAACTTGTAATAATCTCACCTCTAATATTGATCTTTTTGCTACAGTTGCGGAGATGTCTGGAGCACCGTTACCTACCAATATAGAGATTGATGGTGTTAGTTTGATGCCTCTTGTCAAGGGCGAGGATGGTGCTAATCCACGTAAGTACTATGCCTACTATACAGCGTCGCTGAATGCTGTATCGAACGGATTATATAAACTAATTTTCCCACATACATACACCTCTGTAGTTGGTATGCAACCCGGTGTAGATGGTGTGCCGGGAGAGGGGCGCCATAAGGTGAGAGTTGAGCAGATGGAGTTATACGATCTGCGTAGAGATGCTGGAGAGAGATATAATATCATTGACTATCATCCCGATATTGTGGAGGAGTTAGTGGCAGTGGCAACCTACTATCGTGAGCGTATCAAACCTATGAAGTAGTCCTCATCTGGGCGAGAAGAAAATTATATTGGTTCAAATCGCCTAAAAATAGGCAATATGGGCATCTAACTAACTAAAAAGACCTTTTAATACCGAAAATATTTGCTCAAAACATTGCAAATGCAGTAAAAAGTAGGTATTTTTGGGGGTTAGAATTTTTGAATCAAAGATTAAAAAAAGAAGAATGTCTACTGAAGATCAGAACAAAGAGCAAGAGGCTCAACAGCCAGAGGTGGCGTTGGGAGGCGGTCGCGTCATCCCGATCAACATCGAGGAGCAGATGAAATCGGCATACATCGACTATTCGATGTCGGTAATCGTGTCGCGAGCACTGCCCGATGTGAGGGATGGTATGAAGCCTGTGCATCGACGTATTTTGTATGCGATGAACTCGGAGCTCAACCTCCACTCAGATAAACCACATCGTAAGTCAGCTCGTATTGTCGGAGATGTACTCGGAAAGTTCCACCCACACGGTGATAGCTCGGTTTATGAGGCTATGGTGCGTATGGCGCAGGATTGGTCACTTCGATATCCGTTGGTGGATGGTCAGGGTAACTTCGGTTCGATGGATGGAGACTCTCCCGCTGCGATGCGTTATACGGAGGCGAGGATGAAGAAGATCACTGACGAGGTGATGGCAGATATCGATAAGGAGACTATCGACTGGATGCTCAACTTCGACGACACGATGCAAGAGCCAACAGTCCTCCCAACAAAAGTGCCATTGTTGTTGGTGAATGGAGCGAGTGGTATCGCTGTCGGTATGGCTACGAATATGGCTCCACATAACTTGTCGGAGGTTGTTGATGCTTGTTGCGCGTATATCGACAATCGTGATATCGAGTGTGAGGAGTTGATTCAATATGTAAAGGCTCCAGATTTCCCTACGGGAGGTTTGATCTATGGTTATGAGGGTGTTAAGGATGCCTTGATGACGGGTCGTGGACGTGTCGTGATGCGTGCGCGAACAGAGATCGAACTTACGTCAACGGGGCGTGAGTGTATTGTAATCACTGAGATTCCATATATGGTTAATAAGGCGGATATGATTAAGAAGATCGCTGACCTTATTAATGAGAAGAAGATCGAGGGTATCTCATATATTAATGATGAGAGTGACCGTCGAGGAATGCGTATCGTTATCATTTTGAAGTCGGATGCTGTGTCGAGTGTCGTGCTCAACACTCTGTTTAAGAACTCGGCTCTTCAGACTTCGTTCGCAGTGAATAATATTGCATTGGTGAATGGACGTCCCGAGATGTTGAACTTGAAGGATTTAATTCGTCACTTTGTGGATCATCGTCACGATGTAATTTTGCGTCGTACGAGATTCGACCTTCGTAAAGCATCTGAGAGGTTACATATCGTACAGGGTCTGTTGATTGCGCAGGATAACATTGACGAGGTGATCCATATAATTCGCGCAGCGAAAAACCCAGAGCAGGCAAAACAAGATTTGATCGCTCGATTTGGATTGAGCGAGATTCAGGCGGCGGCAATTATCGAGATGCGTTTGCGTTCGCTCACAGGGTTGGAGCACGACAAACTCTCTGGAGAGCGAGATGAGTTGGAGCGCCAGATCGCATACTTTAATGATGTGTTGACCTCTGAGGAGTTGCAAATGCAGATCATTAAGGATGAGTTGGTATATATTAAGGAGAAGTATGGTGATGAGCGTCGTTCGGAGATTGTATACTCTTCGGAGGAGTTTAACCCCGAGGATTTCTATGCCGACGAGGAGATGGTAATCACGATCTCTCATATGGGCTACATTAAGCGTACTCCTCTGACTGAGTATAGAACACAGAATAGAGGTGGTGTCGGTGCTAAGGGTAGTTCGACGCGAGATGAGGATTTCATCGAGCATATCTATGTTGCGACAATGCACAATACAATGCTGTTCTTCACACAGAATGGTCGTTGTTACTGGCTCAAGGTATACGAGATCCCAGAGGGAGGACGTGCGTCGAAGGGGCGTGCAATTCAGAATGTGATCCAGATTGATCCGGGAGATAAGGTGTGTGCATATATTAATGTTAAGCGTCTCACCGATGAGGAGTATATCAACTCGAACTATATTATTATGTGTACCAAGGATGGTACAATCAAGAAGACGAAGTTGGAGGCATATTCACGTCCACGTCAGAATGGAGTCAACGCAATTGTTATCCGCGAGGGTGATGAGTTGATCTCAGCAACGTTGACGAGTGGTGAGGCAGAGGTTATGATCTCTGCACGTAATGGAAAGGCGATTCGTTTTAACGAGAGCACTGTTCGACCAATTGGACGTGTTGGAGCTGGTGTGCGTGGTATTATGTTGGAGGGAGACGATGAGGCTGTCGGTATGTTGTGTATCGAGCCAAACTCGGGTCAGGATGTATTGGTGTTGAGCGAGAATGGCTATGGAAAACGTACCGATCTTGGAGAGTATCGTGTTACGAACCGCGGAGGAAAGGGTGTTAAGACTATATCGGTGACCGAAAAGACAGGTAAGTTGATCTCTATTCAGGCTGTTTGTGACGATAACGACTTGATGATTATCAATCGTTCGGGTCTCACAATTCGTACTTCGGTTAGTCAAATTCGTGTTGCAGGACGTGCTACGCAGGGTGTTCGTATCATTAATCTTCGTGAGGGAGATGCTATCGCTTCGGTTATGGCAGTGCCAAATAGCGAGGAGGAGATTGAACCTGTGGTTGATGTTGTAGAGGGGACAGTAGAGGTTGTGTGTGAGGTGGAGAACCCAACTCAAGAGTAGAAAAGGAAAGACAATCAACTAAATAATTAATAAAAAAACGAACAAATGAAAAAGATTTTATTACTTGTGGCAGCAGTGTTATCACTGAGCACAAGTGCAACATTCGCGCAGAAAGTTGACGTGGATGGTATCAAAGCTAAATTAGCAAAGGTGGATGCTGACACAGCTCACCCTAAGAAGGGGTTGAAAGCTGCGGCTTGGATCTCTCGTGGAGATGCTTATGCTGAGGCGTTGATGAAGCCAACAGAGTCTCTCTATTTGAATGCAGACTATGCTACAATTAGTGTGTTGTGTGGCGCAGGAAAAGATGCCGGTAAGGTGACGATGGGTTCTCGTGAGATGGACTCTTACAACTACCCTTATTTTACTCTTTATGTTGTCGATGGTAAGGTTGTAGCTTGGACCGAGAAGGCTAATAAGGCTATCTACGCAGGTGCTATTGATGAGGCTTTGAAGTCATACGCAAAGGCTATGGAGCTCGACTCAAACAGTATTTTGAAGGTAAAGAAGGGTCTCGATGCTCTTGTTAACTACTACAAGCAGCAGGGAAACCTCGCTATTGAGATTAGCTATATGAAGGCTGGAGCTGCTGCATATACTATGGTTGCTGACATTCAAGCTGCACCCGGTTATGAGGCTGTTGATTCATCTATGTTGTTCTATGCAGGTTATATGTACACTATCGACGGTGACGAGGATGCTACCTCATTTGCAAAGGGTGAGGCTGCTCTAAACCGTGCTTTGGAGGCTGGTTACGATAAGGTTGAGGATGCTAACAAGGAGCTAAGTGACAAGGAGCGTGGTAACATCTACTACTATTTGTTCCACTGTGCATATGGAGCGCGTGATATTGATCCATCTAAGTTGCAGGCAGCAAAGGGCTACCTAGAGGCTGGTATCACAAAGTATCCTGCTAATGAGAAGATCTTCGAGGGTCTATTGCAGCTCTACACAACAGAGGAGGGTATGGGAGATCCATCTGAGCTGTTGGAAACTATCGAGAAGACAATCGCCGCAGATCCTACAAACTTCAATTCTTGGTTTGGACGTGGACGTATCTACTTCGCGTTGAAGAACTATGATGAGTGTATTAAGTCGTTCGAGAAGGTTGTGGAGATCGATCCATCATCATTCGAGGGTAACTACTACTTGGGACTCTTCCATATGATTAAGGGAGATGAGTTCCTTGACTCTATGAACTCTAAGACTTACACCGATCAGAACAGCCTTAATGCAGATGTTGTCGTGTTGAACACATTGTATGGTAACGCTCTTCCATACTTCGAGGCAGCACACGCGTTGAAGCCAAAGGATGAGTCTACACTTGAGTATTTGAAGCAGTTGTGTTTCAGATTGCGTGACGAGCCGGGTATTATGGATAAGTATAACAAGTATAACGAGCTATTCAAGGCGTTGTAATTACTAGGTTAATTAAATAATGTTGGCGGCTGACCTCGATTGGGGGTCAGCCGCTTTTTTGTGTAACTTACTTCGAGCACTTTCTAAGGTGCAAAAGAGCCCAAAATTCTGGATATGGATATTGCTACCGCGGTTTAGCTCCTCCATTATAATATCATAGCAATATTAACCCAATCCTGATAACTTTAGCTACTCTTTATTATAATAGGTAAAACTTAAAGCAAAATAAAGAATGGCATCAATAAAAATTAAATTTAGATCCTCAAAAGTGAATGATAAGGAGGGGGCGATATACTACCAAGTCATTCATAATCGAAAAGTAAGGCAGATATCAACCGATTATAAACTATTTGAAAATGAATGGTTTGATCTGTTCTCTAAACTCTATACACCTTCATATGGCAATCGACGTGAGATATACCTTTCGACCTTATATGATCGTGTTAAAGCGGAAGTTCGACGTATTGAACATATCATAGATAGGTACGAGGGGCGAATTTTCGATGTAGATGATATTGTATCAGCAGCAGAGCGACTACCGAAAGGGGTCTCGCTTCGTAATTTTATGTATGAACTGATTCATAGATTAAAGGAGTTGGGTCGAACTCGTACCGCTGAAACATATATATCTACACTAAATAGTGTGATGAATTTCCTCCAAGGAGAGGATATAAGTATAGATATGATTGATAGTGATATGATGGAGCGGTATGAGGCATTTCTAAAGAGACGAGAATCTACGCTCAATACTATATCATTCTATATGAGAACTCTACGTGCCACATATAATCGAGCTGTAGAGAAGGGCTTCGTCGAGCAGAAGTACCCTTTTAAGAGGGTCTACACCAATCTCGAAAAGACTGCAAAACGCGCAATTTCTCTGAGTGTAATATCCCAGATAAAACAGTTAGAGCTTACCCATAAGCCCCATTTGGAGTTTGCTCGTGACCTCTTTATCTTTAGTTTCTACACACGAGGAATGTCATTTATAGACATTGCCTACCTGCGAAAGAGAGATATTAAGGGTGATGAGTTGAGTTATCGTAGACGCAAAACAGGTCAGAGGCTAAACATAAAATGGGAGAGTTGTATGAGAGAGTTGGTAGATAGACATCCGAATAAAAACACAGAGTATCTATTGCCAATAATCAGTAATCCAGATGTTTGTCATCGTAAACAGTATCTCAAGGGAATAGCGACAATAAATCGACATCTTGGTAAAATTGCAGCGATGGTTGGGCTTCCAACAACTCTTACGATGTATGTTGCACGCCACTCGTGGGCATCAGCTGCCAAACATAAAAATATTCCGATCTCGGTAATATCTGAAGGAATGGGACACGACAATGAGACCACCACGCAGATCTATTTGGCATCATTGGATACAAGCGTAATTGATGAGGCAAATAGGCTAATAATGGATTCAATATAGACGGTTGGAATGAAGATAAAGGTTCAATTTGTTTAAGAAAAAAATAAATCGATTTTTAAGCGATGTTAAAATACTCCTTTATGGCGTAAAGGTAGTGTATTTATTTTGATTATGCAATACATATATGTGTGAATCTTGTTATTGTTTGGCAAAACGAGCATAGGTTAAATAGTGAATATATTATTAATCAGCATATTACTCTGCTTTAACATCGCTTAAAAATCGATTTTAATTTTGTTTAGTAACAAAACAAATGGCGCTCCACCATAAATAACTGACAACCAGTAAATTACACGGTTGCTGGTGTCCCCTAATTGTGTTCAATTCAACAAAAATAGACTGACAGAAGATGTCAAAGATAGAGCCTAAGCAATGGTTTGCTATGCGTGCTACATATGGTCAAGAGGTGAAGTCGCAGGTTGATTTGAATGATTTTAACGTAGACTCCTTTGTGCCGATGGCTTACAAGGTAGCTACACGTAATGGGCGCAAGACTAAAATTCTTGCACCAGCTTTAAATAACTATATTTTTGTTAATTGTACCCCAAAAGAGATTTTTGAGGCGAAAAAGGAGATCCCATATCTGCGTTACGTTATGGATCACGAAAACAAAAAGGTTATAGTTCCCACCGAGCAGATGAATAACTTCATTCAAGTTTCGTCGATTAACGATAAAAGTACACTCTATTACTTGCCTAATGAGATTGATTTTAAGGATTCTCCTCGTATTCGGATTCACGGAGGTCTGTTTGATGGCGTAGAGGGCAGGTATGTCACAATTAAAGGGAAGCGCAACAGACGGTTATATGTCGATATTGAAAATATTATTGGCGTAACTGTAATTGTTGATCCTGAGCTTATTGAGGTTTTGAAGTAATTTTTATACGTTGCAATTATGGAGATCTATTTAGAGAATGGCAAAGATGGATACCGCT
The DNA here is from genome assembly GCA_047174765.1 of Rikenellaceae bacterium. Taxonomy (GTDB): domain Bacteria; phylum Bacteroidota; class Bacteroidia; order Bacteroidales; family Rikenellaceae; genus Alistipes. The sequence continues at coordinate 5,389 of JBCQTT010000007.1, read as the reverse complement.
TTTATGACCGAGCTGCTGAGGGTAGCTATTACTATGTGATGTGTATTCCTCCAAACAAGGCTGTGCAGGTCAAGAAGTTCTTGGACGACAACTCTATCGAGGCAATTGTGCCGATGCATTATCAAGATGTTGTGCGACGCGGAAAAACGTCTCGTGAATTAGTCTCTACGCTATATGGTGAGGTTTATATCAAGGCGGATTTGGAAAAAATACGCTGGATAAAAAAGTATCTTCCATATCTTACTTATGTCAAAGTAGAGGAGTCTGATGGAAAACAGAAGAAATATCGAGTTTATATTGAGAGTGAGATTGTTGAGCTTTTCAGATTGTTGGAGGCTAACTATTTAGATGATTTATTGATAGTCTCAACCGATGATGTATCGGACGACAATTTCACTCAGATCTACACAAAAGATGGAGTTTTCAAGGATATACCACTATTCTTTGAGAATGTAAAAGGAGTAGACCACAAGTGCCTTACAATGATACTTTATTATGGAACAGTGGTTGCTGTGAAATCACTCACTCTAGAGTCGTTTATGATACAGGAGTGTGAGATGCACCAGACTATTGACGGGGAATTTGTTAAGACGCAATTTCCGTTAAAGGAGGTAGCTAGCTAAGATCTTAAACTAAATTTAAACAAAATACAATGAAAGGAATTGTACTTGCAGGAGGATCGGGCACTCGCTTGTATCCTATTACCAAGGGAGTTAGCAAGCAGTTGCTGCCGATTTATGACAAGCCTATGGTTTACTATCCAATATCTGTTTTGATGTTGGCAGGCATTCGTGAGATTTTGATTATTTCGACACCAACAGATCTGTCGGGTTTTAAGCGTCTACTTGGTGATGGGTCAGATTATGGTGTTGAGTTCACCTATGCTGAGCAGCCATCGCCTGATGGTCTCGCACAGGCTTTTATCATTGGAGAGGATTTCATCGGTGATGACTCGGCGTGCCTTGTTTTGGGGGATAACATTTTCTATGGTAGTGGTTTCACTAAGGCCCTCGCTGAGTCTGTTAAGGCTGCCGAGGAGGGTAACAAAGCAACAGTCTTTGGCTACTGGGTTGCTGATCCAGAGCGCTACGGTGTTGCTGAGTTCGACAAGGCAGGCAACTGCCTCTCAATCGAAGAGAAACCCAATGAGCCCAAATCAAACTACGCAGTTGTAGGTTTGTACTTTTATCCTAATAAGGTTGTAGAGGTAGCAAAAAAGATCAAACCATCACTACGTGGTGAACTCGAAATCACAACGGTCAACCAAGAGTTCTTAAATGATGGAGAGCTTAAGGTGCAGACACTTGGACGTGGCTTTGCGTGGTTAGATACAGGTACGCACGATTCATTAAGCGAGGCATCGACTTTCGTAGAGGTAATTGAAAAGCGTCAAGGTCTGAAAATCGCTTGTTTAGAGGGTATCGCATATCGTAACGGTTGGATCTCAGAGGAGAAAATGCGTGCTTTGGCTCAACCTATGATCAAAAATCAATATGGTCAATACCTTTTGAAGGTAATTGACGAACTAAAAGCTGCGAAATAATGGAGGCAATCAAGACAGAACTTGAGGGCGTTGTAATCATCGAACCAAGAGTTTTTGGCGATGATAGAGGCTACTTCTACGAGTCATTCTCACAAAGAGAGTTTGAAGAGAAAGTTTGCAAAACAACTTTCATCCAAGATAACCAAAGTTACTCAAGATACGGTGTTCTCAGAGGTCTACACTTCCAAAAAGCACTCTACGCACAGAGCAAATTGGTTCGTGTAACGAAAGGCAAAGTGATTGATGTTGCGGTAGACATTCGCAAAGGCTCACCGACTTATGGTAAATATGTAGCGGTAGAACTCTCAGAGGATAACCACCGCCAACTATTTATCCCTCGTGGCTTTGCGCACGGCTTTGTAGTTTTAAGCGAGGAGGCGATCTTCCAATATAAGTGTGATAACTTCTACTCAAAAGAGAGTGAGGGTGCAATTATGTGGAACGATCCAGATTTGGGCATCGATTGGGGAATTTCAGAAGTAGATGCAATCCTCTCTGACAAAGATAAATTCAACTCACTATTGAAAGATTTCGATTCACCATTTAGCTATGACATCAATTATTATGAGTAAAGTTATTTTAGTTACTGGCGCAAATGGTCAGTTGGGTAATGAGATGCAGCGAGTTGCTAAAAGTAGCACTGACAAATACATCTTCACCGATGTCGCAGAGCTTGACATCACCGATTACGATGCAATCTCAGCTATGGTAACATCAGAAAAAGTCGACGTAATTGTTAACTGCGCAGCATACACCAACGTCGACAAGGCGGAGGATGACGAGGCGTTTGCAAACCTCTTGAATAATACAGCAGCAGGTTACTTGGCAAAGGCAACAGCTTCGGTAGGCGCAACTTTGATCCACATCTCGACCGACTACGTTTTTGATGGTTCTGCTCACGTACCTTACACAGAGGAGCAGCCAACAAAGCCAATCGGAGTGTACGGAGTAACTAAACTAGCAGGTGAAAAGTCAGTAATCGAAAGCGGATGCAACTATATCATCATTCGCACTTCGTGGTTATACTCTCAATGGGGCGGTAACTTCGTAAAGACAATGCAACACCTAACAGCAGAGCGAGACGAGTTAAACGTAATCTTCGACCAAGTAGGCACACCGACCCACGCAGGAGATTTGGCGGACACAATCGGAACGATAATCACAACCGACCAACTCTCAAAAAGCGGTACCTACCACTTCAGCAACGAGGGAGTCTGTTCGTGGTTCGATTTTGCACAAGCAACCGCCGAAAAGAGTGGTAATAACTGTAAAATCTCACCAATCCACAGCGATGAGTTCCCCGCAAAGGTAACTCGTCCACACTACTCAGTCTTGGATAAGACTAAGATCAAGGAGACCTTCGGTATCAAGATTCCATATTGGACAACCTCACTCGACAAGTGTATCAACGAATTAAAAAAATAAAATCATGAGTCGCCTAAAGAAGTTGAAAGATCATACTTGGATATTACGATCATTGTTTCACACTATCTGGTTTAACTTTCATTATCTTCCTTTAAACCAAGCGGCAAAGTTACCTATATTACTATATAAACCTAAGTTTGTGAAATTTGGTGGAGCGTTACTGGTTGATAGTCAGTATGTTTCGTTTGGTATGATTCGTTTAGGAAAACACCAAGTGTCAATATATCCAAATGGAGGTATCACTTTTGAAAATCATGGCGGAACAATAACATTCAAAGGTAAATGTAGTATCGGCGGAAACTCCGCTATTTCAGTAGGCAAAAATGGCAATGTTGTATTTGGAGAGCGATTTGGAGCAACCACAACATTTAAATTAGTTAGTTATAATAAAGTCGTCTTTAGTGATAATGTGCTATTCGGATGGGATTGTTTAGTAATGGATACAGACTTCCACAAACTAACAAATCTTGATGGTGGGTATTCTAAAGGCTATGGCGAGGTTCATATCGGAAGCAATAATTGGTTTGGCTGTAAATGTTCAGTATTTAAAAACACTGTAACCCCCAATTACTGTACAGTATCAACTGGTAGTATTTTGAATAAAAAGTATGATTTTCCAGAATACTCACTTATAGGAGCATCTAACACAATAGAGGTTAAAGCTCAAAGAGTATATAGAGACGCAAAAAATGACAGTATAAATTATAAATAATATGAAAAGAAATATAATCATCACAGGCGGTGCTGGTTTCATCGGAAGCCACGTAGTACGCCTATTCGTAAATAAATATCCTGAGTATCATATTATTAACGTCGACAAACTAACTTATGCTGGAAATATGGCGAACCTCAAGGACATTGAGAACGAACCAAACTACACCTTCGTAAAGGCAGATATCTGCGACTTTGATGCAATGGTGGCTCTATTTGCTCAGTATAACGTAGATGGAGTAATTCACCTAGCAGCAGAGAGTCACGTAGACCGCTCAATCAAAGACCCATTCACCTTTGCGCAGACAAACGTAATGGGCACATTGTCGTTGTTGCAGGCGGCAAAGAATCAATGGGATGGCGACTATGACGGCAAGCGTTTCTACCACATCTCAACCGATGAGGTTTACGGAACTTTGGAGTTCGACGGAACGTTCTTTACAGAAGAGACTTCTTACGATCCACACTCTCCGTATTCAGCAAGCAAAGCTTCCAGTGACCACTTTGTAAGAGCCTTTGCCGACACATACGGAATGCCAACAGTAGTAACAAACTGCTCGAATAACTATGGTCCTTATCAATTCCCAGAGAAGTTGATTCCACTCTTTATCAACAACATCCGCCACGGTAAGCCACTACCAGTCTACGGAGCAGGCGAGAACGTGCGTGATTGGCTTTACGTAGTTGACCACGCAAGAGCAATCGATGTGATTTTCCACGAGGGCAAGCTCAGCGACACCTACAACATCGGAGGCTTCAACGAATGGCGCAACATCGACCTAATCAAGGTAATAATCGCAACAGTTGATAGATTACTCGGCAACCCCGTAAGTCACAGCCTAGGTCTAATCACCTATGTTACAGACCGTGCAGGTCACGACCTAAGATATGCCATCGACTCCAACAAACTCAAAGCCGAACTAGGCTGGGAGCCAAGCCTACAATTCGAAGAGGGCATCGAGAAAACCGTAGCCTGGTACCTAGACAACCAAGAGTGGATGGATAACATCACCTCTGGTGAGTACGAGAACTACTATGAGGCGATGTACACTAATAAAATAGAGTATAAAGATATCACTGTAAGATAGAGAACAATGAAAAATTTTTTAATTTCGATAGTTATACCCTCGTATAATGTTGAGAGTTATATAGGGAGGTGTTTAACCTCAATTCTATCCCAAACATATAGAAATATTCAAGTTATCGTTATTGATGATTTGTCTAAAGATAAGACTTGTGATGTAGTAGAAAAGATTGCACGAGAAGATGATCGTGTTATATTACATAAATCTGAGACTAACGGAGGTCCGGCTGTGTCTAGACAAATTGGAATTGATATTAGCAGTGGTGAATTACTGACATTTGTAGATGCTGATGACTGCTATAATAGCAACTTTGTTTTAGAGAGAGTCGTAAATGAATTTTCTGAAAGTGATGTAGATTGCGTAATGTTTGGGTATCGAACAATTCATGCAAAAATTATATTAAAGAAAAAAATATCGTCAAGAATAGGTTTATATACTGCACAAGAGGCTTTTATAGATAAAGTTAAATACCACACAATACATTGGCATTACCTCTGGAACAAAGTTGCTGCATTCAACCTGCAAATGCAACTGAATTCATAGTTAATATTTGTTTAAATTTTTCATTTGGTGTGAGGTAGCCGAGCCTTTTACGAGGGCGATTATTTAGCTTGTTTTCAATCCA
>JBCQTT010000046.1:0-4323 GCA_047174765.1 Rikenellaceae bacterium | reverse complement strand
GTGGGTTTTGTCATAGTGCAAAGATAATACTTTGGGCGCAAAGTTTATCGTAGTGTACAGATTTTAGGTTAATCGGCTGTGTGAGGGGGGCATCCACGGACTTTGTCGCTTGAGCCAAAAAAAGGTGAAAAATTGGTGTTTGTGCATCGGAACAGATATATTTTTGTATATTTGCTTACTATGAAAACAATACTTGGATACATACTGTTTTTTTTGCTGCTTCTGTCGCCGATTCTGAGTGAGGCGAGAGGGTATCGTGCGACACGTGATACGTTGGAGTCGTTGTTGAGTCAGCGCGAATATTACTTCGATCGTCAAAAGGGGCGTATAGAGCAGGAGGAGAAACGCCTACTGACGACGAACGATAAGCGCGAACGTTTTGAGATCTGCTACAATATTTTTAACCTTAGCAGATCGTATAAATATGAAATCGCCTATAAATATTCGAACGAGGCTCTGATTCTAGCGGAGGAGATTGGTGATCCCGATCTGATTGGTCGTGCCATTGCCAGCAAGATATCAACATTTACATCTGGGGGATTGTTCACCGAGGCGGCAGATCTAGTGAGTGGGGTCGACACGTCACACATTAGTCGTGATGTTAAGCGAGAGTTGTTTTACAACATTGTGAGATACTACTCCGACCAAATAGATTACGCCTCGCAGACGGAGTATAAGAGGTTGTATACCGACAATCTGCAAGCATATGCCGACTCAATAATAATGCTGTCACCCACCAAAGATTACTACTATGCCTATGCAAAGGCGTACAAGGAGTTGAGCAACAATAATCCACGTCAGGCGATAGTTGATCTAACGGATTTTTATGGTTCGATTGAGTGTAGTGACCACCACGACTCGATTATTACGTTTCTGTTGGGGCTCGCATATCTAGAGGTCGGAGAGGAGGCGCAGGGTGTGGAGTATCTCACAAAGTCGGTGAGACACGATGTTAAAGCTGCAGCACGCGAGAACCGGAGTATTAAGACCATTGCCGAGTATCTATTTGAGAGGGACGAGGTAAGGATCTCCGAGAAGTTGATAAATGTGGCATTCGAGGATGCAAAGTTCTATAATGCGCGACATCGCAACCTTGAGATAAACACTCTCCTTCCGATAATCAATCGTCAGAAAATAGTTACGATTAGTCGTCAACGTAATATTGTATATGGATTTTTTGTAGTTGTTACTCTGTTGAGTATCGTTGCAATAGTGTTTGGGGTTATTGCCCGACGCAACGCCAATAAAATACAACAGTCAAAACTGATAATTCAACAGCAGCTTCAATCGATTTCAACCATTAATCGACAACTTGTAGAGGCGAATAGTATTAAGGAGCACTATATTGTGGAGTCACTCTACAAGAAGAGTGAACACCTAAAACAGATGGAGTCACTTCTAAAGAAAATCGACGTTAAGGTTAAAAATCGACTCTATGACGATCTGCGATATATATACAAAGATTTCAATGTCAAGCAGGAGCGAGAGAGTTTTTTCTCCGACTTTGACGGTGCGTTTTTGCGGCTATTCCCAAACTTTATAGAGGAGTATAATTCCCTCTTTTTGGTTGAAGATCAGATTAATATTAGTGAGTCTGCGGATCTTCCAGCGGAGGTGCGAATCTTTGCATTAATGCGTCTTGGAGTTACCGACAACGAGCGCATATCCAAATTTCTCGACCTTTCGATAAATACCATATATGCCTACAAAACCAAGGTTAAGAACAAAACGATAATTCCTAAAGAGGAGTTTGACGGGCGTATCTTGCAGATCAAACTGAGTGCTACATATCTCTCGGTGCTAGCTTAAGGTGCAATTTATGTCCGTCGGAGGTATACCTCGATTAGATTTTTGTTATCACTGCACCATTTTTCGCATAAAAATGGTGCAGTGATGCAATAAAAATCATATTTTTTTCTTATATTTGTGATGTTCAACATACTGCAAGGTGGGGAAACCTGCCAACTATGAGGCGGGCATTTTTATGCCTTTGCCTCACTATATATGGGGGTTTCGCACCCCCGTATGGAGCATTAATGTGCCCAAAGCCTTGCAGGTGTTGAACAACGGGTCAGGCGAAATCACCCTTTTTTTTATTTCTCTGCCCGACGAAGTTTAACCATCTTAAAAAAACCTAAGGCAATGGAGAGAAGAGTAAAATTCAACACAACAACCAAATTTGAGATCGCACCAGAGGAGCTAAAGTTCCTCTACACCTTGATGGCGCTCATTCAATACCCATATGACTGCGATCCCGAATATCGAGATCAAAATCTTATACGTAGACTCCACAACGATTTTAACCGTTTCAACCAAGAGATGGAAAAGGCGTGCGAGGCGGACCCCAACAACCTCGTCCTAAGTCAGGTGCGCAACTTCGTGCAGCGCCACTATGGTTATATAAAGCGAGTTAATAAGGCATTAATAGGAAATTAGCTGTGGTTATAAAATTATACTACCGAGTTGTTTTTTACAGAAAAAACAACTCGGTAGTACATTGTGTCGTGTCACTATTTTTTCAGTGGAAGATATCCGTTGTTGATTTTCTCTATCGTTGATAGTAGTTCAGCTACAATTTCGGGATTGTCGTTCGCTATGTTGCGACTCTCTATTGGGTCTTCGTCGTGGTCGAATAACATCATCGCTTCGCGTTTGCCGTTGTTGAATAGGGCGAGTCGATATCTATCGGTGCGTAGACTCAAGAGGTTGTTCCAGTAACTCAACACATACTCTCGACTACTCTTCGAACGACCTTTCTCGATGTGGTCCACGAAGCTAAATCCGTCAATTGTTGAGGGTGGTGTGACACCTGCATATTCACAAATGGTGGGGTAGAGATCTATCGTCGCAATTAGGGTGTCGGAACTCTCTCCGCGACGACGCATCGTTGGGCTTTTAACCATAAGTACACTGTTGAGAGCTTTTTCGAACCCGCTATGTTTGCCCCAAATAGTTTGGTCACCTAGGTGCCAGCCGTGGTCACCCCATATAATAACGATTGTGTTTTTGTCGAGCCCCGTTTGGCGAAGTGTCTCTAATACGCGTCCAACTTGTGCATCTGTAAATGAGAGAGCCGAGAAGTAGGCTCTGCGCATATCGCGAGCATAGTCATCCGAAAGTCGAACCCCAGCACCTCCTCGTTCGGGGTGAGTGTATTGGTTGAAACATTCGTTACTGTTGTGTAGAAGTGGCGACTCTACCCCCTCGGGAGATTCGGGGTTGGGGGATAGTGATATCTCTACATCCTCGTAGAGATCCCAATATCGTTTTGGGGCAACAAACGGAAGGTGAGGTTTGTAGAACCCTACAGCCATAAAGACCGGTTCGCTCTGTCCCTCTTTCTGCTCTTTGCTCAACTCCTTTAGCCTCGCAACAGCTAGGTCGGCTAGCTTAGAGTCGGCATAACAGCTATCTGGAAGATCGAGAAATTCGAAGGCTGCATTATCTTCATTTGTGCGTATTCGTCCGTTGGGGTAACCGTGTAACATTGCGTCGAAACTATCCTCCCACGGTGAGTTGGGGTTGTTTATAAACTCGTCCCAACTGTATGGCAACTCCAGCACTTTGTCGCTACCTGTTGGGTAGAGAAAACCGTTGTCGGAGTGTGACACCTTTCCCATACCAATCGTGTGGTAACCATTGCGACGGAGGTGATGTATAAATGTCTCGGGGTTCTCACCCTCCACAGACCCAACCAATGAGTTTGAGAATGTGAAATTATTAACATCTTTGTTACTCTTCGCATTTGTGCCGGTTAACATCATCGCTCTCGATGCTCCACTCGTTGGGGCTTGCACATATTGATGGGTGAACATTCTACCCTCGTTGCTGAATTGATCTAAGTTGGGTGTGATTGCCTCAGCTGAGGCGAAGTTATCACCATCTTGTCGTAGATCGTCAATACAGATCAACAATATGTTAGGTCGCTCCTTGGCTGTGGCTACACCTATCGACACTATCGACGTTGCAGCGATGAAAAGGTTCTTCATAAAAAAGGTTCTAGTTCTGGTTTTGGTTAACTTTAAAGGCGAGAAAATACTCGCTTTAGTGTCTACAAAACTATAGATATTTAATGGAAAAAACAATAGTTGGGTGAAGAAATAATTTACATTTATCCTGTTTTAATTTGTTTGTATAGTAGTTTTTTATACCTTTAAGGTCTAGTTTATTTGATGTGCGTCTGTTGCTGTTTGTCAATGGGTTGTGGCATAGTGTTTTAGTGCGATCTGTTTGAGTTTGGAGGCATTGTGGGTAGATGTTAAATAAATGATTGGATAGGCTGTTTGGAGCATCAAGCGATGATGTTCGGTTTTTTATAGGCTG
>JBCQTT010000045.1:0-4816 GCA_047174765.1 Rikenellaceae bacterium | reverse complement strand
CTGCATAGCCTCCGAGACCAATTGATGTAGATGAAAACGATCTCGTACACGCTTCGCCCACGGAAAACATCGCCGTGCAATATCTGCCATATTGTTTGCAAAATCCATAGTTATCTCCTTACACTGATAGCGCACTCGGCGAGGTATGGTGTTGATTATCTTTACTATATCATCCGCTTTCGTGCCTCGTATCATTGCGAAGATAGCGCCCTTTCCTCCTTTGGCAGACTTGTTTGTTATGATTGTATATAACTCACCATTCGACAATGCAGTCTCATCAATACTCATATACTTACCGATGTTGTTGGGATAGAGTAACCACTTATCGGCGTGCTCGCGCTGCTCCCACTCATCGAAATCGGAGAGGTGGTGTTTATATTGTTTCTCTAAATTTTTACCATTTAGAGAGTAGTCACTCGCCAAACGAGAGATACTAACAGGATTAGTGTCGATGTAATTCTTTTAAAAAATCTGCAAACTCTTGACTAAAGGATGTCCCCTTAGCGACAAGTTTCCAGTCTCGTGATCGCACCTGTTTGCTCTCTTTGTGAAGCCACCTGCGACGGTGAACCTTGAGGTTGAAAATATCGCCTCGCAGTGGGTGGTCGTGAATGAGTTGCCAGTCGTGAAATCCGTGACAGATATAGTTGTCTTTATCTTCGAACTCCGCAGGTACACTAGCGTACTTCTCCAACTCGATCTCTACACCTCCATCCTTGTGGAGCTGTGTCACGCGTACAATCTCAAAGTAATCCAACATCCCTATTGGAAACATCATTCGCAGTAAGGTATCTTTTACATCCATAGTATTGGCAGTTTTCACGGCAAAGATAGCGCAAAATCTGTAGACTCGCCTACGGCTCGCACACAGATTTTGCGCTTGGGCTATCTTGGCTCGCCCAATCTAACATCTTCATCAACTTCTTCACTACCTTAGGATTCTCTGCCGCCACATTTGTTGTCTCACCAATGTCGCTATCCAAATCATAGAGCGTGAGCTCCGTGAAAAATGGACGGTCCGCAGGTGCTATGTGATTTATCAACGAAGCGTAGAGACCCTTTTTCTGAGTGTGATAATCATCGTGTGGCAGGTGCAACTTCCACTTACCATACCTCACAGCCCTTAAATCTGTATGCTGATAGAAGAAGAACGCCCTATCCAACTTTCGCTGCTTACCAGCAAGAACCTTCGAGAGATCCAATCCATCAATCACACGATCTTGAGGCACTTCACCCCCGGCGAGAGCTGCAAAGGTTGGTAAGATATCAATCGTAGAGGTTACCAAGTCACAAGTCGCACCCGCAGGAACTCTACCCACAGCCCTCACAATACAAGGAACTCGCATTCCTCCATCCCAAGTCGAGGTCTTTGCACCACGCAACGGATCGGCGTGACCAGCATTCTCCTTCTTGATCCACCAAGGTCCATTATCACTCGTGTAGATTATATAGGTGTTTTCGTCGAGCCCCAACTCCGTCACTAGATCTAGGATTCGACCCACATTATAGTCGATCTCCTCTACTACGTCGCCAAACAAACCACCATCCGATTTGCCCCTAAACTCATCCGACACAGCCAACTTAACGTGGGGCATCGTATGTGCTAGATAGAGGAAGAACGGCTCATCTTGACTCTCCTCGATAAATCGCAACGCCTCATCTGTGTATCGTCTCGTCAACTGCGACATATCCGTATCTGGTTCGATAAGTTCTCTATCTCGATACAGATCGACATACTTATCATTCGACGAGGGAGTCCAAAACATCCCATCGAAACCCTGATCCATCGGAGTCAACTCTCGATCGAACGTCTTTGGGTTGTGCCCCGCAAGATCCCACTTTCCGATCATATGGGTTGAGTAGCCCACATCTTTGAGCATCTCTGCGATGGTAACCTCACTACTCGACATCGTTGGGGCACGTGCCGAGAAATCATTATCCTTGCGCGCACAACGAATCGGATAACACCCCGTAGCGAGCGACTGACGCGAAGGACCCGATACCGGCTGCGCATAAAAATCGGTAAGACGCATACCCTCGCTCGCCATTCTGTCGACATTGGGGGTTTTAATGTTGGGAGAGCCGAAGCATCCTAGATCGTTATAACCTTGATCGTCGGTCAAGATTATAATAAAATTCGGGCGATCACTACGCTCCACCTCTGCGGCAACACCCTGATGGGGCGCAGAGACCAAAACGCACACCCCAAACAGAGAGGTCGTTTGTAAAGTTTTTATTTCAATTATTATTTGGTTGTTGGTTGTATTGCCGTAAAGATACTAAAAATACCTAATATCACAAAAGAGATCCACAACAAACTACACACCCCATCTCAACAAGAAAAAAAGTTGAAAAAAGTTAAGCATAAGGGGATTTTATTACATTTTTTTTATATATTTGCACTAATTGGAAAAGTATACATAATCAGCTACAATGTTTTGACCCAAACACAACACTAAACATAGTGAAAAAGTGGGGGTGTAGCTGTTGACAGGGCGCATAGTGAGTAACTATGTGCGATGTTTGGTAGCGAGCGATGTGAAGCATCGTATTGTATCGGCATATCTGTATCCGTCACCCACGAGATTCCTCGTGGGATTTAGCTTATTTTTCCATATAGAGAGGGGGGGGGCTATTTTCTCCTCTAGCTATTTTAGCGTAGGGTTTTATTATTTGTGGAACTCACGTTATATTATTCATCTGCGAGTTACGTTTATAACTCTGCGGAGTGTTTGCGTCGGTAGCTTCACAAGAGATACCCGTGCACCATAAAAAAAAGCAAAAAATGTTAAAAAATATAAAAGTAAAAAATTATGCCCATAGAAAAACGATGGGTAGTCCGCCCGGGGGTGGAGGAGTCAAAAGCTATGGATTTATCCCGTGCTTTGGGCATCGCTCCCGCATTGGCTAAACTACTCATACAGAGAGGCATAGAGACACCCGAGAAGGCTCGCAACTTTTTCGACCCTCAACTATCATCGCTCCACGATCCATTCTTGATGAAGGATATGGATCGTGCGGTGGAGAGAATCGAAAAAGCTATTGCGAAACAGGAGAACATTATGGTATATGGAGATTACGACGTCGACGGAACGACTGCCGTAGCTCTTGTCTATAAGTTCCTCCGCCAGATAGGTCACAGAAACCTAACGTTCTATATCCCCGACAGATACTCCGACGGATATGGAATCTCGATCCGCAGCATCGACCACGCTGCGGCGAAGGGTCAGAGCCTAATCATAGCTCTTGATTGCGGAATCAAGGCTATGGAGAAGGTGCTCTATGCAAAGAGTAAAGGGATCGACTTCATCATCTGCGACCACCACTTGCCAGCTGATGAGATACCAGCAGCGGTTGCGGTACTCGATCCAAAACGCGTCGACTGCGACTACCCATTTGATGAGTTGTCGGGGTGTGGCGTGGGATTTAAGTTGGTGCAAGCCTATTCGCAGAAGCACGGAATGCCATTCTCCGAGATTGAGCATCTGTTGGATCTGTTGGTTGTGAGCATCGCGTCGGACATCGTGCCGCTCGTCGGTGAGAATCGAACTCTTGCACACTACGGTCTACAGCGTCTCAATGAGAATCCGAGCAAAGGACTACACTCGATCATCAAGATCTGCAAACTCTCGCACGAGAAGATCACGATCGACGACATAGTATTTAAGATCGGACCTCGCATAAATGCTGGAGGGCGAATGAGGATGGATCCATTCGACGAGAATGCTGCGCCATCGGGTGGTTACGCTGTTGTGCATCTACTCGTCGAGGGTGACGAGCAGGCGGCAAAGGAGTCGGGTGACCAAATCGAGGCGTTCAACTACGACCGTAAGTCGATTGATCGATCTGTTACACAGGAGGCATTCGACTATGTGGAGTCTAACGCGGAGCTGAAGAGTCGTAAATGTACGGTGGTCTACAACCCAAGGTGGATGAAAGGTATCGTCGGAATTGTTGCGTCGCGACTCATCGAGAGCTACTATCGTCCCACGGTGGTGTTGACAATGAGTAATGGGTTGGTTACGGGGTCGGCACGCTCTATTCCGGGGTTCGACCTCTACCAAGCTGTGGAGTCGTGCTCCGACATACTCGAAAACTTCGGTGGACACCTCTACGCTGCGGGACTCACGATGCGACCCGAGATGGTGGAGGAGTTTACGCGCCGATTCAACGAATATGTAGAGGAGAACATAGATCCTCAGATATTAGTTCCACAGGTTGATATTGATATGGAGATTCTATTCTCCGACGTAACGCCCCAATTTAGGGAGGATCTGAACCGATTCCAACCCTTTGGACCGGGTAATACAGCGCCTGTATTTGTGACATACAGCGCGAGTAACAATGGCAACGCAAAGTTGGTCGGACAAGATGGCGAACATCTGAGGATGGATCTGATCCAAAGACAGAAACCCAACACAAGAATCCCAGCCATCGCCTTTGGACAACCAAGGCTATTTACACTGGTTCGTTCGGGTCATCCGATAGATGTCTGTTACACGGTGGTAGAGAACCACTATCGCGGCAAGGTAACGACACAGCTAAGGGTTAAGGATCTACGCAGCGCAGATTACAAACCGCTGAGATAACATACGACAACTGCAAGTTTTACGCTAAAAAGAGCTAAAACTTGCAGTTGTTTTTATATAAACCCTGTTGATTCGAATTGAGTTGTTTTACATATTATTAATTAAAATAAATAAAATGAAGAAGTTATTAATGCTGCATTCAACCTGCAAATGCAACTGAATTCATAGTTAATATTTGTTTAAATTTTTCATTTGGTGTGAGGTAGCCGAGCCTTTTACGAGGGCGA
>JBCQTT010000025.1:0-33189 GCA_047174765.1 Rikenellaceae bacterium | reverse complement strand
TGCTTATCTGAACTTTATGAGACTAAAAGCACGAGTCGCCGAGGTGCTGGAGTGCGTAGGGTTAAAATATCGCATTAATTTTTGTTGATTACTTAATAGATTTTAGTTGTTTTTATAATTTCGTTTTTTAGAGAGATCACTATCTATTGCTTTTATTATAAAAAGTTAAAAACGCAAAACAGGAGTAAGAAAATAATTTGGTGTGCATTAAACTTTTTCGCTATAAATTCCAGCCTCAAAGATATATTTTTTATTTTTCTTATTCAAGCAAACAGGGTTAAAATTATTAAAAAAATATTAAATTGATGTGTTTGGTCTAGTTTTTGTATATGTTAAAAGTGTATATAAAAACGACAACGAGAGAACCCTTTTGCTTAGGGGTTCTCTCGTTGTCGTTCGTTTTTTTTAGTTTGCCTATCTGAATGTGTACTTGAAGGTCAACATATAGTATGGCTGTAGTACGTTACTTGTCTGATCTTGGATGTAGTTGCTAGCTACTGTTCGGCGGAATGCGCGATTCTCCTGTAGGATGTCGCTCGCCTCAAGCTTAATCTCAGCCTTGCGGTTGAGGATCTTCTTTCCTAACGACGCACTCAACATATAGTAGTTGGGGTCATCCATATCAATGCCCGTGTAGCCGACGTAGCTCAAGTAGCTGTTGAATACGATTCCCTTCCAGAACTCTAGACCGAACTTAGCTGTCGCTGAGTGTGTCATATAGTCGTTGCTAACGGTGTTCTCAGCATCGTTGAGGGCTTGGTTCCACGCTGTTGAGTATGTAACGGTGAAGTCACACTTCTCGCTGATGTTACTTCCTATAACAACCTTTGGTGCAAGGGTCAAATCCTTTGTGTCACTCAACACGTTGTTGAAGAGTGTTGGGGTGTTCGAGTAGCTCGTGGTGAGACTTACGTTGATGTTACTACGCAAAGGATCGAATGGGAATCCATAAGTCAACATTGCCTGTGTCGTGTAGCGACCATCGAGGTTCGTCGGTCTCGTGATCTGAACGCCATTGTCGACCGAAATTCCATAATAATCAACTACATCACCAGTGTTGTTGTAGAACGTCTCGTCGGCAACAAAGTTCTGGACAACAGATCCACTCAACATAACAATGAATGTTGTACCTGCGGTCGTTGTTCTCAAATATCGTAACGACACAGAGTGGTTGGTCTGCTGGTCGAGGTTCTCGTTACCGGTTGACCAGTAGAGCTGATTCGAGTCGTTGAGAACCTCCTGCAAATCTGTGATCGAGGGGTTTGATGTGTTGCTGCGGTAGCGGAACATCAACGAGTTGTAGCGGTCAAACGAGTAGCGTCCAAATGCCGATGGAAGGTATGACCAATAGTCGTGTTTGATGTTGCCCTCGTTAGGGTAGGTCTGCTTGCCATCCAAAAGTGCATACTGAGCATCCATCGAGAGCGAGAAATTCAATGTTCCGTTGTTGTAGCGAAGTCCTACGCTTGCAGAGTTTGTTGTATAGTCCGAGATGTAGGTGTTCGATGACTCTTGATCGAGGATGTTGTAGAGTCCAAGATCAATGTTGTCGGGGTCTGACAAATCTACATTGTAAACCTCCTGCATAGAGTCGTTGTTCGAGAGCGATAAACGATGGCTCAACGACAACTGCATTCTGCGTGATAGCTGCTCGGTGTACATAATGTTACTGCGGAGTGAGTAGCTCTTGCGTTCGGTGTCTTTGTACTGGTACTCATACTCGGGGTTGATTGTAAACGCTTGTTCCTCATCATCCCATATGTATGATGTGTTTGTGTAGTTCGTGTAGGCGTCTGCTAGGCGATTCGAGAGCGTTCCACTCATACTCCACGAAATTGTACGTCCCGTCTTCTTGAATTTGTGACGCCACACGAGCTCGGCACTTGCGTTGTAGGCTTTCGTGTCGGAGTTGCTGACGCTCTCAGAGCTCTCGCTGTCTGACTCTGCAACATCTTTGTAGTAGTTCAAACCATAGCTACTGCTATTAGAGTCATTGTCTTGGAAACTTACACGTGGAGTGAATACGAATGTGTTGTTAGAGTTGAGGGTGTACTCAAGACGAGCATTGAATCGGTGATTCATATTGTTCATATCCGAATATGTGTCTTGATCGTAGTTTGGAATAGTTGGATCGTAGTATGTTCTCTCCTTGAACTGATCTTTGATGTTATTCGACTGGTTGAAGAAGTAGCTTGAGGTGAGTTTTATCTTGTCGTTCCACTCGTCGACGAAGTTAAATCCAATGGCGTTGCTCTTCGTTACTCCATCCGACGAACCCAACATAAAGCTATCCGATGAGCCGCTGTTACCTCCGCGACGACCAGAGCTAGACGACGACATAACACCTGCCAAATCCTCCTGTGAGAAGTTCTGTTGGTTGATGTTGTTGCTCAAACCCAAGATCGAGATACGTTGAGTCTTACCGAAGGTGTTGTAGCTACCTCCAGCCTTATATTTAACATCTCCCTCAACGTCGACGCCAATTCCTGCATAGACCTCACCAAACTGTCCTTGCTTGAAATCCGCCTTGGTTACGATGTTGATGGTCTTTACGTCGTCACCGTCGTCGAAGCCCGTAAATTCAGCCTGCTCACTCGCCTTGTCGAATACCTCGATTGAGGCGATGATATCAGAGGGGAGAGTCTTGATCGCAAGGTTTACATCACCCTCGAAGAACTCCTTTCCATCGAGCAATACCTTCTCAACCTTCTCGCCCTGTGCCTGAACCTCGCCACCCTCGACTACGATTCCCGGCATCTTCGAGAGTAGATCCTCCGCAGAGCTGCCCTCCAAAACCTTGAAGGCTGTTGCGTTATAGACCAATGTGTCACCTTTCTGTTCGGCGCGAGTCTCACGATATTTCACGTCGACACCCTTGATTTTGGTGTCGTAGGTGACCGGGTTGTAGAGAGTCGAGTCGACTTGCGCTGTCGAGCTGCTCGATGTCTGCGCAGATAGCATTGCGAGCGGTGATAGTAGCGCTGCAATTGCGATTAATATTGTACGTCTCTTTGTCATAGTTATTTTGAGTTTTATTTTAATTTCACAATACAAACATACGTCAAAACTTTAGGATTCGAAAATTTACTATAGCGAGAAGTGGCGAACGACAAAAATATAGTGGTGAACGAGTGGTATGATATTTTTTTATCTCGCAAAAAGCCAATACCTTTGCTGAGGTAGAACTAGACTAAGAATCTGTTTAAGTTTTTCTCGCTATAATTGCTAAGAGAGATGTTGCTTTGATTTTGTCTCTTTGCATAAGGCGCATAGCGGTGCCTATGTAACGTAGTGCAAAAAGAGAAAAGCGAAGTGGCAGATCCTTAGCAAAATAGATGAGAGAAATTTTAATAGATTCTAATACTTATGCTTATGGATACACGTAATATTTCGCGATACATTGACCTTGTATTTTGTTTACTTTTGTTACCTGCAATGATTATGTTGTTGCCACTCGACAGGTGGTTGGAGAGTGATCCAATCTTTGTGTCGCTCCTGTTGGTTTGGTTGTATACCATATATATTGTACATAGGGTTTGGAGTATTCCTGCTCTCTTTGGAGAGCGTAATAGGTTGGGGTTGGCGTTGACGCTTCTCATTGGGTCGCTTATTGTGACCTACTTGTTGACGCGCTACCAGTTGTCGCCTCCGCAACATTTTTTATCTCATCCTGAACGGGCTGCTAAATCTGCCAACGCGATAGGTGTGGCTGTTGCTAGGGTCTCCGCTAATGTCTTGATGCAACAACAAGCGGTATGGTTTCTCTATGTCGTAGTTACTACGTTTAGTATTGTTGTGGCGCTACTCTCGGAGCTCAATCGTCAGATGATGGCTCGCCAAGATATAGAGTTCGAGAAGAAGCGGGCGGAGCTCTCTCTGTATAAGGCACAGATCAATCCTCACTTTCTCTTCAACACTCTGAATACGCTGTTGGGGCTTGTTGTGACGAAATCGGATAAGGCTGAGGATGCAATTGTCCAATTTACATCCTTGATGCGATATATGTGTAATAATAGTACCCAGAATCAGGTGGCTCTCCACACCGAAATAGAGTATATCGAGGAGTATATCGCACTCCAGCGTTATCGACTGAGCGACCACACGGCGGTGAATTTAACATCTTCGATAGATAAGGGTAGCGAGGGTTGTCAGATAGCTCCGATGTTGCTTATTACCTTTGTTGAGAATGCACTCAAGTATGGGGCGTCGTCACAATTTGCTAGCTCGATAGATATCTCGGTGATTGTTGAGGAGGGTGTTATCTCACTTATAACAGATAATCCGGTATTCTCTCAATATAGCAATAAAGAGCAGGGGTCGGGTATCGGAATAGCTAATTGTCGCAAGCGACTCGAACTGCTCTATCCGGGGCGATACTCGCTCCATATTGTGGAGAGCGACGACCGGTACGAGGTGATATTAACGATAAAATTACAGTAACTATGATACGATGTATAGCGATCGACGATGAGCCAATTGCGCTAAGTATTATAACGCAATATTGCAATCGTCGCGGAGGAATAGAGCTCTCGACATTCACAAATCCAATGGCAGGGATTGAACAGGTACGCCAAACGATGCCGGACCTGTTGTTTCTCGACATTGAGATGGGGGGTGTGAATGGTGTTGAGTTGGCGCATAACATACCCAATGGGGTGAATTTAGTGTTCACGACGGCATATGCTCAGTTTGCAATAGATGGCTTTGAACTCAATGCTGTGGATTATCTCCATAAACCCTTTTCGTTCGCGCGATTCGAGAGGGCTGTGGAGCGTGTGGAGCAGCGTATTCAGATGACGCAGAACCTCGCGAAAGATGACGAGATTACGCTTCGGGTAGAGTATCAGAGTGTGCGAATATCGAGGAGTGAAATAGTATATATCGAGGCTATGGATAACTACGTGCGCATACATCTTACGTCGAGTCGCCCGGTAATGACGCAGATGAGTATGAAGTCCATAGAGGAGATGTTGCCTGAATCTCAGTTTATGAGGGTTCACAAATCTTATATCGTGCCACGTCACTCCATCTCCTCATATAGCAAGAGTCAGATAGAGTTGAAACGTGTCGACGATATGATACCTATCGGTAGAACATATCAAGCGAGTTTCGCAACGTGGATCAAGGAGTAGATTACTCTACGCCGAGTAGTTGGATGTCAAAGATAAGTGTCGAGTAGGGTTTTATAGCCCCTGTTGAGCGCGACCCATAACCAAGGTTGAAGGGTATTACAACCTCCCATCGAGATCCCACCGACATCTGTGTGAGGGCAGTTCGCCAACCCAAAATCAACTCGTTGAGACGAAATTGCGTGGGGCGTTGTGATGCGTCGAATACCTTGCCGTTGATTAGGCTACCTTTGTACTTTGCAGTGACGTAACCTTTGGGAGTAGGTTTTGCGCCTTTTCCCTTTGTGATTTCGCGATATAGGACGCCGTTGAAGAGCTCTTTTACGCCGGCTCGTGTGCGATACTCTTCGATAAACTCTTGGTTGCGACCCTTGTACTCATCATATTTGGCTGCCATAATCATTCGTGTTTTAATTCAAGCTGCAAAGGTAGCTCTTTTTTGTGAGAATGTCATAGTGTAAATAATGCAAAATTATTTGTGGGGGTTAATGTTTTTTTTAACTTTGCATCGACAGATGACCCCAATGTAGACAAAAAACACAAATTTAATGAAGACCCTGTTGCCATTAACAACTCTTTCGCTCCTCGCAGTCTCCTCGAATAGCTTTGCAAAGGATGTAGACACACGTCCCAATATTATGTTTGTTACTTGTGAAGACATTAGTCTTTTTCTGGGTTGTTATGGGGATACGGTCTCTGTTTCGCCAAACATTGATAAGTTTGCAGAGGAGTCGATTCTTTTTACGCAGATGCATACAACTGTAGGAGTAAGTGCGCCGAGTAGGTTTGCTTTAATCACGGGAATGTATCCATCGGCAATGGGTGCGAACTATATGCGAACATATACCAATAAAAAAGAGCAATATCCAGCCGATATAACCCCTTATTATGTAATACTTCCCGATGAGGTTAAGGGTTTTACGGAGTATATGCGGGAAGCGGGGTATTATTGTGTTAATAGGGGTAAAACTGATTATCAATTCAATGTGCCTATTTCGCTATGGGATGAAAATACTGGTAATGCAGATTGGAAAAAAGCGCCAAAGGATAGACCGTTTTACGCTATGGTGAACTTGATGATTACGCACGAGAGTAATATTTGGAATCAGAATAAAAAACCTCTAATTGTTGATCCTAAAGATGTGGAGGTACCACCTTACTATCCTGATGATGACGTTACTCGTCACGACATTGCGGTGATGTATAGTAATATTGCACGTATGGATTCTCAGTTTCAAGAGATAATAGATGATCTTAAACGTGAGGAGGTCTATGATAATACAATTTTGATACTTCTCTCAGATAATGGAGGACCTCTTCCGCGCCAAAAAAGAGCAGTTTACGAGAGTGGAACACACGTGCCATTTTTGGTTCGGTTGCCAGATGGTGTGGGGGCAGGGACTGTAGATGACCGTTTGGCAATGTTTGTAGATTTTCCAGCGACAATTCTTTCGTTAGCAGGGATAGATCCTCCGAAATATATGCACGGCGAGCCACTGCTTGGAAAGTATGCATCTTCGAAGGAACGTAAATATGTATATGCTGCACGTGATCGTATGGATGAAAAGTATGATAAGCAAGGTGCCGTTAGGGATCATAAATACAGATATGTCCGTAACTATGATCCATCGCAGCCTAACTATATGGGTGTTCAATACCGTTTTAATATGCCTCTAATGTGTAATATGTGGGATAAATGGCAAAAGGGAGAGCTTAACGAGATACAATCTTTGTGGTTTGATATACCACGTCCTGCGGAGGAGTTTTACGATGATGTAGCTGACCCTCACAGTGTTAGCAATCTAATTGACGATCCTGCTTATGCGGAGGATATAAAACGTCTGCGCAAAGAGTATGATCGATGGGTTGCCAAGTACAATGGTCGGTGGTTGCTTACTGAGCAGCAGAGTCGAGATATGATGCTTCCGAACAATGCCCCTCAGCCAACCCTCTCAAAGCCAACAATTACCTCAAAGAGGGGAAAGATAACAATTAGTTCTGATAATGCAGGGGCATCAATTGTTTATAGAATAAACGGAAAGGGTTGTAATGATCGTAGTTGGTTTTTGTACACAGCTCCTATTGAGGGTGTAGAGAGTGGAGATTCAATAACAGCTATTGCTTCGCGTGCGGGATATAAAGATAGCAAAATCGCAGAGTTTAGACAGTAGTAGAAGATATATTTAACAAACCACAATGAAATAAGAACTAAACAGAAATTTATGAAACTAAGAACAACCTTATTGTTGCAGTTATTTATGGCAACGACGCTATTTGCGCAGAACAACCCAATACTGAAGGAGGGTGACCCAAACTTTTTATATCTTGCAGATCCAGCCGCTGAGGTATATAACGGAAAGGTTTATGTATATTGCTCGCACGATCAGCCCGACGCTGTGGGGTATAGCTCGATGCAGGATTATGTGGTGTTGGAGTCCTCTGATTTGAAGACGTGGATAAATCACGGTGTCGTTATCAAACCTCGCGAGTATAGTTGGGCGCACGGACAGATGAATGCCCCAGACGCAGCATACAAAAATGGTTGGTACTACCTATACTTCCCATTCGACAAAACACATATCGGAGTGGCAAAGAGCCGTAATCCAGAGGGTCCTTGGGAGGAGGCTGTGACAGATAAGATTGGTTCGATCTTCGACCCAACGGTATTTGTTGATGATGACGGGCAGGCATACATCTACGGAAATGACCATAAGATCGATTATGGCGATCCCGGTAGACATATTATGGGCGCTAAGCTCAAAGATAATATGATTGAGTTGGATGGTGACTGGCAGCGCTTGAGCGAGGAGCAGGTGAATGAGGCTGTTCACATCTTCAAACGTAATGGAAAATATTACTTTACGGCACGTATGGGTCAGCGTACGGGTTATTTTATGTCAGACACTCCGATGCCAACGAAAGAGTATGCTAAGTTTATGGGTTATATAACCCCGACGCAGAAGGAGGCACCTGCCCACAACTCTGTAATTGAGTTCAATAATCAGTGGTATCTATTCTATCAGCGAGCAGATGTAAATAGTGGAACGTTTCATCGTCGATCGGCTTGTTTCGACAAGATGTATTTCAACGAAGATGGATCAATTCAACCTGTAATTTATACGTTAGGTGAACAAAAGTAGTGATACAACATTTGAGGAGTTAGGGGTAGCTCCTCAATTTGTAGAGATGCTTCTATCTCAAACGATCGTCGCCCCAACAGCAATACAACGTCTCGCCATCCCTCGAATATTGGGTGGCGAGACGCTTGTCGTAAAGTCACAGACCGGAAGCGGTAAGAGTTTGGCGTACCTGCTACCTTTGCTTCAATGTCTAGTTGACGATGGGTCGCGTAGGGCGTTGATTCTTCTCCCCACGCGTGAATTGGTGCTGCAAGTGACGCGGGTTGTAACGTCGATAATTACGACTCTCCCGATTGCGACAATCTATGGTGGGGTGGAGTATGCGTTGCAGCGAGAGACGTTGGCGGCTGCTCCACGATTGGTTATAGCAACTCCGGGGCGATTGGAGGATTTTATCTCGCAGGGGGTTGAGGGATTGTCGGGTTTCGACTCTTTTGTACTTGACGAGGTGGATCAAATGGTCGATTTGGGATTTCGTGAGGTGATCGAGAGATTGTCGGCTCTGAGAGCAGCTACGGCGCAGACACTCTGTTTCAGTGCTACGCTTTCGCAGAGCGTAAAGGAGGTTGTAGAGTCTGTTGTTGGGCAAGTGGAGTTGGTCGAAGATCGTGCAGCTCCATTGGCGGCACAGCAGATTGTGCAGAGCGTATATTACGTTGAGCAGTCGATGATGGATCATCTGCTGTTGCACCTTCTACGAACGAAGCAACCTACGCGAGCAATTCTGTTTTGTCGTTCGCGAAAGATGGCAGATAGGTTGTCGGAACTCCTTCGTGCAAACTCATTTTCGGCGGAGGCGATCCATAGCGAGAGGTCGCAGGCTGCACGTGAATATATTTTGCAGCGATTTCACGATGCGGAGACTACGCTTCTCGTAGCTACAGATTTGATGGCGCGAGGGATAGATGTCGATGGTGTAAGCCACGTTTTTAACTTTGGGTTGCCGCAATCGCCCGACCAATATATTCACCGAATAGGTCGAACGGGTCGTGCCGGTGCGTCGGGTGAGGCTATCACGATGCTATGCGCCGATGAGCGAAAGTTACTCGATGCTACCTGCTCTACAATGCGCCAACATATCGCTGTCAACTATGCTCATCCATATATGACCCCCGCCATCACCTCAGCCCTATCGCAAGGGTCAAAGCCCAAATCTAAGTCAAAGAGGCGAGGAAGTAGATAAATTTCTTTGAATTGTAGAAAAAAAACTTTATCTTTGGTACTCAACAAATAGATAAGGGTAATGAAGGTGTCGTTAATACAGTGCTCGATAGAGTGGTTAGCTGCGGATCGTAATCGTCAGTCAGCTGAGAAGTTTATTGCTCAGTGCGAGGGGTCGGATCTGGTTGTTCTGCCTGAGATGTTCACTACGGGGTTTTGTACAGTGCCGCTGTGTGGTGCTGAGAGCGGTGAGCCTACATTAAAGTGGATGCAACAGATGGCAGAGCGCTATAATGTCACGTTGGCAGGTAGTGTAGCGGTTGAGATTGTGGGGTTGTACTACAATCGAATGTACTTTGTGCGTCCCGATGGCTCGTACGAAAAGTATGATAAACACCATCTATTCTCATTCGCTGGAGAACATAACCACTATAGGGCAGGTCAAGAGAGGGTTATTGTTGAGTTGAAGGGGGTGAGGATTCTTCTGCTTATATGTTATGATATTCGTTTTCCGGTTTGGTGCAGAAATCGGGGCGACTATGATATGATATTGTGTGTAGCGAACTGGGCAAAGCCGCGACGTATGCCGTGGGACACTCTGCTTAGAGCTCGCGCAATTGAGAATCTATCGTACGTCTGTGGTGTGAATATCGTGGGGGATGATCCAACATCTTACTACACCGGTGGTACGGCGGCAATAAACTATAAGGGTGATACAATTGTTATGGTCGAGGATGAGAAGGAGGGTATTGCAACTTTCGACCTCGATATGGAGGCTTTGGAGGCGTTCCGTGAAAGATTCCCCGTCTTAAATGATGCGGATAAATTTAGATTATAAGATTTATTTAATATATTAGATATGAGTTTAGATAATAGAGCCCTGCTTTTGGGCGATGAGGCGATAGCGTTGGGTGCTATCCACGCAGGAATATCGGGGGTTTACGCCTATCCCGGTACACCCTCGACAGAGATTACGGAGTATATCCAAAATTCAAAGGAGGCTACAGAGGTGTTTAGTAAGTGGTGTGTCAACGAAAAGACCGCTATGGAGTGCGCTCTCGGTATGTCGTATGTTGGAAAAAGGTCACTAGTCTGTATGAAGCACGTCGGTATGAATGTGGCGGCAGATGCATTTGTAAATGCTGGTGTTTCGGGAATCAATGGTGGGTTGGTTGTTTTGGCAGCGGATGATCCATCTATGCACTCGTCGCAGAATGAGCAAGATTCTCGTTTCTATGGTAAATTTGCTTTGATTCCTATGCTTGAACCATCGTCGCAGCAGGAGGCATACGATATGATGAACTATGCATTCGATATGTCGGAGGAGTTGATGGCGCCAGTGTTGCTGCGAATCACTACGCGTATGGCTCATAGTCGTGCAGTTGTTCGGGTAGGGGAGAAGCGTGCTCAAAACGAGATTCACTATCCGGTAGATCCACGTCGTTGGATCTTGCTACCTGTGACGGCACGTCGTCGTTACAATGAGGTGGTGGCGCAGCAGGAGGAGCTGTTGAAACGCTCCGAGGAGTCGAAATATAACCTATATCAAGATGGCGAGGATAAGAGCCTCGGTGTTATAGCGTCGGGTATTGCTTGGAACTACCTCAACGAGAATTTCCCTGCTGGATTGCCATTCCCTGCTATCAAGGTGTCGCAGTATCCTTTGGCAAAGGGGATGATTGCCAAGATGGTTAAGGAGTGTGACGAGGTGTTGGTTCTTGAGGATGGGCAGCCATTCATCGAGGAGCAGTTGCGAGGGCTCTTGGATATGGGGAGTGTGTTGGGTCGATTGGATGGGGTAGTGCCACGTGTCGGAGAGCTTACGCCAGACAATATCAAACCTGCACTGGGGTTAGAGTCTCAGCAGGTGTTCGACTCTTGCGAGTTGGTTGTGGGGCGTCCACCAGCAATGTGTGCTGGATGTGGTCACCGTGATGTATATGCTGCACTCAACAAAATTGTCGCAGAGTATGATAATGCAAAGGTGTTTAGTGATATTGGGTGTTATACACTTGGTGCGCTGCCACCATTTACAGCTATCGACTCGACAATTGATATGGGAGCATCTGTGACGATGGCTAAAGGTGCGGCAGATGGAGGACAACACCCCTCGCTCGCCGTTATTGGAGACTCAACATTTACCCACTCAGGGATGACGGGACTCTTGGATGCCGTCAACTCAAACAGCAAGATGACACTCATTATATCCGATAACCTAACGACAGGAATGACTGGAGGGCAGGACTCTGCGGGTACAAATAAGTTTGAGGCGATCTGTTTAGGGTTGGGGGTCGATCCCGACCACTTGAAGGTTGTAGTGCCTCTTCCAAAGAATATGGAGGAGATCGAGAGAGTGCTCCGCGAGGAGATTGAATATGATGGATTGTCGGTTATTATCCCACGCAGGGAGTGTATACAGACATTGAAGAGACATACAAAAAAATAGATTCTAAGATGAAGTGTGATATAATTCTTTCGGGAGTAGGAGGTCAAGGAATCCTCTCCATAGCAGCTGTGATCGGTGAGGCAATCCGCACCGAGGGCCTCAACATCAAACAAGCGGAGGTTCACGGAATGAGTCAGCGAGGTGGTGATGTACAGACCAACCTTCGTATTAGTTCAGATCCTATTGCGTCGGATCTAATCCCGATAGGTGGCGCGGATGCGATCATCTCGCTCGAACCAATGGAGGCTCTGCGATATCTGCCATACCTCAAAGAGGGTGGTTGGGTTGTTACGTCGTCGCAGCCATTTATAAATATTCCTAATTATCCCGATGTCGATGCTATTATGGCGGAGCTCAAAAAGTTGCCTAATTTGTTGATGGCAGATGTGGAGCAGATTGCTAAGGATGCAGGGGTTGCGCGCTCTACGAATATTGTTCTGTTGGGTGCAGCCTCTCCGATTCTTGGTATTAAGAGCGAGGATCTAGAGGAGGGAATAAAGCGTATTTTTGCTCGTAAGGGCGAGAAGGTCGTTGAGGCTAATATTACGGCATTCAATATTGGAGTTGAATCTGTTGCCGATCAGTTGAAAAAATAACCTAAGGGGAGATTGTAGTATTGTAAAACAATTATTATTGCCATATTTTTAACAGCACTCTCCCCTCTAAAAACTAACCTATAAAATGATTTGGAACAAAACTAAGGAGTGTATGTCGCGCGAGCAGATGCGTGAACTCCAAGGCGAGAGACTTCGCAAAACCGTACATCGAGTCTACCATAATACACCATTCTATCGTGAGAAGATGCAGCAGATGGGTATTACACCCGACGATATTCGCACAATAGATGATATCGTAAAGCTACCATTCACCACAAAGCAAGATCTTCGCGACAACTACCCATATGGGTTGTTTGCTGTGCCTATGTCGGAGATCGTGCGTATCCACGCATCGTCGGGAACGACGGGTCTTCCAACTGTTGTGGGGTATACGCGTAAAGATATCTCAATATGGTCGGAGATGATGACCCGTTCGTTGACAGCCTTTGGAGTGACACACGAAGATATTGTCTCGGTGGGTTATGGTTATGGGCTCTTTACGGGAGGCTTGGGCGCTCACTATGGTGCGGAGAACCTCGGAGCGACGGTTATCCCTATGAGTACGGGTAACACAAAGAAACAGATTCAACTAATACGTGATTTCGGGGCAACAGTTATCACGATGACTCCATCGTATGCACTCTATATAGCCGACTCTATCGAGGCTGAAGGGTACAAAAGAGAGGATATGAAGCTCAAAATTGGAGTGTTTGGAGCTGAGCCTTGGACCGAGAGTATGCGTAAGGAGATCGAAGAGAGGTTGGGTATTGATGGCTACAACATCTATGGATTGAGTGAGATTATGGGACCGGGTGTGTCGTATGAGTGCGAGTGTAAAAATGGCTCTCACATTGTGGAGGATCATATCTACCCTGAGATTATCGACCCTAAGACATTAGAGCCACTTCCATATGGAGAGCAGGGTGAGTTGGTATTTACAACGATCACAAAGGAGGGTATTCCGCTACTTCGCTATCGCACGAAAGATCTCTGTTCGCTTATTGGAGAGCCTTGTGAGTGTGGACGTACAAATGTTAGGATGACTCGTATTGTGGGTCGATCGGATGATATGCTTATTATTCGAGGTGTAAATGTCTTCCCGTCGCAGATTGAGGAGGTTATTCTCGATATTCCAGAGCTTGAGCCTCACTATTTGATCGTTGTAGATCGTGTTAATAACCAAGATACATTTGAGGTTCAGGTAGAGGTAAAGGCAGAGGCGTTCAGCGATGGTATCTCAGAGATGTTGGAGATCAAGAAGAGGGTGGCATCGCGTATGCATAGTATGTTGGGTCTTAATCCTGCAATTAAATTGGTTGCGCCACGTACCATTGAGCGCAGTATGGGTAAGGCTGTTCGTGTAATTGATAATCGTAAATTGTAGAGAATATGAAAATTAGTCAATTGTCAATTTTTATGGAGAATAGGGTAGGTGTCGTAAACGAAGTAACCACTATTCTCAGTAATGCAGGTATCAGTATGCGAGCATTTAGCTTGTCGGATGGTATTGAGTTTGGAATATTGCGTCTAATCGTAGATAACCCCGAGGAGGCTAAAGATGTGATGCAGGAGGCTGGTTTCAAGGTGAGCCTTACCGATGTGTTGTGCGTTCAGGTGCCGAATGTTGCTGGAGGTCTTTCGGGGTTGTTGGATTGCTTGGCTAAGGGCGAGGTGTTTATCCAATATATGTACGCATTCTCGGAGGGTGATGTGGCGAGCACAGTCATCCGCCCCAACAATATGGAGCGTTGCATCGAGTTACTCAATGAGAATCGAGAGGTGCTGATGAAGAAGAGCGAACTCTATAACTTCTAAATTCATTTGGCGCGTTAATTATTGTTGTTGCGTTCTTTGGAATCGTTTGTGTTTCTCGGATGTCCTATAATTGTATTGGAAATAGTTTGGTAAATGGATTTTTTTTTATATATTTGCATACAGATACCGACTAAACCACTGTATCTAAAAAGTTAAAACTTCTCCTTTTTTCTTGGCACCCTGCTAGTATTAACCACACAAGCAGGCTTTGCCAAGAGCGTAAACGTGTTTGAGGGCATAGGTGCGTGAGTAGTGTCAAGTTAGGCAAAATGGGAGAAGTGTGGTTATATTACAAACAACTAACATCCTTTATATAGAGAACGAATATGATGCAGAACCACTTTCTTTTCGCACCAGCGGGTGTGAAAGATATTCACTCAGCAGTAACTAGTATTGTAGAACAGATCCCCGCTCTTACGAATAGAAGTCGTATTTTACGTATTATATTATTTGGACCCTCTGAGACAAATCAAGAGTATGTAGCGCATAAAGCAGAGGTAGAGAGTTCGTTGAAGGTGCTCTTCCCTAACCATATGCCTATATGGAGTTATATTGCACAGCCTCCTTTCGAGACCCAGTTGTCTGCCGAAATTTGGTGGGATGAGTCCTCTAGCTGGAGTCTAGATGATCGTTATTGTGATGGTGTGCACTATCTTGTAATGGAGAGCGATGGAGCTAAAAGAGTTCTCGTTGGGGGGTTGAATGCCCTCGATAAGGGTAGAATATATGACCAGACAAAGGCTGTTTGTGATATAATGAGTGACATATTGGAGAGGGAGTCTATGCCGATAGATTCAATCGTTCGACAGTGGAACTATATTGAGAGGATAACATTTGAGGATGACGACAACCAACACTATCAAGAGTTTAATGATGCTCGTAGTGAGTTGTATAGTCGCTGTGAGTGGAAGGATGGGTATCCGGCTGCTACGGGTATTGGAGCACTATCGGGTGGTGTTACAATAGATTTTGATGCTGTTGTTGGTCAATTGGTTATTCCTGTCGACAACAAGCTGCAAGTTGCAGCACACGCATATTCGAAGGATGTACTACTTGGCGAGAAGAGCCAAAAGACAACCCCTAAGTTCGAACGAGCAAAGCTTGCAGGTGATATGTTATATATATCGGGTACTGCGGCGATACGTGGTGAGGAGTCGTTGGTGGGGGTCTCTGCGGCAGAGCAGACTCGAATTACACTCGAAAATATTGATGAATTATTACGTGAGGGAGAGTGCGGCAGGGCACGATCTTTGAGAGTTTATACAAAATATCCGGAGGATTTTGAGCAGATTCGCGACGTTGTAGAGGAGTATGCACCATACGATGCACTCTACATATTTGCAGATATCTGTCGTGATGAGTTGTTGGTGGAGATTGAGGCGGTTGCCTACAAAGGATAATGAATGGGGAGTTTAGAGCGATTATTTAATCGCAATTTTATATTACTTGCAGTAGCAAGTTTGTTTATGTTTACGGGATTCTATCTCGTAATGCCTATTATCGCGAAATATGTTGTCGATAGATTTCACGCCGACTCCTCTATGGCAGGTGTCGTCGCGGCGTCGTATATCATTACGGCTCTTTTGACACGACCTTTTTCGGGTTATTTGGTCGATAGATTTGACCGTCGCAAATTTTACTTGACATCGTTTTCGATATTTGCACTGCTATTTACGGGGTATATAATCTCGACATCTGTAGCAGGGCTCATTATGACGCGAATCTTGCTTGGAGCGTCATTTTCGTTGGTTACAACGGCTGCGAATACCTTGGCAATAGATGTGATTCCATCATCGAGACGTGGCGAAGGAATAGGATACTATGGAGCGATTATCGTCCTTGCAATGGCTATAGGACCGATGTTGGGGCTCTATATGATCGAATTGTTTGACTACCGAGAGCTATTTATAATGGCTGCCGTAAGTTGTTGGTTGGGTGTTGCGATAGGCTCTTTTGTGAAGAGCAAACCGCGCGAGCCGATAATCCACGAAGCATTGTCGATAGATCGTTTTTTCTTGCGTGAGGGTATGCCTATTGCCTCAGTTATTGCGTTGATGTACTTTCTATACGGAACCTTGATGGTCTATATAGCTTTGTATGTTGGAGAGAGTGGATTGGATATAAACTCGGGAAATTTCTTTCTTCTTTTGGCTCTGGGGATCATTATCGCAAGAACTGTTGCGAGTCGGGCTCTTCGGCTCGGTCTAAATGACTTGATTGTTAAGATTGGATCACTAACCATTATTGGTGCAGCATCTATATTTATCTTCTTTTTGAATAGTATTACATTCCCTATTAGCTCGATATTGTTGGGTGTGGGATTTGGTATGGTCGCGCCCTCTATTCAATCTATGATTGTGGATCTTGTGCCGGCACATCGACGTGGCACAGCAAACTCGACATATTTTATTGCTCTAGATTTAGGGTCGGGTATTGGTATGTTGGTTGGAGGTACAATCGCTCATTGGTGGAGTTTTCAGGCGCTCTACGCAATTGGATTATTGCTCGTTGTTGCTGCTGTTTTGTTCTACGTGTTCTATGCTCGTCGAGACTACTCCGAGAAAATTAGCCGTAAAAATAAAAAATAGCTAATCTAACTTTTTGAAATAAAAGACTTTTTTTATTAAAAAAGTTGTAACTTTGCACTTGTTTACATTGTGTGTTGAAGGATTCTTATTTTGTGAAGATTATGGTGATGATTGTAAAAAAAGGGTGTAATAGTTTTGATCGAGCAAATTGTGAGGGCAATCGAGAACTCGATCTGATTTTAGAGATTATCTCTAAATTGAGTAGTAAAGATGTTGATCTAGATGGTGTGATTGCACTACTTGCGGAGCACCTCAAAGCTAACAGATTGTACTTAACAGTGCTTAATCGTGACACTCAACGGATATACATTGAGGGCGCTTATGGATTGACGTCGAGTGAAGCCAAAGGGTGGACATATCGTGTGGGTGAAGGTATTATCGGAAAGGTAATAGCTAGCGGAATGGAGATTATTGTGCCGAGTATTGCAGACTCCTCCGACTTTCTGAATAAAACCAAATCTCCTCTTAAAATTGATGGTAACGATGTCTCGTTTATCTGCGCACCTGTTACCTATAAGGATGAAGTTGTTGGAACGTTGAGCCTCCATAAGGTGAAGGACAAAACCGATAGCTCATCAATCAAATATACGACTCGTCTACTAAAGATTGTCGGTGGTTTGATTGGTCGCACACTGCGCCGTAGGCAGGAGTATGCCGAGGAGATGGCACAACTACGTGCTGAGAATGAGTCTTTGCGCAGTAATTTTCTCAATAATATACAGTCCAATATGAAGGGGCGTTCACACCAGATGAATGACCTACACTCCCTAATCAAAAGTGTTGCGAAGACAGATGCTACGGTATTAATACGTGGTGAGAGTGGTGTTGGAAAGGAGTTGGTTGCAGATGCTGTACACAACAATAGTAATCGAAAAGATAAGCCTTTTATAAAGGTTAACTGTGCGTCACTTCCCGACACACTCATCGAAAGTGAACTTTTTGGACACGAGAAAGGGGCATTTACAGGCGCTTCGCAACGTCGAATAGGACGCTTCGAAGCGGCAAATGGAGGTACTATATTTCTTGATGAGTTGGGAGACATACCAGTGTCGACACAGATTAAGCTACTACGTGTTCTACAGGAGCGAGAGTTAGAGCGTTTGGGTAGTACGCAAACTATAAAGGTCGACGTAAGAGTTATTGCCGCAACGAATAGAGATTTGGAGAGTATGATACGCGAGGGTGAGTTTCGTGAGGATCTCTACTATCGACTCAATGTGTTTCCACTTTATATACCAGCACTGAGAGAGAGATTGAGTGATGTGCCGATATTGGCGAATCACTTTATAGAGAAGTTTAACGCTCGGTATGGTAAACAGATAAAGCGAATAACATCTGCGGCGATAGATATTTTGATGGTTTACAAGTGGCCCGGTAACATTCGTGAGTTGGAGAATTGTATCGAGAGAGCTTGTATCCTAAGTACAGATGACGTACTGCGAGCACACAACCTCCCCCCAACACTACAGACTGCGGACTCTTCGGAGACCATCACCTCGGGGCGATTAGATATTATTGTCGGAAACTTCGAAAAACAGATAATCACCGAAGTGCTCACCACGACGAAGGGGAATATGGCTAAGGCGGCAGAGTCGCTCGGGGTGTCAGAGAGAATTATGGGGCTTCGTGTCAAGAAGTATAGCCTCGACATACAGAGATTTAAACTACAAAGATAATGGCAAACTATACATTTGAAGAGTGTGACTACTCAAATCCAGCACACTTAAACCTATTGGTGCAACTCCACGGAGAGTATATGGCTGACCCTATGGGGGATTATCCTGCTCATTCGAAATTACAACAGCTACGTTTGGTCGACGCATTGGCTAATCGAGAGGGAGCTACAGTAGTATTTGTGGTTGATGGCGACTGTGGTGTAGGTATGGCGATCTGCTTTGAGCTATTTTCGACATTTCAGATCAAGCCCTATCTCTATATTCACGACTTTATCGTGACAAAGGAGTATCGTAACAAAGGGGTTGGGAGAGCCCTTATGAATCGACTCTTTGAGATTAGCCGCGAGAGAGGGTATTGTAAATTGACACTAGAGGTAAGGTGCGATAACCCGTCGGCACAGCAACTATATCGATCGGTAGGTTTCGAACCCTGCGAGCCAGATATGTATTTTTGGAGTAAAAGTTTAACAGAGTAAGAATCTGTTTAAACAAATTCTAAGAAGTAGAGGATTATGAGTATAATTAATGCAATAAAATTTATAGAGCGAGTTCCTGCCGATGCTGATTTCAGAGCTTCTTGTTATCGCTGTAGGGGAGGGGCTGAGTTGACGGAGTACCTCGTTTCGGAGGGATTTAAGTTCGATGAGGAGGAGTTCGAAAATGCCTGTAATATGCTGCATATGAAGTGTGCCGATGAGTCGGCAGCATATGAACTACACGAAATAAAGAGTTGGTATAAGTTGTTCGGTGTAATGTAGATAGTCTAAGGATCTGTTTAAATTTCTATCATCTCTCGCAAGCAATTATAGCGAGAAAAACCTAAACAGTTCCTAAATATATAAAAGTAGCCTCCCTTAGCTTTTATGCGAAAACTAAGGGGGGGGACTACTTTTATATATTTACTACTTCAACGACTGCTTTATCATCCAGATATTTTTGCAGAACTGTGCAATGTAGTTATCCATTAGTGACGACACAAGGTATATCTGCTCTTCGTCTGCCTGCGTTTTGATAACGATTACCTCCGCCTTGAGGTGCTCGAAGTCTAAGAGCAGATGTTCCATTATCGCTTTAATCGATCGATCGCCATCCGATATCTCTTTGATCCCTGTCATCTCCAAAAATTCACGCATAGAGGCTATCGGGTTTAGTTCGAGCATTAACATCGTCTCGGCAACCTCGTCGACACACTCTAGCAATGCCGCATATAGCTCATCTAGCTTTTCGTGAATAGTGTAGAAGTTTGCGCCTTTGGTGTACCAGTGAAAGTTTTGGATCTTGTGGTATGTAACCACGAAATCGGATAGAAGTGTGTTTAGTTTTAGTTCCATAGTGCTATTTTTTATAATGAATACTATGTTTATAACACTACAATTGTTTTGCCAAACCCTATCTTCTTCGTACATTTACGAACCACGCGATATAACTCTGGTCGTCACTATCTGTTATTACAGCTTTTAGTTCGTGATATCCCTTGGGGAGTTTTACGGCGGGGATAGATATTGATGGACGGTCTAGTGGGAAATCCTCACACGACGCCAACTCAACATCATCGACAACAATCGCGGCACGTTTCATATTGGTGATTGCTCCACCAGCAGGATATCTTGCACCATTGTTTGGGATCTCTCGACCTCTAGGTGTTGCCTCATTGAGATTAAGCCCAGAGGAGGGAGCCCAACGGTATAACTCAAAGTCATACTTACCACTCTTTGTTACCTCAACAGACCAAAAACCATCCTCTGTTTTTTTACCTTGACACGTCGATTGTTGATTCCAAACAGGCATCTTCCCATTTGTGGTGTGTATGTCGTGCCCATTTAGTAACACACTCTCGCCTTTGATGTTGGTGCTTAGTGGAATTGGATGGCGGAGATCTTTGTCTACAGATGTTCTCTCCCACCACTCTTCGTAGCTGTTTTTTAGCTCTGCAACCAATTCGGGGTGCGAATCAGCAACATCAAGCTTCTGAGCGCGATCTGTCGATAAGTTATATAGACTCTTGCCGTCGATAAGTCGCCAATCATCCTTCATAACTGCATATGGTGCATATTTTCGTAAAAACTCACTGCGCTGTGTGTCAACCACCGCAACACGTCCTGCGCGACTCTCTTCGGATAGTAGATCCACTCCATCATACTCCACGTCACGCGATGGGGTTAATCCACACAGATTTATAAGAGTCGGCATAAGATCGTAACACATAGCAAGCTCCGTGTCGGTTGTTGCCAGAGGCTGGCTCGGAATGTGCATCAACATAGCTTGCCTATGTCCGCCCTCCCAAGGCTGACTCTTCTTGCCTCGAAATCCTCCGTTATAACCTACCGACTCGTCGACGTGACCATCTTTGATTATCTTTGCGTTGTTACTTCCGTTGTCTCCAAATAGGATTATGACTGTGTTTTTGTCGAGCCCCTGCTCTTTTAGAGTCTCTCGAAGTCGCGCTATGTTATCATCTATGTTGGTAATCATACCACAGATTTTGGGGTTACCAGCTGCGGTGTTTCCTTTGTAGAGGTCTGAGTACTCAGCGTCGACATTAAACGGAGCGTGCGCAGAGTTGAGTGCTAAATAGACGAAAAATGGTTTGTCTCGATTCTCTGTTGCGAAGCGCTCGGTCTCACCAACAAATATGTCGGTACAATATCCATCTTGCTTCTCTGGGATGTCACGATCACGATAGTATGTGTCGTCATAGTATGTGTTTCCCCAGTAGTCGGGTAGCTGACCTATGCCTCCACCCTTTAGGCATAATACGTTATCAAACCCTCTGTCGCAAGGGCGATATGGATAGTTGTCACCCAAGTGCCACTTACCAAACATAGCAGTTTTGTAACCGCTATCTTTGAAAGCTTCACCCATCGTGTAGAGGTTAAGATCGAGTAGCGATCGTCCGGCGATGGTGTGCCAAACACCAGTTCTGTTACCATCTATGCCGGTCATCAGACCCGAGCGAGAGGGAGCACTTGTTGTTCCAGTATGGAAGTTGTCGAAGCAGATACTCTCGTCGTGGAGCTGCTGCATAGCTGGGGTAATGATCTGAGTGTTGCCTGTGTAGCTTACATCTCCATATCCAACGTCGTCGGTTAATATTAGGATTACATTAAGTTTCTCGGCCTGTAACGATGGAGCTAGAGCCAAGGTACATCCAATCGTTGTTAATATTTTTTTCATAGGTTTTAGGGTTATTTATTACAAAGATATAAAATTTTTTCTACCTTTGCGCCGATCTTCACGTGAGATCAATAAAATTATTATTTAATCATCTAAAATTCAAGTAAGAGATGAAAAAGATTCACAGAACAGAATCTGTTGCGTGTTTTCGTCGCTGGAGTCGTAAGGGTTACTCTGCCTTTGCGTCACTTCACCGCCACGTAACGATCGGAGTTCTTTGGTTTGGAATGACACTTATCTCTCTTGACGCTAACACAGCCTACGCATCACCTGCGGATACGACTGCACTTCTTCGTGTCGTGGAACTTCGTGATGTAGGGGTGACCCACACCAAGGTCAACCCTACGCGTAGTGCTATGTTATCGACCCCTATCTTCAACCGTTCGGTTGAGACCATTGCCCCCATCCAGACTCTGGAGTCGGCTTTGCGTCTCTCTCCATCGGTCGATGTGAGGGAGCGAAGCGGCAAGGGGACACAAGCTGATATTTCGATTCGAGGGGGCTCCTTTGATCAAACTCAAGTTATGCTCAACGGCATTAACTTCACAGATGCTCGCACGGGGCATCAAACCCACTCTCTACCGATCGACATTGAGTCGGTGTCGGGTATAGAACTTATTGATGGAGTCTCGGGTGTCGGTGCCTATGCCGGTGCTATCAACATCCGAACAACCCCAATTAAGGCTGAGGATTACATTAAGGTCGACCTAAGTGGTGGTCAACACGGCTATGGTTACGCCAATATCTCGGGAGGGGTCTCGAAGGGGAACTTAACTCTGTTTGGGGCGGGATCATACCGCAAGTCGGATGGTTATACCTACAACACAGGTTTCAAAAACTGGAATGGATACCTTCGCTCCACCTACGACAGTGAACGTTGGGGATTCTTCGATGCTCAGGTTGGATAT
This sequence comes from Rikenellaceae bacterium, assembly GCA_047174765.1. Classification (GTDB taxonomy): domain Bacteria; phylum Bacteroidota; class Bacteroidia; order Bacteroidales; family Rikenellaceae; genus Alistipes. Next base: position 10,556 of record JBCQTT010000025.1, on the reverse strand, counting down.
CAGAAACGAGAGTTTGGAGCAAATGGGTTCTACTCGCTCTCCAATCCCGAGCAATATGAGACGACCGAGACCGCACTTGGCTCATTGCGTTGGGTAAAGAATTTGGGTAGTAGCACAACTCTCAACAGTAGTGTAAGCTATCGTAAAAACTTCGACAACTATGAGTGGATACGTTACAGTAGCGTAGGTGAGAACTTCCACAACACCGACAACGTAGGGGCTGAGATCTATGCCGACCATAAGTGGTGTGCCGGAACTACAACACTCGGCGCAGACTACACCTACAACCATATCTGGAGTACAAACCTAGGAGAGGTCGCAGCGACACCAAATGGTAAGTATACACATCAAGATGATCGAAACATAGGTAATTTCTACCTTCGTCACACTGCAAGTTGGAGTAGGTTTTCGGCTTCAGCCTCAGCGGGTGTGAGTACCACACCGTATGGTACATCTCCAATATGGAGCATCTCCGGTAGCTATACCCCGACGAGAGGGTTGGTTTTGGAGGCAGGTGTCAATGAGTCTATGCGACTACCAACATTCACGGATCTATATTATAGCTCTGCAACACAGATCCCCGACCCAAATCTACAACCAGAGAGTGCCATTACGTATCGTATCTCTAGTAGTTATAAGCGCAACAAGTGGAGTGGTAGCGCTGAGGTTTATTTAAGACAAGGAGATAATATTATTGACTGGACGCATAGTGCTGATGATGGTGTGAACGATAGTAGTAATGACATCTACCACGCACGTCAAATTACAGACCTCACAACATTCGGAGCGGAGTGGAGTGGAAGTTATGCTCACGGAGGATTTCTCGAAAGAGTTAGTCTCAGTTATGGTTATATAACACAGGATAAGAGCTCCGAAGATCTTATATCGCTCTACGCACAAAACTATATGCAGAATAAGGCTGTAATGTCGATTACGTTGCGACCACATTCAACTGTTAGCGTTGTGGTTACAGGGGCGTTCTATGATCGAGCCGGTAATTATATGGCAGCCGATGGCGGTGTTATAGCTTATGAACCATATTTTTTGCTAGATGGTCGAGTGACGTGGGCGCGAGGTAAGTTCAAGGTGTATGCAGATGCAACAAATATCACATCTACCAAATATTATGATTATGGAGGTCTCCAGATGCCCGAGATATGGGGCACTATTGGTGTAAGTTTTACGCTGTAGATCTAGTTGATAACGTTTGAGGCTGTCCGACAACTAAGTTCGGACAGCCTCAATTCGTTAATGGATGTTACTCTATATTATGTATGACTAGCGTTATATTAGAATGATAGTGTAGCTCCGAATGTGAAACGACGTGGACTCATCGGTCCATATACGTAACCTGCGTCGCGATCTGCACCTTGGTCGAAGTCACTCTGGTATTGGTTAAACACGTTGAGTACACCTGCCGACAGTTCCAACAATCCAGCCTGAGCAACTGAGAACTTATAGCTAAACTTAATGTTTGCATCGAAGAATCCCTCTGTTTCAGTCCAACTGTCCTCCTCGATCCATCCCGCTGCGTGTGGAACTAACATAGATCCTGTATATGTTCCGCTTGCAGATAGCTGTAACTTACGAGTAAGATCGAAGTTAGCTGTTACGTAACCATATAAGTCTGGTGAACGGAACACCTCCTTTGTCTCACCTCCGGCGAACTCCTCAGCCTCCTCGTAACGGCTCTTCTGATATGTAAGAGCTCCCTGAAGTGCAACGACGCGAGGAAGTGTTGCGCGAGCCTCCAACGATAGACCCTTAACAGTTACACCCGAGCTGTTGTAACGCTCCCAAATAACATCGCCATTGTCGGTTACAAGACCTGTGTCGTCGTTAACAGCAAAGGCATCCTTGATGGTTGTATAGAATCCCTCTACGAGTAGGTTTGTAGACCACTTACCAATGTTCTTATAAAGATCAGCCGATAGGCTAAGGCTACGAGACTTCTCCTGCTCTAGATCATCAGCAAGCAAGATTACAGTTCTGTCACCACCAACCATTGTGATGTGAAGATCCTCGTCAAACACCTGAGGTGCGCGGAAACCAGTCGAGTATGTAGCACGGAAGTTGACAGCCTCAGATGGGTTGTAGCGGAAGTTCACACGTGGCGAGAATACCATCTTGTCGAGCAATGAGTGCTTGTCGGCACGAACTCCCACCAAAAATCCGAGTTTGTCGTTGCGCCACTCATTCTGTAGATAGACGCTTGTTGTGTGTGTAGTCTGAAGGATTGGCTCCTGCTCGCTATCTGATGAGATGATTCTGTCGTTGAGGTCATTGTAGTTATATTCGAGACCTGCAACGAACTCCGCTGGCATAAACCACAACTTATCCCAAGCCTGTGTAAACTGTGCTCCTGTTACAGAGATCCACTCATCAGTCTCGCCATAAGCTGGGAGACCACCACCGCCATAGTAGCTCTGACGGTTTGTCTTCTGCATTGTGGTGAAGAGGTTGAGTTTGCGAGAGTAGTTCTTCGAGAAGATATCGTAGTTTACACCTGCGCCATTGATTTTGTGCTCAACCATCTCTGCGATATCTACAGCCTCTTCGTGTGCTGGTAGGTCGAGGTTATTTCCACCACGACGATACTCCGACGAGTAGTCATACGACAACGATAGTTTCGAGTAGTCGCTAGTTTTGAAGAATGTACGTAGACCGATTGTTGAGCTCTCTAGCTCTGCGATCTCGGTGAATCCATCGCCATTTGCGTCGTAGCTGTCGCGGTTGCGGATCTGACCAAACATTGTTACACCAGCGCGTTGATTATCGCTTACGAGTGATACGTTGGCTGTTGTGTTGTTGTCGAGAGAACCCTTCTCAATGATGTTGATTGTGTGCGAAATCTCTGCGCTGTTGTACTCTGGAGTCTTTGTGATTACGTTGATTGTACCTCCGATGGCTGACGACCCGAAGAGAGCTGAACCACCACCGCGAATAACCTCTACGCGCTCGATCATATTTGCAGGGATCTGCTCAAGACCATATACTCCCGTTAGTGCAGAGAACATAGGACGTGAGTCGATCAAGATCTGAGAGTAGTGACCATCCAAACCATTGATACGAACCTGTGTGAATCCACAGTTCTGACAGTTGTCCTCGACACGTACACCCGGGATGTAGCTAAGTCCATCAACAAGTGTTGGAGCTCCCACGTTTGCGAACATCTCTGTTGGTACTATTGATACGATTGTTGGGCTCTTGCGGCGTGTGATCTCGCTACGGTTTGCCGAGACGACAACCTGATCGAGCGACATAACATCCTCTCGAAGTTCGAACGTAATGTCAAGATTCTCGCTATCTGATTTCACCTCGATCTTACGGTTCTGTGCACTATAGCCAACCATCGAGACTTGAAGCGTATGTTTTCCTGTTGGAATTCCGTTAAGGAAGAAGTGTCCAGAATCGTCTGATACAGTTCCGATTGTAGAACCTACGATGGCAACTGTTGCGTGTGGAATATGCTCGTTTGTCTCTGCGTCGATGACGTGACCTCTAACATAGAACTCTGCGTTTGTTGCACCTATGGTAGCTTGAACCATAAATGCCAATAACATTGTGATAAATGTAAATTTTCTCATTTTTTGTTTGTGTTAATGTAAGGATATGACATAGCACACCCATCCCCTACACGGTGATTGAAACAGTGTAGCCTTGGAAAAGTAAAAAAAATTAAATAGCGTTTGATTATCCGAATATGATATCGCAGGGGGGAGCTCTCAATTGTGTTAGAGAACAGATATGTGCAAAAACAACTTGTTGTGAAACTACAACAAAGTTATTGTAGTAATAACTCCATTTTTCAGAAAGTGTAGTCTGCAACTCCGCCACATCGGCAATAAAATTGCTAAGAAAAGCAATGAGGGTTAACTCTGTGGTGGTATGGTTCGAGTTTTCGGGATCCTCTGTATGGTCCGATGAGAAGATGTGGGAGTGGACAATTGTAACTCCGTCAACCACGTGATAGTGCATAAAGAGTGTGATGTTCGCATAATAGGCGACAAAAATAAGTAGAAGGAAACCCGCTACCGACCTGCCAAAATGGAATATATTCAACTCTTTTTTCTGCATTACGGAGGCAAAGATATGTAATAGTTTTGGAAATATTCAAATAAATTTTCATATATTTGAGGCGTGATATTGAAATTACCTAAAAGTAGGGATGCCAAGAATATTTAGAAACAAGTTAGAAATAAGATTGTAACACAACGTTAACACAACTTTAACATATATTACGTTACTTTGCGCCAAATTCAGACTAAAAAAATATTATGAGTCCAATTTTCACATTCGTCGTCATCACGCTAGGTATACTAGCCGTTTTTGACATCATCGTTGGAGTAGCCAATGATGCAGTAAACTTCCTTAACTCCGCCATAGGATCTAGGATTGCCCCGTTGAAGGTTATCTTGGGTGTCGCTGCGGTAGGTATTTTGGTTGGAACACTCACCTCATCGGGTATGATGGAGGTTGCACGTAGTGGAGTATTTTACCCCGCGCAATTTACCTTTTCGGAGATTATGATGCTCTTCTTGGGTATGATTGTGGGTGATATATTACTGCTCGACATCTTTAACAATTTGGGACTTCCGACATCTACTACTGTGTCGATGGTATTTGGATTGTTGGGTGCTGCTGTTGGTGTAACGCTCTATCGAATCTCTAAGGATAGCGGTGTGACTATCGCCGATATCGGATCGTATATCAACACAGCTAAGGCGATGGCTATTATCTCAGCTATATTGTTGTCGGTTGTGTTGTCATTTCTGTTCGGGCTGCTGTTTATGTCTATTTCACGATTGTTATTCTCGTTCCGCTATCAGAAGTTATTTTCGAAACTTGGATCTATTTGGTGTGGTATATCTTTCACTGGTATCATATATTTCTCAATATTCAAGGGTCTAAAAAGTACAGGTCTTATCCCTGTTGAGGTGACTCAGTATATTCAAAATGAGACGGTCTTGGCTCTTTTGATGATTTGGATGGCTGCGTCATTTTTGCTTTGGATATTGCAGATATTTGGGGTTAACATCCTTAAGGTTACAATCCTTACCGGTACATTTTCACTCGCCCTTGCATTTGCGGGTAACGACTTGGTAAACTTTATCGGAGTGCCATTGGCTGGTCTTGAGTCTTACAACTTGGCTCTAGTGTCGGGTGATATGAATATGACAATGGAGGCGTTGATGCAACCTGCAAAAGCAAATATATTGATGTTGGCAGGTGCAGGTGTCATAATGGTTCTTACACTTATGTTCTCGAAGAAGGCTATGCACGTAACTCAGACTGAGTTGTCGCTTGCGAACCAGAATGAGAATAGTACAGAGAAGTTTAACTCTACAGCTCTGTCTCGTGCCTTGGTTCAGGGGGCTATCACAGTTTATGGATTCTACGAGAAGGTTACACCTCGCGTAATTCAGAATGCTATCGATAAGCGTTTCGAGCCACTACCTGCTGAGGAGCGTGGAGATCAAACTTATGACCTTATTCGTGCAACAGTAAACCTTACTGCCGCATCTATTTTGATATCTATCGCAACATCTCTCAAACTTCCACTCTCAACGACATATGTTGTATTTATGGTTGCGATGGGATCGTCGCTTGCCGACAAGGCGTGGGGACGCGAGAGTGCTGTGTATCGTATTACTGGTGTTGTGACGGTTGTAATGGGTTGGTTCTTGACTGCAATCTGCGGATTTACAATTGCCCTTATTACATCTTCTGTTTTGGTTTGGGGCGGTCCTGTTGCTGTTGTTATTGTCTCTATAGTATGTTTCGCTGTCGCATTCAAGAGTAACTTTATCGGTAAGAAAAATAAGGACAAAGAGAAGTCGGATAAAGCTATCGAACTCTTTAAGTCGGGTACTACAGATGAGATCCTATATAACTGTACAAAGGATGTCCTTGAGATCACACGTGAGACTATTACGATCTACAACCGTACGCTAGTCGCTGTATTTAAGGAGAATCGCAAGATATTGAAGGAGATGCTCGATGAGTCTGAGGAGTTGTACGAGTCGGCACGTAAGCGTAAATATAACTTGATGGATACGCTTCATAACCTAGAGGATAATAATGTCGACACAGGTCATTTCTATGTGCAGGTTGTCGATTACATTAACGAGGTGACAAAGACCCTTCTTCACATTACACGTCCATCGTTGGAACATATCGATAACCACCACCAAGGTTTGTCGAAGGAGCAGATTCACGACTTGATGAATGTAAACAACGATGTGGAGGAGATCTTCAACAAGATTAACAATATGATGGAGTCGAAGGATTTCTCTGATATTGATGTAGTCTTAGAGATGCGTGATAATCTGTTCGATAAGATCGCAGATGCAATTAAGAAGCAGTTGCGTCGTATCAAAAACTCACCTGAGCAGAGCTCTACGCGTGCAAATATGTTATACTTGAATCTTATGACCGAGACAAAGACAATGGTTCTTCAGGCTCGCAATTTGATAAAGTCGCAGAAGTACTTCATAATCAATAAAGATAAGGAGTAACGCTTGTAATACATTACATTTTACTGGAGGGCTGGCATTGTGCGAGCCCTCTTTTGTAAAACTACCCAATAGAAGAATGAAATACCTGCTCTCAATAATATTTCTGTCGACGCTCTTTGAGGTTGTCTCGCAGCAGCGTGTCGCAGTGTCATATTTCGATGTGGGTAGATTGTATGATACCGTTCCATCTCCATTCTATGACGACAAAGCATATACACCCAAGGGTCGATATCGTTGGTCACAGGGTCGATACCGAGATGAAATAGAGCGAGTAACGGCTGTTATAGATTCGATGAGGTTTCCTATCGTTGCGATTTATGGGGTGGAGAATGAGGGGGTCGTGCGAGACATTGTGGAGTTGTCGAACCAAGATTATAGCTATATCCATAGAGACTTAGATTATTATGACGGTCTCGATTTTGCACTTCTCTATTATGGGGATCAACTATTTTTGCAGAGTATCGTACACAACAATACGTGGCTCTATATCTCTGGAGAGATGTTCGGTGTAACGATAGATATAAACCTTACTCGCCGTGGAGATAAAATCCGCACTATATCTCCACCCAACAATAACCCACCATCAGACATAACACTACTTGTGGGTCAACGATTATATCGTGGCGATATTTATCGTCTTGGAATGGTTGATCTTCTTCGCGATACGGAACTCAAAGGGGGCGGTGATACGAGAGGTGATAAGGGATGGTATTTGAATAGTCGGTTTGGAGCTATCTCAAATCTTCCTATCTCACGATCGGGGATATATATCACAGATTGGTTAATCAATCAGAATATGTTCAAACCTCATCTACCACAGTTTGTAATCTTTGATGTGGAGGGTAATTAATAAATAACGTGAGTTCAAATTGGCGAACTCACGTTATTTTATTGGGGTTTGTATAGTCTTGACTGTTACTCCTCTGTTGCTGGTTTTGGACGGAATACTCCGAATAGCTCCTCACACTTCTCGACAATCTCATCCTCCTCGGCTGAGAGAGGGAAGATTATGCTTGGCTCTAGCTGAACAGTCGCACGCTTACTCTTGAAGAGCTCTTCGCCACCACCCGTGATGTTGAGCATAACGATAGCATTTTTCTCGATCTTGCCATCTTTGACAGCTTTAATCAACGTTGCTGTTGCGACACCTGCCGCAGAGTAGATGTCGACACCCTCCAACTCTTTGAATAGATCCTTTGCCTTACGCGACATAGCGTTTGTCGCAACCAACACCTCTCCGTTTGTAGCCTTCAACGCGTCATAAAGTCCTCCTACGATTCCATATGGCGGTTTGCGATTTGACAGTACCTTTGCGTCGATAATCTCCACGTCGCGTCGAGCCTTGTCATCGTCATATGGCAACATCTCGCGAGAGTCGACTCTCCACGCATCGTACATCGGCACGAATGGTGCGTTCTGCGAAACCATCAACTTCATAGTTTTGTCGCCGTAGTTGCCATCTGCGATGAGTCGCAAGTTAGCCTCCCACGCGGCGATAGCACCCGTACCCGAACCTACAGCTTGGAAGTAGTAGTCGGGGATCTTGCCGATTGTTGTTGTTGCTGAGAGCATTGTTGTAGCCATACCATCGCGACGAGCAACATTTTTTGCACCTCCCTCGGCGTAGAACAACTTAGATTTTAGAGCCAAGTTGCTCAAATGTATAGCATCAAAGTAGTCACCACCCTTCTCGCAGGCTATCAGTTTAACGCAAGGATTCAACGGTGCGTCGAACCACAAAGCGTTGAGATTGTCGGCTGGGACAGACAAAAGTAACTTGATGTTGTTGTCAGAGCAGACTTTGGCAAATGCACGAGCTGTGTTACCAGCCGACGCAACAACCAACACGCGCTCCTCATCCTCTTTAGCTCTCGCGCAGACGCTGTAAGCCTCAGTCTCCTTAAATGAGCAGGTCGACATTGTTGCGCCAATAGCAGGGTAGTAACCGCTAAATGTGATATATAGATTCTCTAAACCGAGGTGTGACGCAAGTCCTTTGCTTTTATATGTTACGGGGGCAGAAGAGCCCTTCAACACTCTATTGATAGGCAACCAATCAGCAAATTTATAGAGACCCATATCGTCGTCACCTACAGTGATTTGTTGCTTCTCGTATTTTGCGCGAACTAGCGATGTGGATTTGCATTGACGATCCTCCATCGCCCAACCTGAATCCTCAAACTCGCGACCTGTTGCAACACACTCTAATGTGTAATTTGTTGGTTTGAATTCCTTCATATTTAGCATCTATTTAAGTTTTTATGACATTCTGTTTTTGAAATCCTCGTATGTAAACTCTTTGATGGTCTCTATCTCACCGCCGACCCTTTCGATGGCGATAGATGGGTGTGACACTCCGTTAAACATCGTAGTCTTGACCATCGTGTAGTGGATCATATCTTCGAAGATGACCTGTTCACCTGCCGTAGGAGTGTGTCCATCTTCGAACACCCACTCTCCCATAAAATCACCTGCGAGGCAGCTGTTGCCACCCAATCGCCACCCAGTTTCCCCCTCTTTGGGGTCGCGAGCACCGACAATTGTAGGTTTGTATGGCATCTCAAGGCAGTCGGGCATATGGCAGGCGAAAGAAGCATCTAACATCGCGGTTGTAACACCTCCGTTGAATACGACATCTTCGATTGTCGAGACTAAAACTCCCGTTCTCCAAGTAAATGCGCTTCCGGGTTCAAGAATTAGTTGTAGGTGTGGATGTCGACGCTGGAACGACTGTAATACCTCAATAAGTTCGTCGCAATCATACTCTGCGTGTGTCATTAGGTGACCACCTCCCATATTGAGCCACTTTATCTGAGGTAGGAACTCTCCAAAGTTTCGCTCCACAGCCTCTAATGCTAGGCGGAGATGGTGTGGACGTGATTCACAAAGGACGTGGAAGTGAAGCCCCTCGACCCCTTGGGGTAATCCATTTGAGAACATCTCTTTTGCAATACCGAGTCGCGAGCCAGCAACACACGGATTATATAGGTCAGTCTCTACGGGGGAGTACTCTGGATTGACTCTTAGTCCGCACGATATACCACCTCTGTGAGCCCTCTCTTCAAATCTATGGTACTGAGATATTGAGTTGAATGTTATATGGCTACTGAGCTCTATGATTTGATCTATTTGTGACTCGGTGTATATCGGTGCATAGGTGTGTGATAGTACTCCGAACTCCTCTCTTACGAGACGTGCCTCAGCAAGAGAACTCGCTGTTGCCCCATCTGAGTGAGTTGCGAGTGTCGGGAATATGCTCCACATAGCTGATGCTTTAAGAGCCACAATGATCTTTACTCCAGATAGTTTGCGAACACGGTCGATACACTCCAAGTTTTTCAGTAGTGCCTCTTCAGATAGCACATAACAGGGTGATGATACTCTATTTAGGTCATTTTTTTTCACGATGCAAAGATAATAAAAGCGTGAAAAAAAGTGAGTTTGCTATCTAATATTTACCAACGCAAAGGGTAAAATAGGTATTTGTACCCATCGTGTTGGTTTGTATTCCAATAATAATACACTACCTTTGTTCGCAAAACAAAAATAATTAATTACATATGAGTGATATTCTAAAATGTCCAGCCTGTAGTGGTGAAAATGGATATTTCGATGGGACAATGAATGCTTGTCCAGAGTGTGGGCACGAGTGGAGTGCTTCGGAGGATGCTGATGAGATAGTCGCTGTAGCTAAGGATAGCAATGGTTCAGAGTTGTTTGATGGCGATGCTGTGACTGTGATAAAGGATCTTAAAGTTCGAGGATCGTCGATGGTTATAAAGCGTGGAACGAAGGTTAAATCTATAAAGTTAACCGATAATCCAGAGGAGGTTGATTGTCGAATAGAGGGTTCGAATATTGTTTTGAAGTGCTGTTTCTTGAAGCGATAGGGTTTAGGGAATAAATGGGTTAAAAAAAATGACCCATTTATTCTTTTTGTTTCCTAAATTCAACTTGTAAATGCAACTGAGGAATTGGAAAGGTTGCAGGGAATGAGATAAAATATTTTTTCAGAGAGGAAAGAGAGATAAAACTCTC
>JBCQTT010000024.1:0-33848 GCA_047174765.1 Rikenellaceae bacterium | reverse complement strand
GGCAGAACTGCGAGGAGTGAGGGATCTGCCATTTTATCTCTATCGTAGTGTACAGATTTTAGGTTAATCGGCTGTGTGAGGGGGGCATCCACGGACTTTGTCGCTTGAGCCATTATTTTTCGTATGTTGTCTGACGAATATATTTTGATTCATCCAATACTGCAAATAAAACATATCTATGCTACAACGCTGTCTTACTGTTATTTACATACATAAAACCCACTACCAACTTATCAGACATCTGAAATATAATTAAAAATATTTTTTGAATTTACAATATAATCACTACATTTACGCAGTAAAATATCTATTAAACATATCACACAATAAAAAAATGGCAAAATTTGATAAGCAAACCGTCCTTTCGAAGATCGGAACGACAGGTATGGTACCCGTATTCTTTCACTCCAATTTGGATATTGCAAAGAGTGTCGTAAAAGCGTGTTACGACGGAGGTGTTCGCGCCTTTGAATTTACCAATCGTGGTGACTTTGCCCACGAGATTTTTGGTGAGCTCGTGAAGTTCGCATCTACGGAGTGCCCTGAGTTGGCGATGGGTATCGGCTCGATTGTCGACCCTGCAACTGCTGCGCTCTATCTTCAGCTGGGCGCGTGCTTCGTGGTTGGACCTCTCTACAATCCTGAGATTGCGAAGATCTGCAACCGTCGACTTGTAGCCTACACCCCGGGTTGCGGCTCTGTCTCGGAGGTGGGTTCTGCTCAGGAGGTAGGTTGCGACCTCTGCAAGGTGTTCCCCGGGGATGTCTATGGAGTGAACTTCGTAAAGGGGTTGCTCGCACCGATGCCGTGGTCGAAGCTGATGGTTACAGGTGGCGTTGAACCATCGAAGGAAAACCTTACAGCGTGGATCAAGTCGGGCGTATTCTGCGTGGGTATGGGCTCGAAACTCTTCCCCAAGGAGGTTGTGACTGCCAAAGATTGGGCGTATGTATCTGCAAAGTGCCGCGAGGCGTTGGGATATATTGCCGAGGCTCGAGGATAGCGGCTGAGAGCACAAAAGCGAGAGAGACCGATCTGATTTTCGCAGATCGGTCTCTCTCGCTTTTGTATTACTAACGCTTACTCTATTTCGTAGGCGGTGTCATTTTCGTTTTCATCTGCGTCAACCTCATTCCAGTCAATGATGGTGTTACCTGAATCGTCTGCATTGGCAGAGAATGTTACGCCATCACGACTAATAGTGAGAGTATTACCCCTGACTGTTGAGCCCACAAGCTGTGAGTTTCCACCACCCAAAAGCAACTTCAAACCATCACGAACCTCACCGCCGGCATAGGTCACAGAGAGATATACTGTCGAATTGGTAATATACTCAGGGAATACCAATGCTTTGGCATATCCCGGTGTGTCGGTTGTATTCATCACGATGTTGACCTTCTTGGAGAGCGTGTAGCTAGGCTCCTCGCCAAAGGTCACGATCGCCTCAGTGTTGAGTCCCTCGATGGTGAATGTAACATCCGCCAACTCCGACTCTTCGACACCCTCGCCAGCCTCAATCTTGAAGATTATCGCTGTGAGCAGGTGGCTGAACGTTAAATCTACCGCCTCGCCGCTGTCGGTCAAATCGGCAGCGACATTTGAGTAGAGCAGGTCGATCACCTCAAGATCGGTTTGATCGGCAATGTTGAGCGTCAAACCCGACTCATAGGTGAAATCGGCATCGTATGGTGAATATGCGACCGCGCTGATCGAGCCATCGAGCGGATAGCAGATCGACTTAGACATCACAGTCGCGATAGTTGTGCCATCGCCATTGCAGAAATATTTTGTATTGAGCTCACTCACCTCACCACCGCTGAGTGCCGTGACACCGATATAGTCGGCAACGTCTAGGCTCTGCTTAAAGACCACAGGTGTATCTGCATCGAGAGCTGTCACCGAGGCATCCGTTGCAGAGGCGAGCTCCACAGCAAACTCCACCGCACTACCCTTCTGCACCTCATCACCACTCTGCGCTGTACCATCGCTCTCGTCCTCGCAGCACCCCACGCAGAGCGCAAGGGTGAGGAGTAGGTATTTTATCTTTTTCATCTCTTTTTTTCATTTATTTGTGGTTGAACTTACTCTGCTGCACCAATTAGAACCTCGTCAAATTGATATGTTGTTGTGCTATATGTCACTGTGTTATTCACCGTATCGACCGTGATCTTACTACTATTGTATGCACCGATACGAATTGTACAATCTGAACTTGTAAATGTACCATTATCGAATGTAGTAGCTGATATTGTATCGAGTGTAACACCCTCAGCTGTCGCAACCTCGCAATATGTTACTGGCGCATTCCAGAAAATTTTGTTACCAAGCTTTGTCGCAGATGGCAAATATACACTCTTTAGCGCTTTGCAATCTCTAAATACATTGTTTCCAACTGTAGCCACTGCACCAAATGTAATCGAGACCAAAGACTCATTAGTACAATAGAAAGCGTTATTCGCCAAATCTGTTGTTAAATTGGGGAACTCTATCTCAATCTCACGACCAGCAGTATCTGCCGCCTTAATTGCAGCGTGAAGATCATCAAAATTAGTACCCTCCACATCATTTATAATCCAAATATCGGATGTAGCAGGCAGATACCCATTAGCGAAGTCTGCAAGCATTAACGTCTCAGATGTCTTTTCGTAGATAACCTTGACCGAAACCGTCTTATCATAAGTGTCGCCCTCTCCTGTAACCGATACCGTAATCGTCGTCTCACCCGCAGCAACTCCCGTCACAACTCCGTACTCATCGACAGTTGCAATATCGTCATCGCCCGAAGTGTATGTAAGCGTGTAGCGCGATGGTGCAACCGATGCCTCGATCTGCGTGGTGCCTCCTATCGCGAGGCTCGAAATCGATGTTGTTGTGAGTGTCATCACTGGGTCTGCCTCCGTGATTGTGAGTTTGCAGCTGTCAGAGACCTCTGTGCCATCGATCTTTGCGGTGATTGTCGTCTCACCTGCTGCGACTACCGTTACTACTCCATAGTCATTGATAGTTGCAACAGACTCTAGGCTAGAACTCCACTTGATGCTATTCGATGAGTTTGTTGATACTGTGAATGTTTTGCTATCCACCTCGCTCATCGAAACATCCTCACCTACCTCGATTGTTGCAGCTTCGACTGTCACGGCACAGATGGCTACAACTGTTCCGATTGTCGCGGTTATGTTAGCAGATCCTGCTGCGACTGCTGTAACTGTCACAACTCCATCATCACCCTTCACGACCTTCGCATAACTGCTATTGCTCGATGCCCACGTAATATCCTTTGTAGAGTTTGTTGTAGCCTCGATCGTGAAGCTCGAACCATCTGCTACCAACGTTTTCGATGTTGGTTCGAGCAAAATTTTTAGCTCTCCGATTGTGAGTGTGTAGCTGTCCGATACACCATCGACAGTTGCAGTGACTGTTACGCTGCCCGTTGCATCAGACTCTGCGGTTACAACACCATCGACCACTGAGACCTTGTCGTTATCGACACTCCACACGATAGTGCTAGATGTTGCAAGTTTAGGTGTCGCAGTGAGTGTCACCGACTCGCCAGCGACCATACTTGTCATATCATCCGTCTGCGAAATCGTGATCTTCTGTAGCTCCACGACCTTAACAGTCAACGTCTGAGGCGCAATGCAGTTGTCGGCAGTTGCGGTAATCGTCGTCTCACCAACTCCTACTGCTGTCACAAGACCTTCCTGAGAGACCGTTGCGACCTCCTCCTTGCTCGAACTCCAAATTATGGTGCGACCTACGGGCGAGATTGTAGCCTCAAGCTGCACTGTCGAATAATCCTCCGTGTCGATAGTTTTTGTAGTGTCTGCATCGGTGAGTGTCACCGCCACAGAGATTAAGTTGATGTCGTATTTATAGGTGTCACCACCCTCCCACGATGTCGCTACGGTGGGTGCCCAACCGAACTTCTTACCATCCTCTGTTTCTACGACAACCACGAAGTCAGATGATATGTTGTCTGATGTGAATATCGTTGAATAAAAGGTATAGGTATTGTCTGAGGATGACGAACTTTGAGCCGCAATACTCTTAACACTCTCAACACTCGAGAATGCACCTGCTGTAACGCCAAACACAGCTTGACTCTTCAACCCCTCCAACGTAACAGAGCTAACCGCATCAGCCTCATAATATATAGAGAACTCCAAACGAGCCATCTGATGTTCGAACGCAAACGAGACAGCACTTGCACCCATATTTAGTGCCGACGTCCACAATATATCACAATTGTCACCACTCTCCAAATCGACTGCGATACTCTCACCTGAGAGCTCAGCATCATATGGATAGTAGGCGTAGTAGTCAACCGACGAGCTATCACCATAGTAGAAAATCGGATCTTGACCTGCTATCACGCTCAGTTCACCACTCGCAGCCGCCTCAGCATCTGCAAATCCGTAACCCACATTTGTAGCGATGGTTTTTCCATCATCATCCGTGGCGAAGATACCTATTTGGTCGGTCTCACCCCACGCTGTCCCATCCACTCTGGTCGAGAGGTCGGAGCTGAAACTTACGGCTACACCGCTGCTGGGTGTGTCACCGCAAATTAGATCTCCATCATTTGAACACCCAGCAAACAGAGCTGCCAAGAGTGCTAATTGAAGATTTTTTTTCATAGTTGTAGTTTAGTTATTTTTGAGTTTTATCAATTCACTTGAGCAAGATAGTGTATTTTTTATGAATATTCAAATTTTTTCGCTAAATTATCACCTATTTCCTCACTCTTAAAAGAACAAAAACCTGCGAAAAGAGATGAAAACCGCCCTTACAACAGAGTGTAGGGGCGATTTATTTATTTTGAAAAATTATCTCATCAACAGAAGTCTGACATCTGATGATAGAGACAGATTAATAGCATCTTACCTCGAAAATCTTGATTCTTGGTTCACCATAACTCTCGTGGAATTTGACTCTCAACGAGCTGCTCTTCAGACTCTCGAATGGCAGCTTAATGAGTCGATAGATGTTGTTGTCGACCTGAGCGACCTGCTGCCACACACCTCCGACCAACGCCTCGACCGAGAGCGACTTCACCATCTCAAGTGGCAACCCTTCGGGGCGACCCTTCATCTTGTCGGTGTTGGGATGGAGCTGAATTTCGCGATGCAGAGAGCTGTCGCACTTGATATTTAGCTCGCTCAACTCTACCTCTTCACTCCACTTAAAGGTTAGCGTTGGAGTGCTCTCACTCGACTCCCAGTGGTGGATACGATCAACCTCGTCGCGGCTATATCCATCTGTCAAAAGTCTAGCGTCACCCGACGATGTAGACGAGGCAGTGAGAGTTGCCTTGCGTGCCAAATCAGCTGCATCTGCCGCAGGTCGGTTGGGGATGAAAACATCCTCGCGAAGAAGCCTCTCCTGCAACTCCGACATATAATTCTGATATACCCCACGTGGCGAACAGCTCTTTTCAACACACATAACTGCCGCCGTACCAACAGCCTGCCCCATCAAGCCACACATCGCAATCAAGCGAGTACCCGACAACGCGATATGCGAGGCACTGAAGTTGCGACCTGCGAAGAATAGATTCTCAATATTACGCGAATAGAGTGAGCGATATGGTATTTCGAACATCTTCTTAAAGTTCTGATGGAAGAAACTCGCAGGGTCGTCTGGATTCTCTAGTCCACCCGGGCAGTGCTCATCGAGCGACCAGCCGCCACCATACGCCACCGCATCCTCGAAGTGTCGATACTCCGTGAGGTCGCTCTCCGTGAGGATATGATCCCCCATAAATCTGCGCGACTCCCTGCGACCAATGACCGAACCAACCCAATCTATTGCGAGGTTCTCCGCCTCGGGGAACTTGCCCGAATTTTTCACATAGTCCCACGCACCATATAGATACGCAAGTAGCTTGTGGCGATTCTCGTTCGTAGCCAACGTAATATCGAGCTGGTCGCTCAACTCTACCCACCAGAAGCCGCAGTTGAGCTGCGTGATATTTCGTTTGTTCATCTTCGAGGGGTCGTACTTGATGGCGAATGTCGGGGGCGTAAACTTAATTGGTCGCCCCATATCCTTGGTGCTGAGCTGTATGCTGTCGCCCATCACCCAACCATCGGGCTCGTCGGGGGCGTACTTCTCGCCAAACTCCGCCTTGCCCTCGCGACCATAGCGGAACTCTGCACCTGCACTTGCCGCCATCATACCATCGCCCGATGAGTCGATGAACTGCTTTGCGCGGATGGTCACCCTCGACTCCGTAGCCTGCTGAAAGCAGACCACCTCCTTTATCTTGTTACCACTCATCACCGCCTTCGTTGCGTGAGTCTCTAGCATCAACGTGAGATTTTTGTTGCGCGTCACATAGTCGTAGAGGACGTGATCCCACACCTCCCACGACATCTGCGGATTGTAGTATATATTCTCCAGCTGCAACTCCTCGACAATACCTGTCTCACGATCAACCTTAAACTTATTCTTAAAGTGGTACGAGCCATTTATCGGAACGTGAATCTCGCTCGACGCGTTGCCACCCAACACAGAGCGGTTATGCACAAAGATCACCTTCGCACCACCTCTTGCAGCGGCAACAGCGGCACAGATACCTGCGATACCGCCACCTACGACAGCTACGTCACACTCATAGTGTCGATCCTTATTTATTGTCGATATATCTTTATAGCCTAGATACTTTAGCTCACCATTGCTAGCATTGCTCCACTCGCTGCCGCACTTAGGCTCTACACAAGACGACAGGATCGAACCTGATGCTAGGGCTGCCAATGTAGACAGCCCCGAAACTTTCAAAAAACCTCTTCTATCCATACGGCTACTCTTTTAATATGTCATACTCTTTGTTAACTGCTCGTGCGCCCCAACGCTCCTTAATCACCTGCAACTGCTCGCGCGACTCAGGGTACTGCCCCTGATCGTCGGTCTCGTCGATCCACCCATCTAGGCGACCTCTCATCTTCGCCAACACCTCTGCATAGGCTGGATCTGAGACGAGGTTGTGGATCTCGTGCGGATCATTAACGATGTCGTAGAGCTCCTCAGCTGGACGTTCGTCGCTCAACCACTCATCGGCAAATGGTGCTTCACCGCTCTGCCAAATCTTCATAAACTGTTTGTATGGTTTGCTGATGTCGCGATACTGCGACTGCATCAGTGGGCGGTCGGTCATAAAGTTGCGAATATACTTAAACTCCTTGTCGCGGATTGCACGGATGCGGTCGATCGTGAAGTCGCAGCGATCACGTGCCGCAACGATAAAGTCGCGATGATAGTTTCGATCCAACATATTCCGACTCTCCATATAGCTAGGGATCTTGATGTTAGCCATCGCTAGCGTAGTAGCCGTGACATCCAACAACGAGACCATCCCATCATCGACCGACCCGATCTTGAGTCCATACCTTTCGAGAAGCTTATGGTTGCCCGGCGCAGCGATGATAAATGGCATATGAATACCACCATCGTAGAGGAACTGCTTGTCGCGCAGAGTCTGATATCCATTGTCGGATAGGAAGATCATAATCGTATTTTCGTATACTCCATCGTGCTTCATCTGCTCGATGAGCGCACCGATCTCCTCGTCGGTGAGTTTAATCTGATTGTAATGTGTCGCCAACTGCTCCTGCATAAACTCAACATTTGGATAGTATGGAGGCACTTTGATAGTCGAGATGTCGACAGGGTTCTTCACCTTGTTTTGATTTTTACCTCCAAAGAGCTCTATCTCGCCGAAGAATGGTTGTCCCTCCTCTCGATCGTTCCAACTACCAACGCCCGACTTACCGAAGAACTTCACCTGCGTATATGGACCACTCCAGTAGTCGTTCCAATCATACTGCCAGTTGAAGTCATCCTTTCCTGAGTTGAAGGTGTGGAATCCTGCCTCTCGCATCATCACGGGGAGAACGCCCACCCCATCGGGAAGTTTCGAGATCACCTTGTCGGTGCGCCCTGTGCGGTGGTTGTGCATACCTATCGTTGTCTGCATCATACCTGTTGCGAGAGCCGATCGGCAAGGCGAGCTCACGGGGCAGGTGGAGTAACAATTTGTATATGTCACTCCGTTTGCCGCCAAGAAATCAATGTTGGGGGTCATCACCGTTGAGTCGCCATATATCGGCATCCACGGGCTAATGTCCTCACCAAAGACCCACAATATATTGGGCTGGTCGACTACCCCACCCTCGCTACAACTCGCACCGATGGCGAGGGGGAGCGAGGCTATAGTTAGTATCTTCAATCTATTCATATTCAAGAATTATTTTACAGCCTCTATACTCACCTCTAGCAAAAGTGTCTGATACAGTGGCATATCTATTTTAGCATCTAGCTCTTCGCCTGTTAGGTAGTTCGCGACCTTACCAATCTTACGTGTTTTGAAACTGCGGTGCGAGATCTCAATTGTCGCAGCCCCCTTACCCATATTGACCACAGAGAGGATGAAAGTGTTTGGTTTTGTGCCTTTAATCATTCGCCACATCACACCCTTCTTCTTTCCCTCATTTGTCTCCTTTAGCGAGAGCGGAGGTAGATTTTTGCAAGCTCGCAGCTGCGCGATGACTTGTGATTTAGCGGCTTTCCACCCATCTATCATTATCAACTCGCCTTTGCTCGGGTTGAGTTTCGCGTTGAGCGGACGACCATACTCGTCGACCTTCAAGCTCTCGCCATCGAGGATAACCACACCACCTGCGTCGAGATAGCTCTGCAACGCCTCAACCTCAGATCGTGTAACCGACTTTGTGCGAGCCACGACGATTGCATCCCACTCCGTGTGAGGGTTATTCTTGATGATCCCCTCTGTTGCAAAACCTATTGGCGACCCCTCGAAGTATAACATCTCATATACAGCGAACAGATCATCCATCTGTGTAGCGTTATTGATGGCTGCAGCGTTGGAGTAGAAGAGGCGTATCGACTTACGCTGACGCTGAAACTCGGTGATCTCCTTCGATACAGAGTTGAGATCGATGGTCGTTGCGTGTACCTCGTTTACCACACGTGGCTGGTGGTTGTTCGATGCAGCGTAACCTGTCGACTCGTCATTGCCCTTGCTCGAACCATCCTCGGTGCGTGCCCAATACCACGAGCGCATAACGTTCATACCGTGGATGTGAGCTAGCCAGTAGTTCATTCTAATGTACTCGGGTGTCTCGTATAGATTGCGATACTTGTTCGTCGTGATAAGATGTCCCTCCGAGTTGAAGATGATCTTGTTGGGGCTCACCGACTTCATAAAGTCGTAACCCATACAGAGCTCGCGCCAGTTGAAGGAGTAATCTGCCTCCCACCACTGCTTAGCGCCCCAAGTGAGGTGTGCCGTTGTCGAGGCATCGTTGCCGATTATGTCGGACATACGCGTCAACGTTTCGAGGTCGAGACCATTGTCTTTGGGGTTCTCGCTCCACATATCGGGCATAATCTTGATGTGGCTCTTCGCCTCGGGGTCAGCCTTTTTTAGCTCCGTGTCGAGGTGGTGGAACCAGTCGCTCACACGCACCATATTGTATTTCACGAAGTCATAATATTGAGGTGTACCGATCTGCTCCTTCTCGACATATGGTGTGTGCTCCACATCATCGAAACTCTTGTATTTTGTACCCCACACCTTGTTAAGCTCCTTGATCGAACCGTGCTTCTGCTCCAACCACACCTTGAAGTCGACAACTGCAAGCTGCGAGATCTCGCCCCACGCATATGAATCCTTTGTCGAGATCCAATGAGGTTCATTCGCAAGCATATAGCCTAGCTTCGTGTAGTTGTTGCCAGCCATAAGAGGTACGCTCTTAGAGATCATCGAACTCACAACATCACGCCCCAATGGATTGTTAATGTCGTACATCACATACTTCTTGCCTGCCCCCTCCTTTAGTGTTGGATCTTGATCTGTTGCCCACTTTGGCATTGAGGTGTGACCGATAAAGATCATACCTGCCGAACCCGATGGTTTCGCCTTTATGTCAGAGGCAGCCTTTGGAGTAATCCCCCCTGTAGCTGTTACGATAGATGGCGAGATGAGGTGACCATCCATATCTCCAAAGTACTCTGTGTAGCGCTTCGAGTCAGGCTTCCACGTCCAGTCGGTGAGAAAGACTGGGTTACCCTCAAAGAGTACCTGATCCCCCTCAATAGAGATCTTCGACCAGTCGATCTGTGGCGATGGACGACGGGTTGTCTCACCGCTCACTACACGTCCAAGCTCCTCAATCGAGCTCTCCATCATCTTGACGATCTCATCACGCTCGAAGTCGGGGAGGAGCTTCGCATACTTCGCTGCCTCCTTTTTGTAGCGTCCGACCTTTGCGAAGTGAGCAGTATTAGCCTCAACGTTTTTGTCGTCCCACGCTGCATACTCCAAGAATATCTCGGCTGTGCGAAGTGCTGTGCGCTCCTTGAGGGTGTTGATCCCCTTCGACTCTGCAGTTTTGATTAGCTGCGTGAGCTCACCCATTTTCTGCTGTGCGACCCTCTCCGCCCCCTTTGGTGCGGAGTATGCAACTGCGGTGGATAGTAACACCGCAGCTGCTATTGATATGATTGTTCTCTTCATTGTGGTTATCGAATTGGGATTAGCTTAAAGTTGTCAATCCAGAACTTTGCTCCTTCGTCAAACAGGGCGGTATCATTGGCATAAGAGTAGAATAAGAAGCTATACTTCAGATTCATATCGGCTGAGTAATTTACAGCTCCTCGCTGAGTACTCCACGAACCAGCCTCTGGGAAACTATAGTTAATTGTGCTACCTGACGAATCCTTATCGACCACCCACGACGAACCAGCGTCGTCACGATACTTTGTCACGTAGTAAGCATCCGAAGTCACACCATTCGACACATAAACATCGTGTTCCAAGAGATAGTTACCCGGAGGAACTGGTATGCTCACCGAGGATGTTGCACTATAAAAAGCAGTAAACGTAGTTGCTGAACCACCATTTCTAAAACCATCACAACTTCCAGAATAATCACTGAACAACAGTGAATTAGAACCCGAACTAGCCATTGTTACATCAATCGAAGAGCCACTCCAACTCTGCAACGTCCAACCATTTACACCTCCTGTCGTTCCTGTCTCAAAATCATAATCTGTACTTGAACCCAACAGATCGACTCCACCCGAGACAGTGACACTCTGAGGAGCGAACGACTCCAATATGTTCTCTTCATTATACTTATCTATGATCTGCTCATCCGATGTGTAGCTCAACGTCACGGTGTCGTTCTCGTAGATCTTTCCATTAAGTTTAAGGATCAGCGCACCCTTTGTTGAATCTAGCTCGACTGAGGTAATTTCAATGGTCTGTGTCGCGCCTGCATAGTCGATGACAGAGAGTGTGAAGTCATCCACAACATCCACAATATCCTCGACCACACCGTTGAGTGTCACCTTAATCTCGGGGAACTCCGTGCTACTGTGCGACACGCTGCCGCTGATATCGAGCGATATAGCTGTCACAGCGAGCGGAATAGACTCCACCTTGATGCTCTGCGGAAGTGTCGACTCATTGGTATTCGACTCGCCATAGAGGATGTTTGAACTCTCGACAACGAGAGAAAAATCACTATATGTACCCTCCTCGATGAAAGTGTAGCTGCCGTCAGCTGTGAGTGTAAGTTCCTGCTCTACACCATCGACCGTAACGTTCCAGCTCTCTGAGACAAGATCCAATCCCGTGCTCTCGCTCTTGAAGTAGAGGGTCTTGCCGGGGTTGATCTCTAGTGTCGAGGCTGTAATCTCTGTTACACCATCCGTGTCGTAGATCTTGGGGACTGCACTCAGCGCAGGGCACTCCTGCACCTCGATCGTGAATGACTCCTTGTAGATCCAAAGGTCAGCTGACTCGCTATATGTAGCCCCTGCAACCTCGTTAACAAATGCACAGTTGAGAGTCACGGTATATGTACCAATTGTCGGGCAGTAGAGGTAGTCGAGCGCACGTGTCGACGCTACGCCCTTAGTTATGTCAGCCTGCTCTGCGAGGTCAGCCTCGGGGTCAAAACCATCCACCATAAATTGGCAGTCGACGCTGCTTACGATCCAACTCTGCGTGTAGAGACCCGTCGAGGTATTGTCGAGGGTGATGTAGCTGTTTTGGATAGCGAGGTAGTTTCCATCGCCACTTGGGAATGTGCCATCGAGCGTGTACGACAACTCACACGCTGCGTTGCGGTCAACCTCATAAGGATCGACGAACGATGCATCGTCGCTCTCGCACCCTACCAAAAAAGGTAGGGCAAGGAGCATATGTTTCAATATATTTTTCATCTTTAATTCTAGTTTAATGTGGTTAGACTATCGGATTGGGATTAGCTTGATCTTGTCAAACCAGATCTGCATACCTGCCGAGAAGTTATCGATGCTATCTTGTACCGAGTAGAT
This sequence comes from Rikenellaceae bacterium, assembly GCA_047174765.1. GTDB lineage: Bacteria > Bacteroidota > Bacteroidia > Bacteroidales > Rikenellaceae > Alistipes. Next base: position 21,482 of record JBCQTT010000024.1, on the reverse strand, counting down.
CAGAATGCTCGTCTTAACCCCTGTTCCGCCAGAAGTCGTCAAGACAGATTGCTGCAAATGCCACTCTCCATCGGCAGATGGGTAACTATATGTAACTGTGCTGCCGCTATCGTCTACGTCAAGAACCCACGAACTACCATCTACATCGTAATCCTTCGACTTCGTTGTATAGTAAGCAGAGGCGTTTAGAACGCTGCTTCCCACCTTGACATAGTGTTGCATCAAGTAGTTACCAGCAGGTATTTCAACACCAACAGAAGATGTTGCGGAGTAGAATAGCGACGCAGATGTTGTTGATCCTGCGCTACCCTTGAAGCCATTGCTATACTTATCATCTGAGACAAGGATTGAATTGCTACCTGAAACCGAAGTAGTCGTGTCGATCGTGGTATTAGAGATCGAGCTAGGTCCAGTCCATCCGTTTGTTCCAGCTGTAGTGCCTGTCTCGAAATCGTAGTCTGTCTTATCTTTGTAGAGATCTGTATCAGAGGTGATAGTTATCACACGATCCACAAAATCTGCGATCACCGCGCCATCTACATCTTTGATCTCCTGATCCTGTGTGTAGCTCAACTTCACGGTGTCGCCTTGGTAGATCTTGGCATCGAGTTTGAGACTGAGTTTCGTGTCGTCAGCTGTAACCTCTGTTACGTTGACGGTCTGCGTTGCTCCTGCGTAGTCTGTCACGGTTAGAGTGAAGCCGCCAGTTGCGCTGCTAAACGATGGTAGAGCGGCAAGGGTGTTATTCATCGCAATCTCGATCGTTGGCGTGTCGGTGTTGGCGTGTGTTGCAGTCGACGCGATGTCGAGCGATACGCTTGATATTCCGAACTCTGGAACATCGACTGTTAATGTAAACTGCTTGCTGGCAGTGCTTGTCGTCTTGCCCTCTGCGTATAGCTCCGTGTTCTCGATATTCATCACAAACATACTATATAGACCTGCTGTGGTGAATGTATATCCACCATCTGCATCGGGCGTAAAGTTATGTGCCTTGTAGCTTACACCATTATCCTCGCTAAAGAAGTATCCCCACTCTGTGGTATAGCCCGTACCTGCGCTAAGGTCGTTGAAGTAGAGCTTGTCGCCACGGTCGATCGCTGCATCCTCTGTCAACTCTGCTCCATCGGCTTTGGTTATAGAGAACGACGCATCGAGAGGCTCTGGATTGATCGTAAGGATCATCTGTATATTGGCTGTAATGTCGGTCGCAGGACGCTCCGTGCGCTCGATCATCAACGAGAAGTCGGTATATACATTCTCCTCACCCTCCTCGTAATTGAATGTGTAATCAAGAGGTTCTGCGGTCTCGAATGTCTCGCCATTGACTACCCACGTCACTGTCTCAACTAGATCTGTTCCTGTACTTGTACTGATGAAGCGTAGAATGTCGCCATCCTCAATTGAGATCTCTGTCTCCTTTGTGTTTGTCTTGCCTGCCACACGCTCGAAGATCACCTCGTCACTCTCGTCATAGATTTTGTTGTCGCCTAGGTGGATCACCTGATAACCCATCGCTAGCGCCTCCTTTACAACGACGCTGAATGTGTGCTCGTAGACCCATACACCTAGCTCATCGTTATAAACCGCCTCCGTTGGCGAGTCGTCGTGCGATGTTACCCACTCGTTGAATGTTGTTGTGAATTTCACATAATGTGTGCCGCCCGTTGGGAAATAGACTGTCTCGACAATGTTGTTCGAGGTGAGTCCCTTCTCGGGTGCTGCCTGCGATGCAATGTCGTCGCTGTCGTTGAAGTCGTCGATCATAAATACACACTCGGGCGAGATCTCCCACGTCGTAGAGAGTGCCCCCTGCGAGGCGTTCATAAAGTATAGGTAATCCTCCTCGTCGATCTCATAGATATAGTCACCATCCTGCTTCCAACCGCTCGTCACCCACGCAACATCGCTGATGTCGACCGATGGAGCATTGCTCTCGCAGCCTCCCAAAAATAGGAGGACGAGGAGCGTATATGTATATATAAGTATCTTTTTCATCTTTAATCAGTTTTTATATTTTTACTCGCTGAGTGCTGCGTTTGCTGTGATCTCGCTCAATGGGATTGGCAGATATTGGTTCGTCTTCTTGGTGTATTGTGTTGCGGCAGTATCGAACTCGTAGTCGATCGTGTGCATACTTGTCGCAGAGGCTGAGGCAATCGCCTCGTTGGTTGTGATCGCAGAGTTGATCTTCTTCTTTGTGGCTGAGCCATCGAGCGAGACGATCTGGAAGTCGTAGGCGTAATAGGTCTCCTGCGCACGCTTGCGGAATATATTATTATCGTCATCCTCCAACAACCCCCAACGGATCAAATCCTGCCAACGGATCTGATGCCCCTCGAACGAGAGCTCCAACGGGCGCTCCTTGAACATAATGTGCTCCATCAACATATCTTTGTCGTAGTTGATCTCATCGTATGTACGAGAGGTGTCGCCATTCGACTCACCTAGCAGAACCAATCCCCAACGCTCACGGATCTTGTTGATATACTCTATCGCGCCGTCAATGTCGTCATTCTGCTGGAGGATCGACTCCGCATACATCAAGTAGACATCGGCAAGACGGCTCACCGTTACATTCTTACCCGACACGCTAGGTGTATCCTCAGAGTCAGAGCAGATGTCGTGGTTCGAATACTTCTTCAACTTACCGAAGCCGTTGTTGGGCGTAGGAGTTGAGTAGCTACCACCGATTGCACAGTTGTAACCTGCATTGTCGGTTATGTAGTATGGTGTTCTGTCATCTTGAACGAGAGCTACCATCTGCGACGCACGCCACGAAATGCCGTTGTTGTTAGCGATGCGATCCTCCGTGTTGATGGGGTTGAGCTTGTCGATCGTCTCGTTAGAGTACTCGTAGACCAACCACGCTGCAGGTAGCGGTGCAGAGGTTGTCGATGTAGTCTGTGTGTTGAGGGCATTTGTCATCGAGGCGAGATCCCACGTGCCAAGGTCTGTGCGATACTCTGTTGAGTAGGTGATCTCGAAGATCGACTCCGAGTTGTGCTCGCCAGCTGTGGTGAAAAGCTTCTCCATATCTGTCTCCAACTCATACTCGCCACTCTCGATAACTGCCTCGAACATCTCGATCGCCTTCTCGTAGTCGCCCTCATAGAGGTAGCTTGTGCCGAGGGTTGTAGCCGCCGCACCCTTCGATGCTAGGTTCTCGTAGCCTGTCGACTGCTCGCTGCGCTTAGGTAGTCGCTCATACGCCTCTTCGAGGTCGGCAAGGAAGAATGCACGCACCTCGGCTGGCGTAGAGAGCGCCTTCGCGAAATCAGACGGAGCCTCAACAGAGCTCTCGCGCAACACCACCGAACCACCGTTGAACGATGAGTAGAGATAGAAATACATCAAACCACGTATGAACTTTGCGTGTCCCATCTGAATCTCCCACGTTGTCTGATCGTCGGATGTAACATCAATCGAGTCGTGCAACTCGTTTAGCGCCTCGATCACTTGATTTGCACGCCAAATTGCAGTGTAGATACCATCCCACTTATCGTCGATACCGCTCGTTGAGTTTGTGTAGGTCTGTGTGTACCAAGTGACACCTGTGGCGTTGCTCGATGGGATTGGACGACCATATCCCGGGTAGGCTAAATCACCTCTAAAACCCTCAAAACGAATATTGAGGACGTAACTATTTCTGACTGCCGCATAGGCTGCGTAGAGTCCCGACTGAGTGTCACTCAGCGAGTCACAGCCATCGTCAACAGAGATGTAATTTGGGTTTGTCTGATCCAACATATCGCTACACGAAGCTGAACAGATCGCCATTAAGGCTATGATTATATACTTTCTCATTGTAGTAGCTTGTTTTAGAGGTTAGAGTGATATGTTTAATCCACACATAAATGTTCGGAACGTAGGGTAACGACCTGTGTCGAGACCTCGCGTTGTGATCGAACCGCCCACCTCGGGGTCGTAACCTGTGTAGTTAGTGAGGGTGAATAGGTTCTGCGCAGATAGGTAGAATCGAGCCTTGCCGACACCTATGCGATTCGAAATCTTCTTGGGAACGGTGTAGCCCAGAGTGATATTCTTGAGTCGGAGGTATGAGCCATCCTCAACCCACATATCTGTGTCGGCGCGGTAGTTGTCGTGTGTGGTACCGTCACCTCGATATGTTGGGAGGTCAGAGTCTGGGTTTGTGATGGGATCGTAGGCGTTCAAGAGGTCGATATGGCGACCATAGGTGAAGGCTGTGATTCTCGATCCGTTGATGATCTCGTGACCCAATGCAGAGTATAAATTCGCATAGAAATCGAAGTTCTTATAGTTGAAGCTGAGGGTAAATCCAATCTCATACTCTGAGAGTCCACTGCCACAATATACCCTATCTTCGTCGGTGATCTCACCATTTCCGTCACTGTCGACATAAATCAAGTCACCCATCAGAGCATCGGGATTGATCTGCTGATATGCTGTCAACTGCTCCTCAGTCTTGATGATTCCGTTGGTTGGGTAGAGCAGGAATGCACCCGCCTCGTAACCCTCAGCAATGTAGTTGACTGACGAGCGATCCGACGATCCAGAGATCATTCCTGTTGTGTATGCCACATATCGCATTCCGTCACCATCGATCTTCGTCACGAGGTTGGTGTTTGTCGAGAATGTAGCACCTAGTATGAGGTTATACTTCTTCTTGTTAATTCGATAGTTTGCCGATAGCTCATAACCCTCGTTAGTCATATTTCCAATGTTCATCGTCACCTTCGATGTTGAGCCCGATGATCCCGGAGGCAGGATCGGGAACAACATATCCTCCTTGTTCGACTTATAGTACTCAGCGCTAAACGTCAAGCGACTGCGGAAGAAACCGAGGTCTGCACCGACGTTGATCTGACGCGTTGTCTCCCACTTAATGTCGGTGTCGACGAACTCCGTCTGTGTCGTACCATACCCCAACGAACCTGATCCTGTACCATAGACTGTATCATATCCATTTTCGAGGTAGTTCTCATAGCTATATGCTGAGAAGTTTTGGTTACCCGTTGTTCCGTAGCTTGCGCGCAGTTTGAAGTTGTTCATCACACTCTTTACCGGCTTAAAGAATGACTCATCACTCACGTTCCACGCCGCCGATGCTGACGGGAAGACTCCCCATCGATTCTCGGCACTGAATTTCGACGATCCATCAACACGCACACTTGCGCTAAACATATATCGACTCTTCCAGTCGTATGAGATACGTCCGATTGTACCGATCAACACGTTTGTGTAACCATCCAACGCCTCCGCCTCAGGGTTGTCGAGCGCAGTGGATAGGTTGGTCACAGAGTTATCCGCCACACACTCCTTGCGAGCATAGAAACCCTCATATGTATATGTCTCCTTTGTAGCCACTGCAACAGCCGATAGGTTGTGATCTCCGAATGACTCCTTGTAGGAGAAACCACCCTCGAAGATTGACGAGCGATTGTTCGTCATCGTCGTCTTTACGTAGCTACTCTCGTAGGATGTCGATGACTTGCCGTCGCTATCCAACACCTCGATGTAGGGGACAAACTCGTTGCGCAGCGCATTCTTGTCGCTAAACGAGGCGATACCATTGAATTTAAGGGTTGGGAGAATGTCATACCCTACCGTGAAGTTTACAGCAGTTGAGTTGGTGCGCTTCACATCTGTCGCGTAGAAACTTACCAATGCACCCGACATATAGCTATTCTCCGAGTCTGAACCTGAGTTGTAGACAGCATCGGCACTCGAAAGTGGCTGCGAGGTTGGGTTGTAGCGAAGCGACTGGAGCAGAATGTCTGACTTCGCAGACTCCAAGTTCTCGATCTTATATGTTGCATTGACACCAAAATCGAACTTGTTCTTGTCGTAGTTGAGCCTTGCGCGTGTATTGAAACGATCAAACGAAGAGTTGACGATACTACCCTCCTCGTCGTAGTATCCAGCAACGACGCTATACTTCAGCTCCTTAGACCCACCCGATAGTGTCACCGAGTAGTTCTGCGTTATGGCGTTGTCGACAAAGACATCATCGAGTAGGCTTGTGTTGTTGTAGAATCGCGAATTACTCTTTGTGATGTCGAGTATCGTATCCTCGTCAGAGTATGCCAAACCGCTGTCGGCAGCTGTCGTTCTGTCATACACAAGATCGAAGTAGGTGTGCTGAGTGGCATCCATCAAGTAGTCCTGCGAGGTGATGTTACGCATACCCATCGTTGCATCGAACGACACCTTGAGAGCACTTGCTGCACCAGCCTTGGTGGTGATCAAGATCACACCTGCCGCACCACGCGTACCGTAGATCGCCGCCGATGCTGCATCCTTCAAGAAGTCGATCGACTCGATCTCGTTGGAGCTGATACGTGGATCATCCTCCTGTGGCACTCCATCCACAACGTAGAGAGGGGTGTTGTCACCACTAATCGAGCTATATCCACGAATCACAACGCTCGACGCCGAACCCGGAGCACCCGAGTCTGCCGTTACGCTCACACCTGCAACCATACCTTGAATAGCATTGCCAAGGTCGGAGGTAGTGATCTTCATAATATCCTCGCTGTCGACACGAGCAACCGCACCTGTCACCTCCTTCTTACGAACCGATCCGTAGCCGATAACGACAACCTCTTCGAGCTCCTTCGAGTCGCTCACCATCTTTACTACTACATTTTGTGTGAGCTCTACACTCTGCGTCTCGTAGCCAAGAAATGATATATTTACCACTGTCTTGGGTGCTACATTTAACGAGAAGCTACCATCAATATCGGTAACTGTTCCCTGATTGGTTTGCGATGCGAACACCGTTGCTCCAATGATAGCTACTCCCTCTTCGTCGACAACACGCCCCTTGAGGGGGGTAGATTGTGCGAACGAACTCGCTGCACATAGCGTACAGATAGCGAGCAGCCACATCTTGTGTAGCTGTTTTTTCATATATTCCATTTTAGTTAAGTTTTATGTGGTTAAGTTCTATTGCATTAAATATGAGGGTGTTGCCTCATTTTGCCAACGATTTAATCGGCTAAGCATCTCTTGTGTTAGCTGTGGTTCTCGCTCCACAAGGTTTTGCTTCTCACTTTCGTCATTTTTGATGTTAAATAGCTCCAACTTTCCGCTGCGGTACTTTATAAGCTTCCAGTCGCCATTGATAATCGCAGAGTTCTGATCCTCGTAGCTGCGGTGGAGGAATATATCTCGCTCCGCTAGCTCCTCACCCTCGAATGTTGGGGTTAGGCTCACACCCTGAATCTGTATGTCGGTGCACGGTTCGCCTGTTGCCAACTCCACGAATGTTGGGTAGATGTCGATGGTCGAGATTGGCTTGTCGTACTTCGTTGCGAGAGCCGATGCCTCAGGATAGTAGACGATGAATGGGACTCTCGTGCCCCCCTCGCCTAGTGTATTGCCACCCAACTTACCACCGCTGAGGTGTCCGTTTTGGAGTGCGCCACCCTGATCGGAGGTGAATATGATGATGGTATTATCGTCGAATCCACTCTCCTTTAACGCCTCGCGGATACGACCCACAGAGTTGTCTAACGTCTCCAGCATCGAGGCGTAGACCGCCTTTTCGCGAGTAAGTCCTGCATCGAGATACTTCTGTAGATACTCCTTGTTTGCCACACGAGGTCCGTGAACTGCGTAGTACCATACATTCAACAAGAATGGCTCGTCTCGATCATAATTTTTGATGAAACTCTCCGCCCCCTCGCTAATTAGGTCGGTTAGATAATCATCCTCCGCAGCGTCGGGAAATGGGTTTTCACTCTTGAAATATTGAGGGTAATAACTCGCAGGGTGTCCGTGCTCGCAAGTTCCATACATCTCATCAAAGCCTTGGCATATAGGATAGTATGGCTCGTGCCCCAAGTGCCACTTACCGACGAAGTAGTTGTAGTAACCCTCCTCCTTCAACCTCTCAGCAAAGGTGATCTCTTCGAGAGGCAACCATCCGCGTGAGAGCATATTGCCGGGGTCGCGTTCGAATGATTGGAACTCCTCACGATCGGGATTGTCGTAGATGTGGCGGACGAATCCACAGCGGAGCGACTCCTTGCCCGTAAGCAGAGCGGCACGCGAGGGACTCGATGTCGCTGTGGGGACATAGGCACGAGTATAGTCGATGCCCTCAGCTGCCAACTTGTCGAGGTTGGGGGTCTGGTACTCAGCCGTGCGGTATCCCATATCTGCCCACCCCATATCGTCGACAAATAGCATCACGATGTTGGGTTGCTGCACCTGCTCTGTCGCTGCGCCACAACCTACGAGTGTGGCTGCGACACCTGCGAGAGCGAGGGGTAGATTTAGATTTTTTGTATTCATTATAGTAGTTATTTTAGGTGGTTAGAATCCTTGGTTATTTTCGAGTTTAAGTGTTTGCTGCGACCTATCGTCTGCGACCATCACGTTGGGTTTCGCGCCCTTGTAGCTGTTACCTGTGATCGTTACATCCTTGCTGTTGATGAGTTCGAACATCGGAGCATCGGGGAATGGTGCAGTATACTCTGTCGTGCGCTCTATCTTATTGCCCTCGACAATCAGCCCCTCTACCCTATCTGCTATAACAATGCGAGGGTTTGCATTGCGGATCGTATTGCCAATGAAGCGAATATTGCGATCGTAGAGTGCTGTAGGATCGAAGTTGGGGTTGAAGAGAGGTGTTATATATAGCGCAGCGTGGAGCGTTCCACAATCTGCTGCATTCTCGAACGTGTTGTTCTGAATTAGCACGTCTGTAACTGCGCCCGACTCATACCAGTTTTTCATCTCGCCACGGAACAAAACGCCCGACATCATCGACGAGAAGTAGTTGTTCTCGATCACTGTTTTGAGTGGGGTTTTGAGGACGACCGATCTTGCGCGGTGATTCTGTATTGTGCAGCCTCGCATCGTGAATGTAGGATTCCACGTCTTGTTCTCCAACACGTCACCTGCGCCAAGTGCAGCTGGCAAAGCCTCGACAAACGAGATCTCGGTGATCGTCTCGTTGATTCTCTCAACACTCTTCACAACACCCGTCGCAGCACGCTCAGGCGATGGGCATAGCAAGAACCACATCTCATCACCAGCCTCCGCAAAGTTGAATCCCATCTGCTCGAAGTGTTGGAACGTCACACGAACTGTCGTTGGATCTACAACCTCCGTCACCTCGACATATGTACCGTGGACATTTGTTCCATCATCCAACATATTCTCGAACCTACACCCCTCGATCAAGATCTCGCCACGGCAGTTTGCGAAGTGCGTAGCGTCGGCGGTCGATGCTATCACACGCTTGCTGCCCTCCGAGAGGACAATCTTGCTATCCTTGATGGTGATATCCTCGCTGCGCTCAAAGAGGAATCCCATACCGAGCGCGTGGTGGATTGTGATCCCCTCAAGGTGGATGTTGCTACACTCCTTGAAGTCGAACGCTGGGGCGTAACGGTCGTGCTCACGGTCACCCTTCGAGCTGAGTAACGACCCAACAGGAGGCATTTGGCGCAGACGCTCATATATTTTGAGATCGCCATTTTTTAGCTCCACAACCTTTGTCGGCTCACTATGTAGATCGAGGATTCCGACAACAGGGCGTTTCACCTCGGCATCGAACGCCAAAGTACTACCCAAATATACGTAGTTGAAACCATCTATATTAGGGTATTGAATCTTTCCTCCCTTTAGCGTCCACGAGAATCCATCCTCCGCAGTGCGTGGACGCACAACTCGCCACCCCTCCTTTGCGTTGGTCTCGATCACCTCCGCGAGGAATGTAAATGGAATATCCCAGTCGATGGTGAGATCTCGCACCTCAACACTGTCGCACCCCTCGAATAGGAATGGCATCATCTGACCGTGGAAGAGAAGCTGCGCGCCGTTACCCTCGATAGTCACCTTTTTGTAGCCGTTCAATGGGAAGGCTATTCGCTTCACGCCATTTCCGTGGTTGGTGATTGGGGCATACTTCTCGAATGCGAGATCGGGCGAGAACTTATATATACCATCCGAGAGTTTGATGGTAAGTTCGTCGCACTCGCCTACCGACTCGATGGCACGACGCAGCTGGTAGGTTACATCGTCCGCCGTAGGCTCGATCGTAATCTCTCGACTCGTCGTCTCGACACTACAATCGCTGCACCCGACAGCGAAGATCAGGGCTACGAACGAGAGTATTTGTAGAATCTTTTTCATTGCGTTATAGTTTTAGTAAGTTTGTTTATACTACAAAATTAAGCTATACAATGCATATGGACGATATTCTGCGTATTCGATTTGTTACTGTACGTATTTTGTATATAAAATGCTCCATATCAAACTTTTTTTTGTATCTTTACATCACCAACTACAAAACAAAGACACGAAAATATCAATAACCAATGAAACAAAGAGCCTTTATTGTAACCATTCTTTTTGCGATACTACCCACCTTTAGCACCTATAGCCAGAGTAGCTCTCTACCCAAAGAGGTGGGCAGCTTAACTCTTAGCGATGGACTACCACACAACGCCGTAAGCGCACTCCTACTCGACTCACGTGGATACCTCTGGATCGGCACGTATGATGGTCTTGCACGCTACAACAGCCACACGATTACAGGTATCGAGTTCGATGACGAGGAGTATGCACTCATCGGGCGACGCGTGCGATCGCTGATGGAGGACACGCAAGGGGCGATATGGTTAGGTAGCGATGCCGGTATTCTAAAGATAGATCAGACAACAGATCGCACTCAGAGGCTCCCCATCCACCGTTTCGACAACGTAAACAGCAACTTTTTCGCCATAACCAACCTCATCAACGTCGAGTCGCAGGGTGTCATCTACGCCATTGCGGAGAGGTTTGGAGCATTGGTCTACGACATCAACGGCACGCTGACACAGGTTATCGAAATACCACGCGACTCAGGAATCGTCATCTCCGACTCGCAGATCGACAGCGCTGAGAGGGTGTTGCTCACCACCAACAAAGGACTCTTCATATACGACCCGACAATCTCCGATAACTTCACAAAGGTGCAGGGCATCGAGGCGAACACCCTCCAAACACTCCTCTGCTACGACAACCGACTACTAATCGCAACTCCGCAGGGGATCTACGATGGAGAGATCGGACTCAACAACACAAAGAACCGATACCGATTTACCCACTCCACACCACCACTCCTACCTCAAGAGAGAGCACACACGATGATGCTCGACAAGAGTGGTTCGCTATGGGTCGGCACACGCCAAAAAGGGATGCTCTACATCCCGAACTACTGCGGAGGTAACCGCAACACCTCGTCTCTATGCAGCGGCGAACGATCGTCAAAACTACTCGCGCAGGGCGACGACGAGATGTGGTATGCCACCTTCGACAACGGAGTCTACCGCTACACCAAGGCGAATGAACTATTCACCAACATCAACAGTGACGAGGGGTTGAATCGAACAGGAATGGCGAAGTTCACCACTGTCGAACCATCATACCTATTAATAAATACCATATATAGGCAATCGTACCTCTACGATCTCGAAAAGGGGAATATTCTCGCCACACCACCCTACATAGCTGAGATCAACAAAAACACAAATCGCTGGAGCGTAAAATCGCCCGACGGCACAATTTGGATCCTCACCGACAAACCATATTGGCTTAGGGTCGACCCCGCAGGCAACTACACAAAGATCAAGAACGAGGTGACCATTGAGACTGCGAAATCGACCCCCATATCAAGCTGCGTAGACAGAGAGGGCAACATATGGTGTGGATATGCCGATGATCTATGTCGCATAACGATCGACGATAATGGCACACCCAGCTCTGTAGAGTCGCTCCGTAACAATCGCCAATTTGCCAAGCGAGGAGTGCCACGAATTAGAGTTATCTATGCCGATCCTACGGAGGATGTAGTGTGGATCGGCACGACGACGGATGGTCTCTTCAAGATCGCGACAAAGGGGGCGTTACAAGGGTCAACTGTCGAGATCTACAACCATCGTCAGTATGACAAAAGCTCGCTGACAAGCAACTTCGTATCCTCGATCTTGCGCGACAGCCGCGGCACGCTATGGGTCGGTACGGAGCACGGAGGGGTCTGCAAAATGGTTAACGACTACGAGAATGGTATAGAGGTCCTTTTCGAGTGTGTCGACAAGAGCGGTGGACTCTCCAACAATGTCGTTAAAAGCCTCATCGAGGATCGAGATCATAACCTATGGATCTCGACAAACTACGGACTCAATCGCCTCAACCTCGACGACCAAACTATCTTCACCTACCACGAGGAGGATGGTCTTCCGTTCGAGCAATTTTGGTATGGTTCGCAGATGACAAGTAGCGGAGAGTTGCTCTTTAGCGGTGTCGGCGGAATCCTCCAATTCGACCCCAAAAAGCTATCGAAAGAGAGCGAACTTCCAAGACTTGAGTTCTCTGATCTGAAGCTCCTCAACAGCACGGTAAAACCACGCAAGTCAGTAAATGGCAGAGTCATACTCGACCGCTCGCTCACCGACCAAACCTCGATAGATCTCAAACACGATGAGAATATGATTCAGGTCGGTGTCGATGTCATACACCCTAGTTCGCTCAACACCTCGCAGATACGCTACCAGCTGCTCCCTGTAAGTCACGAGTGGCTGAGTGTGCCGTCGTCGTTGGGTGTGATCACCCTCAACGGACTCGAAGCAGGCGAGTATCAGCTCAATGTAGTCGCCATTGATGCGTTGGGTCGTCAGCTTAGCCCCAAGACTCTCTACATCAACATCGCCCCCCACCCTCTGCGTTCGACCCTCGCGATTGTGATCTACATTATCATCACTCTAACCATCGTTGGTGCAATATTAGCGAGTCTGCTCCACGTCTCGAAACTCAAACTCAACCTTACACTCGAACGCGAGAAGAAGCGCAACGCCGAACGTCTCAACGAGGAGAAACAACGTTACTTCGTCAATATATCGCACGAGCTAAAGACCCCTCTAACGCTGATCCTCGCCCCTGCAAACGCACTGGCGCAGCGATTCAAATTCGATGTCGACATCACCTCGAAGGTGGATGTAATCAGGCGACAGTCAAACCGTATGTTGCAGCTAATCGACTCGACCCACAAGCTAAATCTCGACGAGCTAAACATTCTCCAACCACAGATCGAGGAGTTCGACTTCGACAACTTTATGGCGGAGCTCATCGAGGACTTCAAGTTCCTAGCAGAGCAGGAGGGGAAGGAGCTCGCGATAAGCAGCTCACCAGCCTACGTCAAAGCGGACAAAACACTGTTGGAGATGGCGATATGCAACATCCTCAACAACGCATTCAAATACACAAAAGCGGAGGATAAAATATCGGTTAGCTACCAAACGACTGATAACTCAATCGTTATGCGAGTAACCGACAGTGGCGCAGGTATCTCGGAGGAGGATCTACCGCGCATCTTCGAACGATTCTTCCGCGGCACGGACGCTATGAAAAAACGCCTCGGCACAGGTGTCGGATTGAGCTTCACCAAACGTCTCATAGAGCTACACAACGGCACGATCGAGGCACACAGCACCCTCGGCGTAGGGGCATCATTTACAATCACGCTGCCGATCCTCACAGAGGAGCAGAGCCACAAAACTACCCCACCGACACAAGCCGAAAAGATGAGAACAGAGAACTCCATCATCCTCGACCTAGAGAGCGACACCGCACCCAACGTCGGCGAGGAGATACGAGGATCGATGGCCTACGTCGTCGAGGACAACTCACAGATGCGCAATATGATAGTCGAAGCGCTAGAGCCCTACTTCCGCGTGCGGTCATTCGAGAGTGGCGAGGCGTGTTTGGAGCAGATGGCAACATCGTGGCCTCAGATCATAATATCGGATGTAATGATGGATCAGATGAGCGGCTACGACCTCTGCCGCAGTGTCAAGGAGACCCTCGCGACGAGCCATATCCCGGTGATTCTACTGACGGGTCTAAGCTCCGTGGACGACAAGATACGCGGCTTGGAGTCTGGTGCAGATGCCTACATCTACAAACCATTCTACGTCAACCACCTACTAACACGTGTCGAGCACCTACTGCGCGGACGTGAGGAGCTTCGCAAACGCTTCGAGGCAGGAATACCTGTTGAGTATGGCGAGAGTCGCGCAATGTCGCAACTCGACAATGAGTTTATCGACAAGCTATACTCGCTCTTCGAGGAGAACCTCGACAACGAACAGATCGATATGGACTACATAGCCAGCGAACTCCTCCTCTCACGCTCGGCACTCTACCAGAAGATCAAGGCTTTGGTGGGCAACACCCCCTACGAACTACTCAAAAACTACCGACTCACACGAGCCGCAGATATGCTTCAGCAGGGCGATGGCACAAACGTCAATGAGGTCTGCTACTCGACAGGGTTCAAGAACCGCGCCCACTTCTCGCGCGTGTTCAAGGAGCGGTTCGGAGTCTCACCAAGCAAATATACCCAAAAGAGAGAGTAGCTACGCAGAGTAACAATATGTGGACGCTGAATGAAATAAAATAGAGTAGTCTTGATATAATTTTGTAGATTACAACAACTAACCTACTTAAAATTATGAGAAACACTATTTTACTTTCACTTCTGCTAACGCTCCTAATAGGATGCAAGAAGTCGGACTCATCGTCAGAAAACCCTACCCTACCTGCACTAGAGTTCAGCGACCCCTACGTTGACTACAACAGCTCGACAACGACCCGTTACAACGCCACAACCGACTACGGCATAATAAGCAGCGGATATGACGATCAGACGACGAAGATCCAGAGTGCCATAAACGAGATCTCTGCAGATGGGGGCGGAATCCTCTACTTCCCATCGGGTACATACCTCTTTGCGGAGGTCTATATGGCGTCTAACGTACACATCATAGTGTCGAAAGATGCAACGTTCAAACCCTATTGGGGAACGAATGAGACCGCTGTGAATATGCTCTACTTTGGACCAAAGGTAGAGGCGGATGGTCACCTCACAAACTGCTCGATACGCTGCGAGAGCAATGGAGAGAAGTTCACTGTCGACTACTCACACCTCAACCCCGACCACTTAGGTGAGAAGGGCGATGGCGACAACAACTACAATGTTCGTTTCATCGTGGTTAGAGCCGTCAAGAACTTCCTCATATCCGACATCAAGATTCTGGACAACAGGACGAAGTATTGTGGTGTGATATTTAGCTCCGTGAAGTCAGCAGATAGGGCTAATGACGAAGTTGTCTGCGGCACTGATGGCACAATCCGCGACGTTGCGATATATGACGCAAACGTGGGATATGGAATGTGTCAGCTCCACGCTGCAAAGAATCTTTTGTTTGAGAACCTCTATGCTGACGGCGGTGTGTCGCTTCGTCTTGAGGTCGATTCAGGAGGAGTATTCGAGGGGTTGTTCGACATCTGCGCACGCAACATCGTCAGCGAGGAGGGCTACACAGCAGTCTTGATGGCACCCCACGAGATCCACAACGGCACGATCCGTATAGACGGCGTAACCTCGATCGGTTCGATGTATGGCGTACTTATGCGCGAGGGCTTCATCGAGGCTGCGGATCAATGGGATACCACCCTCACCAACGGCACTTATGCTAGCGACTCCGAGATACAGAACGTCCACGCAATATCAGCCCTCACCGCGCAGATCAACCGCCTCGACGCGTGGGTCTACGACAGCTCGGTACTCAAACAGATCACCGCCATCGACAACTACGGCAACACAGTCTACTACACAGGTCCATCGCTTGTGCCAGTCTACGACGAAACCGACGGCAGCTACACGGTATCAGTGAAAGGCGTAACGCAGGAGGGTTTCATCAGCGGCTATGACAGTGTGCTAGTCTACTCTAATATGGATACATCAGCAGAGTCATCGAAGTGGACTCTCATAAACTACATCGAGGCAAACTATCCACTATAAATCATCACAATCCAAATATGAGACGTATTAAATTGCTCTTCACGCTCGCGCTACTCCTCTCTATAGCAATACCCCAGATAGAGGCACAGAACCCCACACGCTTTAATGATGGTTGGCTCTTCACGCTCAACGACAGCGAGGATTATCGACTCACCACGTTTGACCCGTCAGATTGGCGCACGGTCGATCTGCCTCACGACTGGAGTATCGAACTTACATTCTCTGCCGAGAATGAGGGGTGTACAGGCTTTGCCGCAGGCGGTATCGGGTGGTACAGCAAGATATTCGACACCCCCATCACGAAGGGCGAGAGGTGTTATATAATCTTCGATGGAGTCTACAACAATGCTGACTTCTGGATTAATGGTATTAAGATTGGCGAACACCCATTTGGCTACACACCAATCTACTACGATCTCACGCCACTACTTGCACCATCGGGCGAGAGCAACCGCATCTCGGTGCGAGTAGACCATAGTCGCTACGCCGACTCTCGTTGGTACACAGGATCTGGAATCTACCGAAATGTAGATCTCCTCATCACAAAAGAGCTTCATATACCCGTGTGGGGAACATATGTCACTACCCCAGAAGTGAGTTCGCAACTTGCCACAGTCGAGATCAAAGTAGATGTAAAAAACGATAGCCCAACGACTCAAAAAGGAGAGGTGATATCCGAGATATACTCACCCAAGGGCACTTTGGTTGCAACAGTTGCAACTCATTTTTCGATCGAAGCAGGTGCGTCAACTTCGACAATCTCCACTGCCTCGATCCCATCGCCTGAGCTTTGGAGTATAGACGATCCTAAGCTATACAACATCAAGAGCAGAGTTGTCGCCGAGGGTGAGAGTCAAGGTGAGCGAACAACGACAATCGGTATTCGCTCGATCCGTTTCGACAAGGATAGCGGCTTCTATCTCAATGGCGAGAGTATGAAGATCAAGGGAGTTTGTCTCCACCACGATGCGGGATTAGTGGGTGCGGCAGTCCCCAAGGATGTGTGGCGACGGAGGTTGGTGACACTCAAAGAGATGGGCTGCAACGCAATCCGCACTGCGCACAATCCCCCATCGGATGAGTTTCTGGATCTTTGCGACGAGCTAGGGTTCTTAGTTCAAAGTGAGTTCTACGACGAGTGGGATCTACCTAAAGATAAGCGTTACAATATGCAGGACAAACAGATCGACTACATCACACGAGGACACAGCGAGAACTTCCAGCAATGGGCAGAGGTCGACCTCAAGAATACAATGTTATCGAGCCGCAATCACCCATCAATCTTTCAATGGAGTATCGGAAACGAGATCGAATGGACATACCCCGGCAACCGCTCCGCAACAGGATTTTTCAAGGGCACAGACAAAAATGGCAAGATGGATTGGACTCTTTGGCGCGTACCCACCCCACCAAACTCACCCGAACAGGTTCGTGAGTTCTGGGCAAACTACCCCGAGCAGACTTTCGATATGGGGGCTACGGCGACAAAACTCGCAACGTGGACACGCCAGATGGATACCACTCGCCCGATCACAGCCAATCTTATCCTCCCGACATCGAGCTTAGAGAGTGCTTATGCTGAAGTTTTAGATGTTGTAGGTTTCAGTTACAAAGAGACCAAATATGATTACTTTAGAGAGATCTATCCCGAGCGAACATTTATGGGGACGGAGAATGTTGTACGTTGGTATGAGTGGAAAGCGGTGTTGGATCACGACTACATATCGGGTATATTCCTTTGGACTGGAGTAGATTATATGGGTGAGTGCCGCACCAACTTCTGGCCATTGAAGGTGACACCACACGGACCTCTCGACATTGCAGGCTTCCCACGTGGCTCGTACTACGCCTTCCAATCGTTCTGGACGGATCAACCCGTCTTGGAGATCTACACGCAGACCGAAAAGCTCTCTACATTCAAAAAGGATGAGTCGGGCAAAGCTATTGAGAAGAAACTCGATGGGTGGAAATTAGCTCCTCGCGAGTGGCAAAAGGTGAATCCATATTGGAACTACGCTGAGGGTAAGGCTACAATTGTCGAGATCTACTCCAACTGCTCCTCGGTTGAGCTGTTCCAAAACGGCAAGTCGCTCGGAGTTCAACAGCTCGACGATCAAGATGACAGAATCTACAAGTGGGCTGTCGATTATAAGAGAGGGAAGATTGTAGCTAAGGGAGTCTACAATGGTCGCAAAGTAGAGCGTTCGCTCGAAAGCCTCGGTGAGGCAACCGCAATACGCCTCACACCTGATCGTAATTCAATGTATGCCAACAACATAGATGTGCTCCACATAGAGGCGCAGTTAGTCGATAATAAGGGTCGTGCCATCAAACATCAGGAGGCAGAGATAACATTCGAGATCGAGGGCAACTACCGCTTCTTAGGCACCGACTGCGGCGACACCACCAAATACGACACCTTTAGAAGTATGAGTAGTTCAACGAACTTTGGTCGCTCGCTGCTCGCGATTCAGTCGACATACAAGGGTGGCAATGTTACGATAACCGCCAAAGATAAGAGTGGTAATATCATCTGTCGCAAACCACTCACAATAACAATAAACGTAAAATAATCAACACGATGAGACCTATTTTCATTATGCCAGCAGTGGTAGCAGCAAGTTCGCTCTTTAGTAGCTGCGATGCACCGAAGAGCGCGAAACCCAATCTCCTTGTTATACAGACTGACGAGCAGAGTTTTCGCACTCTTAGTTGCTATCGAGAATTAATGAACGAGAGCGAGGCAAATATCTGGGGTGTAGGCTCCAATGTCGAGACACCAAATCTTGATCGTCTCGCACGCGAGGGTGCTCTCTGCAACAATTACTATGCAGCTAGCCCCGTGAGCACCCCCTCGCGAGCCTCTTTTCAGACAGGGCTCTACCCTATCGCTACGGGTGCTCCGATCAATGGTATGACGATGGATCCAACGCTCCCTACATTTGCTGAAATGTTACGCCGTGAGGGTTATCAAACCGATATGGTGGGTAAATGGCACTTGGCAGGGACAGCTCACACCGACAAACTTTTCGTCAACCCCGGCGAGGCGTGTGGATATATGGATCGCAGCTATCTCTTCGAGACCAACCACGCAAAGTGGTATAAAATCGTTGGCGAACCAATAGATGTTGTTGCGAGCAACAAGACTCCAGAGGTGGTCGACCCTTCGATGTATAGCACCGACTTTTTGGTCGATCGCTGCCTTGAGATGTTGGATCGAGACAAAGATAAACCATTCTGTATGATGCTCTCTATTCCCGATCCCCACTCACCCAATATTGGTCGCGAGCCCTACAAGAGTATGTTCAAAAATATGAGGATCGAGAAGCCTGCTACACACGCTGAGGAGCTAGTTGCAGCACGTCCTGCGTGGGCTGTGGGTGGCAAAAACGAGGCGCAGAACTTCAACCCAAATCAGGTACGTGAATACTTCGCAATGGTGAAATGTATCGACGACAACATCGGTCGCGTACTCAACTATCTAGACCACAACAACCTCAGCGACAACACGATCGTTGTCTTTACCTCGGATCACGGCGAGATGATGTATGAGCACAACAAGATGGACAAGGGCGTGGCGTACCAAGGAGCTATCAAGATCCCATTCCTTATACGTTATCCAAGCAAGATCAAGGCGGGTAAGATTATCGAGAAGAGCTACACAACGTGCGATTTTGCCTCGACAATATTGGGGCTGATGGGGTGCGCACAGATCGATGGCGAGCAGCACGGAATCAACGATGCTGAGATACTGCTCAACGATGAGGATGTGGTGAAGTCAGACCGCATTGTCTACATTACCGACTCTCCATTCAACACGTGGACGGCTGCCGTTGATGGTCGTTACAAACTTGTTCTCTCGTGCCGTGACACGCCGTGTCTCTTCGACTTGGAGCGTGATCCTGCGGAGATAACCAACTTCTACTCCGACCCTGCCTATGCCAAAGTTGTGGAGCGTATGCAGCCCGAGCTACTTCGCCAAATGGAGCTATACAAAGAGCCAGCGATAGATCTAGGCTTCAAATATCTACTTAGTAGCGACGACACTGTTGAGTACGTCTCGCCATACCAAGGTCTCACGCTCAAAGAGATCGTGAAGCTAGAGCCAGAGGTGTTAGGCGCAGCGATCAAAGCTATCGAACAGAGATGCTACAATCGATAACTGCTTTCGAGTCTCATTTTTATACTCAGAGAAACCTATTCTATACTCATAATGACATACTCTCACAAGAAGTGTAGTACTTTTGTATCAGAGCTAGGGAAGAGATCTGAATCTTCCACATTCATTTAGAAGCTCAAAGGTTCATTAGGTTTATTATTGGTTTTTGGTTGCCCAGATATGGGTTATGAGGATCGCAAGCGCTCTGGTTAAGCGTGGTGCGATCCTCTTTTTTGTGTATCTATATTAGCTTAACACCTTTCGATTGCACAGGAGGTGCAACTCTTGCGAATATAATACGTTGGTTATTTTCAGAAGTTGTTGGGTTCTGTGTTGGTGATATTTCTTGTTGCTGTACACCATCTTTTGGCGGAGCGAGGGAGAGTTGTATCTTACGCTCCAGCGATGCCACCTCAGTTTTGAGTTGCTTTAGTTCATCCACTCTTGGATTTACGAGGAAGTATTCCTGTATTTATACATATCACAGATGTCAAGTGGCACGATAGCAACACGTTAGACATAATAACATACGGACCTAACGACATCTATTTGATGGATCGAGCCTACTTCGATTTGGTTGCACTATATAGAATGGAGCAAGCAGGAGCATTTTTCGTGACACGCCCAAAGAGTGCTTTTGCTTACATTCTCAATAGCTGCGCTCTCGATATTGACCGTGATGCTGGTATTCGAGCAGATAACAGAGTGATATTTAAGCACTATGAATCTCGCAAACGCTATCCAATAGCAATGCGACGTATCGAATATTGGGATAATGAAAAGCAAGAAACACTTGTTTTCGTAACCAATAATTTCGAGCTGTCGGCAGTGGATATTGCAGTCCTATATCGTAATCACTGGCAGATAGAGGTGTTCTTCAAATGGATTAAACAAAACCTAACTATCAAACACTTATGGGATTACTCCGAAAATGCGGTGTATATTCATATTTGGGTAGCCATTTGTGCTTATCTCTTGGTTGCTTACCTCAAAGCATCATTAGCATCTCCGCTGTCGGTCTACGAGATTATGCAAATACTGAGTGTATCGGCACTCGACAAAACCCCAGTGGCTGAATTGCTCACCAAGACTGAGCCTATTTCAAATCAAAATGTCAAAGAACAATGTCGCTATTCGACGATATATAAAATTTTGATGCTTGAAAAATATTAACGTATCGGTACTAGTCATACAATAGCACAGTTTAGCGGTAAACTTTCTTGCAATGAGAAGTTGTGGGATGCTCGTGCGAGTCGATTAAGTGGCAAGAGCAACGTAGCTGTCAAGACCAATCGCAAGATCGACAAAGTTAGGTATTCCAGTATTTTATAAAGTTAAAGATGTAGAAAAACTATTGAAAAATGAGCGAAATAAGTAATCAACAAAAATTAATGCGATATTTTAACCCTACGCACTCCAGCACCTCGGCGACTCGTGCTTTTAGTCTCATAAAGTTCAGATAAGCATCGAATGGTAGCCATT
>JBCQTT010000023.1:0-33923 GCA_047174765.1 Rikenellaceae bacterium | reverse complement strand
GGAGAGTTTTATCTCTCTTTCCTCTCTGAAAAAATATTTTATCTCATTCCCTGCAACCTTTCCAATTCCTCAGTTGCATTTACAAGTTGAATTTAGGACACAAAAAATCTAATTTGAAAAAAATCTAATCACTACAATATACATAATCATATCCATATCCGATATTTTTATAGTCTACCGCGTTAACGAGGATGCTCATATTGTGAAGTCTCCCCGAGTCATATAGCTCTTGGACATTAGGCAACAGTCTCTTATCAAACATCTTAGATCTGATTACGAATATCGACAGATCTGCAAGTCGCGAACATATCGCCGCATCGACAACAACCGAGTATGGAGGATTATCCAAGATTACATAATCATATCTATCCCGCAGATAATCGATCAGCCTCTGCAATCTATCACTTTTGAGAAGCTCTATCGGGTTAGGAGGAGTAGCACCGCACGGAATTACATCCACCCCCTCGACTCCTGACCCACAAGATCTTATCAACCTATCACTCAACTCCACACCGCCACTAAGATAGTGCGACAACCCAACCTCCTTGAAACCAAATCCCAAACAGGTAGAGAGTGTACCTTTTCGAAGATCTAAGTCAAGAAGCACCATCTTCGACCCAGTCACAGCACCACTAGAGGCAAGGTTTATCGACACAAATGTCTTTCCTGCCCTCGGAGTGGATGATATTATCTGAACAACTCGCCCCCGATGCGTCTCTTGTGGATTGAGGAACTCCAGATTATCACGAACAATATTGAATGCCTCATTTACTTGATTACGCCTACCGGCAAGGGTCACCACACCACTTTTAGAGATCCCATCTTTGATTAACGGTATCTCTCCTACGATTGGAACATCCACAAGCTCCCGAATATCTTTACTCGCAACAACCGAGGTGTTGAATAACATCCGCAGATAAATTATCGCTGACGGAACCAACAAACTCAAGAGGCAGCAGATCAACAAAATTATCACCCTATTGGGAGCTACCGGATGGATAGAGCCAATCGGAGCATCCACAATACGACAATTACACTCCACTATAGTACGCATTATCTGGTAACTCTCATACTTATTGAGCAGATACATATAGAGCTCCTCCTTTATCTTCTGCTCACGCTGTACACTGACTATATATTTGTGCTGCGATGGTACATAGGCTATTTTATCACTATTGTCACGCTCCTTCTCACCATATATATCGGCTTGAATCTTTAGGTTTTCGATCAGGTTATTGATCGACTCCTCAATAGAGGCTCTCATCGCAGTCAACGAGCTTTGGAGATCTATAACCAAAGGATTACTAGCACTACTGTTAACAAACAGCCTATTGCGACGAGTCATTTGTGTGTTATACTCATTGATTAGACTATTGAGCCCCACCTCCGTGATACCGATATTCACAGGAATGAGTTGTGTGGCGTGGTTCTCATCCGTTATGTAAGAGTACATATACCTCGCCATACTGAGTTGGTTGACGACACTCAACCGCTCCTCCGAAATACGCCTCGAACTCTGCATATAGAGATCACTAGCTCTAACGACATCTATCAACTTATTGCTCTTCATATAGCTCTCAATGTCGGCATCTATCACCGCCAACTCCGCCTTTACAATAGCCAACCTCTCACCCAAAAAGTTCAAAGTATTATCCACAACAATATTTTTATCGGCGATAACATCATTTACATATATGTCGATCAACACATTTATAACATCTTGCGCCATACTCCAGCTCTCACTCATTAACGAGATCTTCAACAACTCCGAATACTCCGCAGCTAGCGAGATCCTAAGATTTTGTGACAACGACGTAGCCACATCCTCCACCGAACGGCGAACAACGGTGATAGGTCTATCGAGATAATCATCACTCATATATGGTGTAGTAGAGATCACGACGTCGCCAACGGATGCAATCGACACCGTATCACCACAATCTACCTCATATACCCTATCGTGTCGAACCTTTCCGACCATTATATTCGAGATCAAAGCCCCGCCATCACTCTTGATTGTCACCGAAAGAGATGTGGTTTGAGCCAAGAGTGGAGTCTGAAAGTCGACCTTTACAGGGGTCGTATCATAGAGCGATATCTGTCGAAGGGCGAGCTTGGTTCTGTACTCTACATCGAGTCCTAATCTCTCAACCACCTCTCTCATCAATCGTGTACTCTTCAATATCCCAATCTCATTGTTAACTACACTCTGCTTCGGGTTGTAGATACTCTGCAACCCGAAAATGTCATCTGTATTTATCTTGCTACTGCTACTTGATGTTATGAGTAACGTTGCCGTGCGAGAGTAGATCTTTGGAGTACTCATTATGTAGAGAACACCCATCGCCATTATAATTATGGAGGAGAGCAAGAAGCACCACTTATAATACCACAACACCCCGATCATATCGACTATTGATCTCTCCTCGACACCTCTTCTTCGAGGCTCTCCAACATCAAATTTATCAAATCTATCCCCTCTCATAACAATATAAAATTAAAGTTACCCCTCATTAAAGTGCCAACGCAAGTGCCGACAACACAACCGAAACTATGGCGGCAAATGTTCCTAGCGTTCTATTTTGATTGATCTTCCTCTGCCCCGCCTTAGCCCTATTTGGCTCAACATATACCACGTCATTCTGCTGTAGATAGTAGTATGGCGAGTTCATTATGTCGTAGCTACGGAGATCGACCGTCGCCACAACTCGCCTCCCAAACTCCTCTCTAACGATCTTAACTCTGTCGCGCTCGCCATAAATCGTCATATCCCCAGCTCGACTCAGAGCATCGAATATCGTGATTCGATCACTCTCCACGTCAAATGTTCCGGGGCTATTGACCTCCCCGATCACCGACACCCGATAGTTGAGATATTGAACCGTCACAATAGGGTCTATCACCAACCCACGCCCACGCAACTCACTCTCGATATAGTTGGTAAGTTCGGTTCTACTCATTCCGACAATCTCTATTCGCCCCAGCTGAGGAAAGTTAATGCAACCACTCTTATCTACCAAATAACCAAGCACTCGATTCTGCCCCGTCAACTTTGAGTTCACCTGATAGCTTATCAAGGGTAGGTTAAAGAGCTGTGCCAACTCCGGATCACGACTGTTTACCATTATCGCGATCAAATCGTCGGGTTTTATCTTCACTTCGTAAGGTATCGTAATATCTTGAGAGTACTCCACATCGGAGATCCCCTGTAGATATGCCACCTCCTTATGTGAGGCACAACTACACCACATTAAAACTACAAATACAATCAACATCAAACGTTTCATACGCAATTCTCTATAATATCTACTACTCTCTGAACATCCGCCTCACCCACGCAAGGTCCCGACGGAAGACATATACCCCGACCAAACAACCTCTCGGCTGTCCCATCTACATACGCTGGCATAGTCGAAAACACAGGTTGTAAGTGGAGCGGTTTCCACAACGGGCGACTCTCGATACGCTCACTCTGCAAACGCGCGATGATCTCTCTATAGTCAGCCCCATATCTCTGTTTGTCAACAACAATAGTAGACAACCAATAGTTTGGTGTGTAATCTGAGTTGGGCGCCTCCATCAATTCAACACCCTCAACATCCTCAAAAGCATCCCTATAGAGCGAGTGAATATGTCGATGATGAGCTATGTGTTCCTCCACGACCGTCATCTGCCCCCGTCCAATACCAGCACATATGTTACTCAGACGATAGTTATAACCTATCTTCTCGTGTTGGTAGTAGGGTGCGCACTCACGTGCTTGCGTAGCATAGAATATCGCACGCTCGCGCTCCTCTAGAGTTTGACATATCAACGCCCCACCTCCCGAGGTTGTAATCATCTTGTTTCCATTGAACGACAATACCCCGAAGTGCCCCATCGTTCCACACTCTCTACCACGATATGTCGACCCCATAGCCTCCGCAGCATCCTCAACAATTGGAATATCATACCTACTCGCTACCGCCAATATCTCATCCATCATTGCCGGCATACCATAGAGGTGCACCACGACAATAGCCTTTGGTAGTCGCCCCGTCCGAGCGAGTCGATCTTCAATCGCTGCCTCAAGCAGTTGTGGAGATATATTCCACGTCGCATCTTCGCTATCGACAAATACCGGTGTCGCCCCCAAATATACTATAGGATTAGCAGAGGCACAGAATGTAAACGACTGACAAATAACCTCATCGCCAACCCCTACACCCAACAACACTAGGGCGAGATGTATCGCCGCCGTACCCGAAGATAGGGCAACAACCTCCCTATGACAACCCAAAAATCTCTTCAAATCATCCTCAAACCCATCCACATTTGGACCAAGAGGCACAACCCAATTTGTGTCGAAAGCCTCCTCTATAAACTTCTGCTCACAGCCACTCATATGGGCTAGGCAGAGATAAACCGGACTACTCATAACAATCACTATATTTTATGATCTTGGCAGGCACACCCACCACTACAGCCCCATCGGGAATTGAACTAACCACCACAGCACCAGCCCCGATAGTAACCCAACGCCCAATATCTACACCCTGAATAATCGTCGCACCAGCGCCAACCCAGCTACCCTCGCCAATCGAAACACCTCCACACAGAGTCGCGTGCGGTGAGATATGCACATAATCGCCAACCCTACAGTCGTGGTCAATCGAAGCCCCTGTATTTACGATCACGTGCTCTCCAACAACTGCGTCTGCTTGTATTATCGCACCCTGCATAACGACCGTTCCAACTCCAATCGTCACCGACTCCGACACAGTTGCAGTTGGGTCTATCGCCTTGACAAATTCGCCCGACAGCCGTTGCGAAATACTCCGTCGCAGACGATTATCCCCGACACAAATTATAATCGGACTCAAATCATATTGTCGATGTAAAACCGTATATCCCGACAGCGTAGTTATCGCCTCATTTTCATCAACGAGGGCGGTCACCTCTACCCCACTACGTCTAAGAATGTCGAGGACAACTTTTGCGTGCCCACTCGCTCCAAATAGATACATAATATACTCAATTTTCTCCATTAAAAGGCTCCATCGTATCGCTTGTTTGCGAAGATATCCCCTCCCTAAATAAAACACTCCTCACTGTTCTCAGAACTATTTTCAGATCCGTTACGAAGGTACAGTTATCAACATACCACACATCGAGTTCAAATCTCTTCGACCAACTAAGTACGTTACGCCCATTACACTGCGCCCAACCACTAATGCCGGGTCTCACTTCGTGACGTCGAGCTTGCTCCGGAGTATAGAGACACAGATACTCCACCAACAGAGGTCGAGGACCAATGAGACTCATATCCCCCTTCAAGACATTAATCAACTGAGGCAACTCATCTATCGAGGTAGATCTCACAAAGCGCCCAACCCTCGTCAGGCGAGTTGAGTCGGGCAGCAGAACCCCACAACTATCCCGTTCATCACTCATCGTCTTAAACTTAATGATCCTAAACACCTTAGCATCGCGTCCGGGTCGCTCCTGTAGAAATATCGCCCCAGCACCCCTATTGACGATCGTGAGACAAACCCAAACTACAATCAATAGTGGTAACAACACGATGAGAGCCAACAGCGAAATAACGATATCCACACCCCGTTTTATATAAAGTCTATAACACATCATCTCTCCATTTTTTCAAAACACGCCTCCACAACATCGACCATCTTTTTCGACAAAATCTCCCTATCGAATCGCGACAAAGCCAACCGTCGAGAGCTCTCGCCCCAACTCCTCAACAACTCTCGATCCGCTTTAACGGCCATAATCTTATCGGCAAAATCCTCAGGATCACGAGGGTCAACATAGAATCCACAAACACAACTCTCCACCAGATCTTTGGTCCACCCTGCCGAGTTAACGACAATAGGTATCCCCGCCGAGAGTGAATCAAATAATTTATTCGGAGAATTCGTATATAGTATTGGTAGATCCAAAAACGACGTTACACTCAAATCACAACAGTTGACAACCTCACTCACCACCGCCATCTTATGTTCACCTAGAAACAATACATTGTCGAGCCTATGTTCATCGACAAACTGTTGTAACTTAGGGCGTGCAGCACCATCACCCAAGAGTAGGAACGACACATCTCGCACCCCTCGATCCATCAAGACCTTAGCGCTCCTAACAACATACTCCAACCCATTTGCAACCCCCATTGCACCAAAATGAATGATGTTAAACTTCGTGGTGTCAATATTAAATCTGTTGGCAACCTCTCGGGATACTTCACGAGGGAAAAACTCATTGGGTTTACTCATATTGGGGATCGTCACAACCCTCTCCTCAGATGTCCCAGCCGCAATAACCCCATCCCTCATACCCTCGGATAACGCAACAACACACTCCGACCTCTCATATATCCTCCTTTCAAAACCTCTGAGAATCTTTATTAAGAGTCTATTTCGTATAACCCCCATTTGAATAGGAAACTCAGGCCACAAATCTCGAACCTCAAATATATATCGCCACCCCTTCAACCTTCGCAGGATTAACGCAATAGCACCTATGGTCAAGGGTGTAGATGTTGCGTATACGATATCTACACCGGACTCCCTCATCGCCACCCTCATCGCGAGCCATATAAACTTCACAAATGAGCATACCCTTCTCAACGGAGAGAAGTAGTTGCTATAGTCACTCTTCACATATACAACCTCTATCCCATCGACACACTCTCTCGACTGCTCGGGGTGATATACACTTGTCCCCGTGACCATAACAACCTTATGTCCACGTCGAAGCAGCTCCCTAGAGAACCAATAGGAGCGTGTCCCTCCCGGCTCTTGAGGGGTTCTAAAATATTGATGTATATATAGTATCTTCATCTGTCGAACTCTATCTATTTTGCGATGCTGCGATGCAGGTAATCTATTGCCTCCTCCACATATCTCTGGATCTGACGATTGGCAAACGTAAAATCTATCGGCTCATTAACATCTAACGCCTCCCCCAATATCCGATGCTGCAACCCCATCATCTCCAGAAGGCTAACGATACGTGAATCGCGCCCCTCGTCACCCGTTAAAACAGCAACAAAATCTCGATTGAGGATTATCGAAAGCGCAACACAATGAAACGATGCCGTAACAACCAACCGAGCATTATCAACGGCTGATACAAAATCATATGGCGACATTGTATACATCACCCTCGTCGATGGTGACAAGAGATCCCGAACGGTTGTGCTGCTCGCCAACTTATAGTGTTGTAGACCCCGCATGTCATAATTCGCAACCTTAAGGAACTCCTCGAACTGTCCACCTTTATTGGTGTAGCTAAAGATATAATCTTCACAAAACTCCCTCCTCTTAACTCTTCGCCAACGACTTGCAGAGAGCAAAAACAGAGGATCGATCACCAACTTTGAATCTCGCCCTGTCAAACACTTTATGACATCGACTCCGCTCATCTCCCTTGTCGACAGAGCCGAAAATTGACCAAGATAGGTTGTGTATCTCTCCTTCACCTCGCTCGGTGTCTCTACAAATCCAAAACTAGATGCATAAGATATCTTCTTCGTATGGTCGTCGACAAAATCTAAAAGATATGCCGTGTCACCACCATTATGTCGAGGATTCCACACCTGATCGCTCCCAACAACAAACTTATCGTAACGCGTATTCAGCTCTCGTGCTGACTCTGAGGTGCGATATATAGCCTCCGTAAACTTTAAGTTCTCCGCGAAGAACCCTTTGAATCGCCTACTCCTCACCTCCATAAATGGAGTCCCCAAAAGATACTTAATCGCCAACTTTGGATCTCGCCTAACAAAGAGTGCATTAACCATATGATAACCCATATTATAGACATTTGCCCGACGTGTGTTAACATAGTTTATATACTCATTATCGTAACCCATATCAAACAGAGCCTGTTGCAGTGCATACGCCTGCAACGCAGCCCCATAGTTGGAGGCATTATGGAATGTTAAAAGTGCTATCTTCATCGCTTCCCTATTTTAATGATTGCCTCATATATAGCTAGATACTGCTTTGCGATGGCGCTCCACTGGAATCTCTCCGAGAGCTCCTCACCGGCAATATTTGCTGTTATTTGGTTGTAGTTTTTTATTGTTAGCTCGATCTTGTCGGCAATATCCTCAACATTAAATGACTCTGCGGCATACCCAACATATCCATCGGGATAATACCCATCGAACCCCTCCCCTCGTGCATAGACAATCGGCAACCCTTGCAACAGAGCCTCGATATATACCAATCCGAAGGTCTCCGGTTTTGATGGCATAACAAATATGTCACTATCACGAACCTCCACTTTCAACTCATCTTTGGAGATATAATCCAAAAGCTCTACATTACTCTTCCCTTGCGCAAGTTGCTCAACCTCCCGAAGATATTTAGGGCTCTCCTTTCGAAAGGGCAACCCTCGCCCATAAGCCTTAAAGTGAATATCATACCCTCTCTTCTTGAGGATATCTATTGCGAGAAGTACCTCACGAAGATTCTTACCCACCATAAATGCCGATGAAAATATCAACCTCACAGGGCTATGGAGAGTTCTCAGCCCACTATCGACACCAAAGAAGTGGTTGTCAACTCCGTTGGGTACAACGACCGAATCTCTATCTCCAAAGCGTTCATAGCGTCGTAGGTAGCTGGGTGATATAAATATCAACTTAGATGCAGCCTTCGCAACAACATCAAAATATCTCGCATATATTGGAAAACTTCGATAGTAGGCACTATCTGTATTACGTACAGCCACTACGAATGGAATATTATACCTCTTGTGAATCTCGTAAGCTACAGCCCCATCGACACAGAGAGTCGATGCCTGGATTAACGATATCTCGCGAATATCTACCCTCGACAACAGATCGTCGACACACCTTTTTACCTTACGTCGATATAGATATTTATGGTATCTCTTGAGGGCGGTGGAGTATATCACCCTCGAACCAACAACCTCAAAATCGACCAAATGTCGACCTATTCGATCGTGATTATTGGGGTTAAGAGGTACATATATAGTCTGTCGAACACCCTCTCGGTCTATGCTCTGAACCAAATTTCGATACACCTCTGTACCTCCATATGAGTTGGCTATGTGTAGTATGTGAATCATATTAATCTCCCCTCATTATTTATATATTCGCAGCTCTAGTTTACAGCTCTGCCCCAACAGCCTGTGTAGTCGAATCGCACGATCTATTAACCTCATCACATCGTTAGGTATTGCCCCACCGAGGTTACTGATCCAGTTGTTTGTCCTCTTCGAGTAGAGCGCACCACCACACCTCATACCCCGAAGCAGATACATTGTATATCGGTTATATCTACTAAAGACACTTCCACTACTAGGTAGCTCTGTCGGTTGAACTCTCTTCGTATAACTTAGTCGCTCCTTTATTAGCTCATCACTCTTCGAGGCTAGCTGAGGTGAGAACTTAAATGTCACCGACAATATAACACAATTCAACCGCTGAAACACGGAGGTTCTATAACCACTCTCAGCCCCCACATCATAAATCTCCTTTATCGTCAAATCATCTAGATCCAAATATCGAGCACTCACAACATAGTCCGATATTGATCTATTGTGAGACCTCCCCCGCCCGGCATTCATATATGTAGCTCCACCAACGCTCGCCGGCAAAGAGTAGAGATACTCAATCCCCCCAAGGTCAACCCCCTGAAGATAGTTTATCAAACTCTGAATCCTAACCGACGCTCCACACACGATCTCACCTCTGCAATTTCGAGTGATGCTCTCATCCACCCTCATAAGAGATATGATCGCCGTCTCAACTCGCTCCGCGAATATTACATTGCTACCAGCCGACAGCGTGTAGAATCGCTCACCACGCCCCATCAACTCACGGCACACCGCCACTAGCTCCTCTTCGTTGTGAGGTATATATACGACTCGCGCGATAGAGTGTAATCTCATCGTGTTGAATTTACACAAATCTATATTTTCATAACACTCCATCTTCATTCATATTTTGGGTTATCAATCTTGGCTCTCAAATTCAAAAGCACACCTAAAAATAGTGCAAAGTTCAAATTGGTCAAGTATGACGAGGAGACGAAGAGTTGAATAAATGACGCCATCGAAAACAGAATCAATATAACTCTTCGATTATCATTTGAATTGGCGTATGTTGCAACCACCCAATAGAGCAACAACGACAATATCACCACCCCTATAGGCACTCCCCACTGCACCAATATCTCCAATATTATGTTGTGTGCATAATGTCCCAAAAGAGCCCTCTCCCCAAAAATTCCGACACCACCAAGTGGATGTTCCAATATCAAATCTACAACATCACCATAGATCACCGAACGCCCCGAATCATACCCCACAATAGCTCCCGACTCCAACAGTTTAAGGGTTCGCGAGGTGACCCCGACCTCCCCCAGATAAGAGACAAACCTAGGAATCAATACCACCGTCAACATCGCAACAAGAAGGGTATATCTACGACCAACAACAAAAGCATCATAGAGACAATACGCAACAAATATTAGGACCGCTCCACGAGATCCCAACACCACAATGGTTAACAGAAGAAGTAGTGACGCAATCTGAGATTTTATACTCTTCGCCGAGTACAACGACAAAGCGGGTATCAACAACGCATACGAAAAACTTATACTATAGTTCAAGAAGCGCCCATACCCCCCAACATACATCAACAAAAACACCATCGCAACACCAAACGTAACCCACGACACATAGTAGAGCGTACGCATAAAGATACTCAGCCTCTCGACCGAGAACACTGCCAACACTATCGGTATAAGAATCGGAAACAAAAACCTAAAGACACTATCAACAATAAGACTCTGATTCTGCGGAAACACTCCACACTGAATCACCACGACCGTTGCAGCTATGAAATATGTAGCAAGCGTAATCCTCAAATTGCGGTGAACAACATATACAAGAGCAACAATAGTTGGTATTGCGGAGAATATAATACGACAGAGGGTTGCCCTCTCATCCGAGAGCAACAACACAGATATCAGAAACTGCTGCAACACAATCAACAGAGATTGCACCACAGCTGCAAACGACAGAACGTAATCACCAATATCATCTCTTTCAACTCTCATATCAACGTAATATCTTACTCTTTATCAATGTCACCACCTCTCGATAGGAGTCCAACCGAAGAGTAGCCACAATCATTATATATATAGTCACAAACAGCATCAACTTAGAGAGTAACGACAATGCCAAACACTCAAACGAGGGTACACAACAGACAACAATCGCAACCAAAGCCGACACCAAATAGTATGGTACAACACTCGTAACCTGTCCCCACACCGACAATGTAGTGAGCCTCCCCACCTGCCACATATTAACCACTGCCATAACCCCCATAACCACAATCTGACCTATCAGCAGAGTTGTAATACCTCTCTGAATTGTAATGACTATAGAGACCACCAACAACAGATGTCGAAACAAATCCAAATATAACAACGTCTTTGCTCGCCCCTGCATCTTATAGACATTGTAGCTCAACATAATAATCGGATGGATCAATCCATATATACACAACAGCTGAAAATAGGGAGCTGCCGGTAGCCACTTATCGGTCAAAAAGAGACTAAATATAGGCTCTGCCTGAATCAACAAAAACGACATCACAGGAGCCATAACAAAACAAGTCATCGACATTATACCTCTGTAAGCGCTCCTAAACTGCTCCCGATTATCTTTGAGCCTCACCATCACGGGGAACGACACTCGTGTAATAATCGAGGTTATGGTAGATGCCGATATAACCTCAAATTTATTCGCTTGGTTATAGTATCCGACCTCTGTTGTGGAGTAGAACTTCCCAATTGTAAGGATATACAGATTCTTCATCAAGGTGTTAATCAACGAGTGGAGCATCAAGTTCATACTAAACCCTAACAACTCTCTAACAACCGCAAAATCAAAAACAAAGGATGGCAACCATCTATTTTGGATAAAGAACAATATTGTTTTCGCCCCAGCCAAAGAGAGCTGCTGCCCCACCAAAGCCCAAACTCCACATCCACTATAAGCCATCCAAAGTCCCACACAGCCCGATATAAATGCCGCACCAAAACTCGCAACAGCAAACTTCTTAAACTTCAAGTTCTTCTGTATCTGTACACTCTGGGTCAACCCCAATGAGCTGACAGGTATAATTAGGAACAGAATCCTCGCATAACCAACCAACTCAGCTACATCATAGAAACGAGCAATATATGGAGCGACAAACCACAGCACAGAGTAGATAACAACCCCGACACCTAAATTGACATAAAATATACTCGACAGAGTTATCTGATCCAACGTCTCTCGTCGAATCAGAGCCTGCGAAAACCCCGAGTCCAAGATAATCCCCGCAACCGACACAAAGACCGTCAACAACCCTATCACCCCATAATCGGATGGAGCGAGGACTCTCGATATGATAATCAAGACCAAGAATTGGAAACCCAACGCAGAGAAGTGACCAATACTATCCCAGATTACCCCCGAGATTAATCTATTTTTTACATTCGCCATTTACCAACTTTTTGTCAACCATTCAATCATTGCAATGCGTCTCGAAGATATGAGAGTGAACGCTCCCGTTCTCGCTCCAACGTCGAGTTTGCAACCCCAAAGTCGACCTCCAACGAGGGGAGATTCTCGAACTCCACGGAGTCAAAAACCAACCGTTCCCTCAGCTCCAACAACTCCAACAAACTATTAAATCGACTCAACACGCGACTCGATCTTCGAGGTGTCGCGATGAACGGTATGTTAAAATTTATGGCGAACGCTGCTCCGTGGAACGAATTTGTCACAACAAATTCAGCCCCCTCCATCAACTCCACAAACTCGCGTGGTCCCGCCGTATAGATAAACTCACACCCCGTCACAAACAGATATGGAGACCAATAATTCGGCACTAACACCTTAACCTCTAGACCCATCTGCTTAGCGATCCTCTTCGCCAAACCAATAGACGAGGGAGAGCTCATTAGCAGATAGACCAACACATATCCCCTCCCCGATCTAGCCTCCACATTCAAACGACTCAGCCACTCGCTCCGCCGAAACAGCAGTGTAGGATCGAGCACCAAATCAACCTCTCGACCTAAGAGAGAGGTTACAATATCAACCCCCTCACGCTCACGCATCGAAACAGAGTCAAATTTAGAGATCCACTCTTCATACAGCTTCGTCACCCCACGAGGAAGTACCGCGTGACCAATACTCGCCGCATACGATATCCTCTTAACCCTTAGCTTTGCAAATGTTAGAAAATAGGGCTCGGGCGAAAATGGTCTCACAAATGACCACACTTGGTCACTCCCCACAATATAGTGTGTATACGTAGACTCCACCTCATTTTCATACAGTGAGTCAAAGTTGTAGTGAGTAAGCTCAGAGAGATGGTTATAGTCGTCATAAAATCGTGCGAAGTTACCCTCTCTCACTACCCTCCTCCTCCGAAAAAAGCAACCCACAAGCTTTGTTATCACAGAGTAGACTGCCCGATTTATACGCTGTAGTCGATCCCGCTTATCCCCAAACTCAAAGATCGGCGCGAAACGCCCCGTCTCCACATACTCTCGATTCATCGGTCGATAGAGATCCACAAGTGTCGCATCGTAACCCATATCACGCAACTTGTTATGCAGAGCAAAAGCCTGCAACTCTGCTCCATAGTTATTTGTATGGATATATGTTAAAACTCCTACTCTCTTCATTGGTCAAATTTTTCATATATCGAGTTATTGCTCCTAAACTCCGGAACAATCTGTTTCATAACCCTTACCGTCTGCTCAACCTCCACCCTGCGAGCAGACAACATCAACGCCCTTATCTGAGGCTCTAGTTTCGCTATATCGGGAACTATCGACTGCGCAATCCGAATCTTCCTATGTTGCGTGGCGACACAATTCTCATCACTACTCAACAACTCTTCATATAATTTTTCCCCGGGACGCAGACCCGTATAGACGATCTTAATATCTCTGTCGGGTTCAAAGCCAGAGATGCGAATCATCTTACGCGCTAGGTCGACAATCTTAACCGGCTCACCCATATCAAACACCAATATCTCCCCGGCGTGTCCCATCGTTGCAGCCTGCAACACCAATCGACAAGCCTCCGGTATAGTCATAAAGTATCTAATTATCTCGGGATGTGTCACTGTCACAGGTCCTCCTGCGGCAATCAGAGACTTAAAGTGTGGTATCACAGAGCCATTGCTCCCCAATACATTTCCAAATCGGGTTGTTATAAACTCCGTCTTCCCCTCTCGATTCATACTCTGAACACACATCTCGGCAATACGCTTACTCGCACCCATTACGTTCGTTGGGTTGATAGCCTTATCGGTCGATATCATCACAAACTTCTCTACCCCACTCTCAATAGCGCGCTGTGCAATATTCACCGTCCCCCAAACATTTACTATCACCCCCTCACAAGGATTCGCCTCCACCATTGGGACGTGTTTATATGCTGCTGCGTGAAATATTATGGAGGGTTTATATCTCCCGATGATCTGCCTCGCACGATCCTCAGAGCGAACATCTGCCAAGATGTACTCTATTGCAACATCAGCAAACCTCTTTGAAAACTCCATCTGAATGTTATGTAACGGAGTCTCTGCAATATCATACAAGATAAGTCGCTTCACCCCATATGTTGCCACCTGTCGAGCAATCTCACTTCCAATTGACCCCGCAGCACCCGTCACCAACACAACCCTTCCCTCAATTTGAGAGCTAATCTTCGCGAAATCAACATTTATCTCCTGCCGCTCCAATAGATCCTCTATCTGAATCGGTTTTATGCTCCTGTTGGGGATCTCTCCATTCTCATCCAGTTGCTGTATATCTCCAGCAATAAGCATCTTGATGTTGTTATGAATACAGAACTCAACCAGATTATTTCGCTCCCGATCCACACTCTCCTGCGAGGTGAAAATCACAGATTCTATACCCTGAGAACAAAACAACTCTCTCTGCTCTGCTACGCTACACCCAACAAAATAGACCCTCTCACCCGACAATCTATTCCCCACCTTTGAGCGATTGGTAGTTAGAAACCCTCGTATTCGATACCTCGAATTTATATCTCTATTCATATGTTGCACAAGAGTTGGGTTATATCCACGCGTACTATAGATAAACACATCCATCACATCGCGTCGAACTAGATCTATGATATAATAGTACAGAGCCGACATAGCACTTCGCATACCTATCAAAAAAAATATCGTCAACAAAAAGTCAACGATACTAATATACATAGGCAAGCGATATACTCCGCCCATTACGCACCAAGCAACTAACACGACGACAAACTCCTTTACAACGACCAATGCAATAACGCCTATAACATTAGCAATCGTAAAGTGCCGAATCGACTCACGATTCAAGCTAGAGATAAAAAACAGAATAAAACTAGAGACAAATGCTCCACAAACTGTCGCCGAGGCAAGCTCACTCATATCAAGACGCCCCACCATTGAGAGGACAAAAAGATACGCCAATATAGTTGCGAATGTCGATAATACCACATCCACCAACAAAACAATGTGCCTTTTGAGGTAATTTATCTTTCTTAATCTATTTAACATCGACCCAACGAAATACGCAATTGCAACAAACTCTTTATATGTTAGCAAAAGTAAGCATTTATATGCAAAGGTCGATCCTTTTTAAGGATTATTTAATCTTTTTGAGATATTATCGCTACAGAGCAACAATATCCTCATTGCTCAGAGTCACAATCCCCTTCGCCTCGGCAAGCGTCAACGCCTTAACGGTATCGCTCACACGCATCACCATAATAGCCTTCTGACCTATCGAGAAGCAGTACATATACTCGATAACGACCCCCTCGACATAAAATTTATGTAACTCCTCATAGAAAGAGCCAGCCAAAGAGTCGCACGACAGAGCTATCACCTCACTATTGTTTGCATTCTTCTGCGCTGCACGCAACAGATCGTATGCACGTGCATTGTCGCTCGTGATAAGCCTCAATATACCAAACTCCGTAGTATCTGCAACAGTAGCTGCAATGATACGAATGTCGGCTTTACTCAATATATCCATTATCTCATATAGGCTTCCGATCTTATTCTCCAAAAAGACCGATAGCTGTTGAAGTGTTGTTTTCATATTTTCAAATCTATTTTCAGTTGGTTTTTACTCTACTTTGCGCGCTTGTCGACGACTCTCACCGCCTTACCCTCCGACTGTGGAAGTGTTCCACTACCCACTAGTTTTAGCTTCGGAGTCACCAATATCTCATCACGCAGGGCTCGTGTTATCGAGCGACTTAGATCCTGTAGTTTCGAATAATCATCCGTAAATGCCTCGTTACCCAACTCTACCTCAATTATAATCTCATCATTGATACCGATTGTCTCGATTGTGATAAGGTAGTTTGTACCCACCTCTTCGAACTGGAGTAGAATCTTTTCAATCTGCATAGGGAATATATTGACACCCTTAACGATAAACATATCGTCGCTACGTCCCTTCAGACGATCCAACCTACGATGCGTACGTCCACAAGGACACTCTCCAACGAGTACACGCGTCAGATCTCGCGTACGGTATCTAATGAGGGGCATAGCCTCGCGGTCGAGCGTCGTGATAACCAACTCACCCGTCTCACCATCTGCCACCGGCTCCAGAGTCTCGGGATCAACAATCTCAAAGAGATATGAATCCTCCCAAATGTGCAATCCGTTCTGCTCCTGACACTCAAATGCCACACCCGGACCACTCATCTCCGACATACCAAAACAGTTATACGCCTTCACACCCAAGAGATCTTCGATCTTGCGACGCTGCTCCTCGGTGTGGGGCTCTGCTCCGATGATAAGACACTTTAGGCTTGTCTCTCGCGGGTCAACCCCTTGATCCTTAAACACCTCAGCCAAACGGATTGCATACGATGGTATCGCGTGTATAGCGGTTGTTCCGAAGTCGGTTATAAACTTTATCTGACGAGGGCTATTTCCTGTTGCAGCAGGAACCATCAGTGCCCCCAATCGCTCAGCACCATTATGGATACCCAAGCCTCCAGTAAACATACCATAACCCGACGTATTCTGAAAAACATCTGTGTTACGGAGTCCCACCATATACATACATCTCGCCACACGATCTGCCCAGATGTCGAGATCCCTCTGTGAGTGACACACAACGATTGGGTTTCCTGTCGTACCACTCGATGAGTGGAGTCTTACGACCTCGCTCTGAGGCACA
Organism: Rikenellaceae bacterium; assembly: GCA_047174765.1. GTDB lineage: Bacteria > Bacteroidota > Bacteroidia > Bacteroidales > Rikenellaceae > Alistipes. Next base: position 16,671 of record JBCQTT010000023.1, on the reverse strand, counting down.
GCGTTGAGTCCAAATGGATATGCACCACGCAGATCATCCTTCGTCGTAAATGGCAACTTACGCAGATCATCCAACGAAGTAACAGAATCCGATGTGATCCCCATATCGGCAAATAATTTTGAATAGAAAGGCGATTTCGCCGCCTGATTGATTGTGCTTTTTAATCTACCGAGCTGTAGTACATTCAACTCCTCGCGACTCATTGTCTCGATCTCGGGGTGGAGGTATCTCTGATTCATCTAATATTTTTAAGTTATTATAGTTTATAATTGTGGTATCACTACAAAGATAATATATTCGATCAATTTATCAAAAATATTACCTCTTAAATTTGTCAAGCGCCTCTCTCTTACTTCATAGCGTAGAAATTATCTCTATTAAAGACATCCTTATTATCGGCATACATTGCGATTATACGGTCGGCGTAATACTCCTCAACCTTATTACGTACGATTTTCATTGTGCTATTGACCATCTTATTCTGCTCCGAGAACGGTGTATCGAGCAGAGAGAAACTTGCAGGCAACCACCTCTCGGGGAATGTACCAGCAAACTCACCACCCTTTCGATACTGATCTATCGAACCCAACACAAGAGCCACAGCTTCGCGCTGCGCCTCAACAGAGCCCCACTGTGCAGTTACGTCACGTTTCAAGGCGTCGATATTTGGGACAATCAGGGCAGTTGTGTATGGATCTTGATTGTTGTGCAGAACGATCTGATCGACATACGAGGAGCTTCCGACAAGAGCCTCCTCGATACCTTCGGGGCTATACTTCTCACCATCGCTACCAATCAGCAGACTCTTGAAACGACCCAACACGACCAAAAAATTATCCTTATCCATATATCCCATATCTCCCGTATAGAGCCAACCATCTTTGACGGTCTCAGCAGTGGAGATCTCATTGCGCCAATAACCAGCCATCACATTCTCACCACGCACGACGATTTCGCCCTTCTCACCTGCGGAGAGTTCGCGACCATCACCATCCATAATCTTTATGTCGAGAGGCTTTACGAGCGAACCCGAAGTACCAAATTTATGTCTTGCCAAAGAGTTAGAGGATATTACGGGTGTAGCCTCCGAGAGTCCATACCCCTGAAACATCGGCATACCAATAGCGTAGTAGAAATCTTGTAGCTCCGTGCTCAGCAGAGCCCCACCTCCAATAAACATATCAATCTCACCACCCATACCTTGACGCACCTTCGAAAATAGGATCTTATCAAATAATGAAACAAGAGGTTTGAGGATCACCACCCAACCCTTACCTCGACTCCATCCATCGCGATTATATGTGATCGCCGTGGAGAGTGCCGTGTTGAACAGCCACTCTGTAAATCGACCCTTACTGCGAATAGAGGTTTCGATAGACTTTTTGAATGTTTTTGCCAATGCCGGCACAGAGAGGATTAGATTTGGTTTGATCTCGTTTATGTTGACTGGGATGTTTCTTAGGGTCTCCATTGGGTTCTTTCCCAACTGAACTGTTGCCACCGACGCACCTCGATTAAGAAAGATGTAGAATCCCACAACGTGGGCAAAGCAGTGGTCAAGAGGTAGTATAATCAACGTCTTATAGCTCTGCGGTATATCCATCAACGTCAACGCCTGCTCTACGTTTGCTGTATAGTTGCGGTGCGTAAGCATAATTCCCTTCGGGTCGGCTGTTGTTCCAGAGGTATATGTTATTGTAGCGATATCGTCATTTTGAATACTCTGCGATATTTTGAGGAACTCCTCACGCTGCTCCTTGTAATATCGACTTCCCAACTTACACACATCCGCCATCGAGATCTCTCCCTCCTCATAGCTCTGGAGTGTGTCGAGGACAATAATCCACTTTATGTCGGTTAAACGACTCTTGATAGCTCTGATCTTGGGGAGCTGCGTTGCCGAAACCATAATATACTTCGACTCAGAGTGTATAACACGAAACAGCAGATCACTACTCTGATCCAACTTTACCGAAAGAGGTACATTGACCGCCCCCGCGTAAAACAGCGCCAACTCACCAATAATCCACGCATTGCGCCCCTCCGAAAGCATCGAGACATTATCTCCCTTTTGAATCCCCAAAGAGACAAGACCCGCACCAAATCTATAGACCTCTTCACGAGTCTGTGCATATGTTGTCTCTTGCCACTCCGTACCGACCTTCTCTTTGAGGAAGGTGTTGTTAGAGTAGTTGTCGACCGCTCTTTCAAATAAATCAACAAGAGTATTTTTCATTATTTAACTGTTTTTAGGTTAGAATCTGATTAAGCTAAAATGAGTGCCCCTAACAAACTCCTCCATAGGCACCCAACACAAAGGTAGTAAAATGTTTTACTTATTTCTGTTTTCACCTCTATTTTTTGACCACAAATAGACTATACACCACAGCAAATAGATAATCTTAGTGAAATATTCAAAAACATTTATTACTTTTGTGGTATATTTATTTTGGTTCTACCAACAACACAATCAAACATTATGGGAGGCAAACATAGTCACGATCATCATCACAGCCACGAAGCGACAGAGAGCCTATTTGGTATATTCATAATAGCGATCATACTAAACCTCATGTTTGTCATTATCGAGGGTGCTATCGGGTGGATCTACAACTCGATGAGTCTACTCTCTGACGCAGGACATAACTTAAGTGATACATTCTCGCTTATGTTGGCACTGCTAGCGTTTATACTCGCTCGACGCAACAGCAATCGACGCTACACCTATGGTTATAAAAAGAGCACTATACTTGTATCTCTACTCAATAGCATATTACTGTTGGTGGCTGTTGGAGGTATCATCTTTGAGAGTATCGACAGAATGCGCAACCCATCCCCAATCGAGGGCGAGGTGATAATGTGGACCGCAGCAGTGGGTATATTTATCAATGGTATCACGGCGTGGCTGCTGATGCGCCGACAGAAGCACGACGTAAATGTAAGAGGTGCATACCTCCATATGGCGATGGATACATTGGTCTCAATCGGGGTTGTTGTGTCGGGCGTTATAATCTCCTACACGGGACTCTATATCATCGACAGCCTCGTCAGTTTAGCTATTGCACTGATAATCCTTGTCTCTACGTGGCGACTACTTCGCGAGAGTCTATCACTATCACTAGATGGTGTTCCACTCTCGGTCGACATCGACGACATCGAACGAAGCATCGAGGAGATAGAGGGTGTCAAAAATATACACAACATACACATCTGGGCAATCAGCACAACCGAAAATGCCGCAACTCTTCACCTCCTAATCGACGACATATCACAAATGGAGCGTATCAAGACCACAGCAAAAAGTCTTCTGAGAGAGAGAGGCGTTTCACACTCGACCATTGAGTTCGAGGCAGAAAAGACAGAGTGCGACAAATAGATTCTTAAATATATATTTCAAAAAATAACCCACACGATGGAAAATATTGAAACCCAAGAGAGCTCACTCCCAACCCCAGCTCCAACACCTAATGGGAATAACAACAAAAAAAATCTAGTAAGAAGCATTCTACGCAAGCTTTATTACGACACGAAACGCCTATTCGTTCGATATCTACACTTCAAAATCGACAAGAAACACGAAGCTTTCATCATTAACGAAATCGTAAGCGGCGTGCAGTTTAGAGGTGCGCAGACGTGGGTACTCATATTTGCGATCTACATAGCGTCACTCGGACTCAACATCAACTCCACGGCGGTAATCATCGGAGCGATGTTGATCTCCCCACTTATGGGACCTATTATGGGTATTGGATTGGGACTAGGAATAAGCGACTTCAACCTAATTCGAAGGGCTGCGACAAACTGGGCAGCAGCCACCATATTTGCGATCATCACGTCGACGATCTACTTTTCGCTCACCCCAATCGGAGAGGCTAGTTCGGAGCTGTTGGCACGCACCACTCCAACAATCTATGATGTACTTATCGCCCTCTTTGGAGGTTTGTCGGGTATCGTTGCTGCGAGTACCAAGCAGCGCGGTAATGTAATCCCGGGTGTCGCAATTGCAACAGCACTTATGCCACCTCTATGTACAGTTGGTTATGGTATCGCAACCCTCAACACAACATTCATTGCAGGGGCATTCCAACTCTACTTCATCAACTCGGTATTTATCGCCCTCTCCACATCGTTTGGAGCAAAGTTCTTGCGCTTCTCTCAAAAAGAGCAGCTCAACGCTACAAAATCAAAAAGAGTTCGTAATGTTGTTATACTACTTTTGGTTGCCACTGTTGTCCCAAGTACCTATATGACATACAATATGATCGTGACGTCATACTACGAAAGGACAGCGAAAGAGTTCATCAACGAAGAGTTCAACACGGCGCAGACTCAGATCATCGACCACAACATCTACATCGACTCCAACCGTCAAAAGATTATCGAGGTTAAGATCATCGGTCAACACCTTCCGGCAGACTCAATTCTTGCCAAGCAAATGCGACTTCCCGAGGCAGGATTAACGGGGACACAACTTCGCATTATGCAGGGCTACCAAAACGAAGAGACCGACTTTAAGAGCATCGGAAACGAGATGTTCGGAAACATCTACAAGGAGAATCAACAAAAAATCGAGGAGCAGAGAGTGCAGATCGAGAAGTTAACAAAGATCGTCAACAACCATAGCAAACTAGACCAAGAGAGTCGTCAAATTGCACAGGAGATAGGTGTTCTCTTTCCAAGCATCAACCGTGTCGCGATAACCTCGATTCTCGAAAACGACATAGAACACCACAAAACAGATACAGTTTCGATTGCAATTATTAGTGCGTTCCCACCCCCAACAGACGAGAAGTGTGAGTTGTTGAAAGATTGGCTGGCACGTCGACTATCGGTGCAGAATGTTAGAATAATATTCGACATCAACAAACCTCAGTACACTCCAATCCTCCCCAAAGGCGAGAGTTTACCTACCAATATCTTAGATCTATAATGCTTACGGATTTTAGATTTAACGTATTCTTAACTGTTGCGCGTTCGTTGAGTTTCACCAAGAGTGCCGCGATACTCAACGTGTCGCAACCAGCTATATCGAAACATATCAAGGAGCTAGAGTCTGATTTTGGAGAGGCTCTATTCAACCGCCACGGAAACAGAATCTCCCTAACTCACAAAGCTAGGGAGATTCTCCCCCTCATAGAGACCATCCTCGATGGCTACTCCGCCCTCAACGACACAATCCGCGACGACAAAGATAGTTTCGAGGGAGTTCTACACATTGGCGCTTCGACAACCATCGCCCAATATGTACTACCCGTAATCTTGGCAAAGTTCAGCCAACACTACCCCAACATCAAACTCTCGGTAATAAGCGCCAACAGCGACGAGGTGATAAAATTATTACAACAAAAACAGATCGAAATCGCACTCATCGAGGGTGACAACATCAACAACGCTATACACTACTCCGAACTTGCCGATGACGAGATAGTATTGATCTCGACAAAGGAGCGACCCAAAAGGTTGAAACTAGATGACATACCACAAATCCCTCTCCTCATTCGCGAAGAGGGATCTGGCACACTCTCCGTTATCACAACGGCGTTAAGAGCAAAGGGTATAACCCGCAAGATGCTCAACATCAAGATGCAACTAGGTAGCAGCGAGGCGATATTAAGATATCTCAAAGCCTCTCGCGACTACGCCTTCATCTCCATACAAGTTGCCAAGGAGCATATCAAACGAGGAGAGTTGTCGATTTGCGACGTGGAGGATCTAAAGATAACACGTAAGTTTCGTTTTGCTACACTCCACGGACAGAGAGGACGCCTAATAAACCTTTTCCAATCATTTTGCGAGAGTCATTATAACAAACAGTTATAGCGAAGAATATTTTGTATCTTGTATTATTGAGAGAAGAGTTATAATTTTGCATCAACAAATAAAACAGAGAGTGATGCAAAAAAAGAACTTTAGAGGGGTCGTATTTATCGCCCTAGCCATAATTTGTACAACAGGTTACATATCTGCCCCGGTGGCTCTAGTAGCTGGTTTTTTATTTACGCTGGTTGCTGGACACCCAATGCCACAGCTAGCCTCAAAGACAACCTCTTGGTTGCTCAAAGCATCAGTCGTGGGTATCGGGTTCGGGATGAATATCCAAGAGGCAGCAGAGGCTGGTAGAGAGGGTATTTGGTTAACAATATGCTCAATAACAGTTGTCCTTGGAGTAGGCTACCTACTTGGTCGATGGATGGGAATAGATCGCCGAATGGCACACCTCGTCTCTTCGGGAACAGCCATCTGTGGCGGCAGTGCAATAGCAGCAGTAGCACCAGCTATTGAGGCTAAAGAGGAGGAGATATCTATATCGTTGGGTGTAATTTTTCTGCTCAACTCAATTGCACTCATCATATTTCCAATTATGGGGCACTACTTCGAGTTGACACAACATCAATTTGGATTGTGGAGCGCCATTGCCATTCACGACACAAGCTCTGTCGTTGGGGCGGCTGCAACCTACGGCGAGGAGGCTCTGAAGGTCGCAACAACCGTAAAACTCACGAGAGCACTTTGGATTATACCGATATCTCTCCTCTCGATTTTTCTCTTTAGATCAAAGAGCAGGAAGATCTCTATTCCGTGGTTTATATTTATGTTTGTGGGGGCAATGCTCCTAAACAGCCTCTTTGAACTCGAACCATACTCAACAAAGATATATCATCTATCAAAGAATATGTTGGTTGTGACCCTGTTCTTGATCGGATCAGCAATATCTGTCGGGGCTATCAAAAAAACAGGAGTAAAGCCAATAGTGTTAGGAGTTACCCTTTGGGTGGTAATCTCAACACTATCACTATTGGCTATACTCCATCTATAAGAGAGCGTGTGTATACTCAATGTTAACCACAAAGTTAACTACAGATCCCAATCATCGGTTCTAAACGAAGAGATCGGAATACCATATGAGTTAAATACGTCACCCTTGAAATATTCGCGGCAACCGTAGCGAACAGCAACAATATCCTCTACCTGATCGCTCCAAACCTCAATATGATTATTACCATTTGAGATACGAGCTGTTGCAGGGTAGAATACCTTATCCTCACCAGCAACTTCGAAGTTAACCGACGGAACATTCGCATCGGCAAAGCATAACCCTAGAGGAGCGTGCTTGAAGTTCAATCCGACACGTTTGGGGTATTTATTATTTGCCGCTAGCTGACGCATTGTATTGAACTCTGGAGCGCGATAGTCAACCATATCATAACCATACGTATCTCCCAATGCCCAGTAAGCAAATCTGTTACCAACACTCTTCTTTTGACGTGGGTGGATACACACCTCCTCGCCGATATCCGAAAGTACAACCATACCTACTCGCTCCACATTATCGATCATCTTAGCTTGAGTCTCTCGCATACGAATGTTATAGTTCTTTCCCGATGCAGCATTTAATCCATATGGAGCAATTTGCGCATAGTAGAATGGGAATACTCCATTGTCGAAGTGATCCTCACGTAGAGACTCCACAAAAATCTTAAAGAGAGCAGGATACTCATCGCTATTTAAGAGATTTGATTCACCTTGATACCACAGTGCACCTTTGAAGCGAAGGTTTTTGAGTGGTGACAATAGACCATTGTAAAGTTGCGCTGCGGTATTGTTCGCCTTGCCATTTACAAAATCTTTAGAACTCTTTGGCATTGGATAGCCTGCCTTATACTCATTCAACATATCGGGACTCATCCAAGCCTCAATCTTCGAGCCTCCCCAAGCACACTCAACAACTCCTACTGGCACTTTGAGTACACTCTGTAGATATTGAGCAAAGAAATAGGCTGTTGCACCTAGAGTCTTAACACTCTTTGGAGAGTTGACTTTCCAATTACCCTCTAGATCATCCTTAGGCTCAAAGGCTGATTGAAGTTCTGCTCTAAAATAACGAATCGGAATGAGTGAGTCTGCCTGAAGCAACACATCCATCAACCCCTCGACTGGCTGACCTCCATTGCCGTATATAGCCATACGCATATTCGACTGACCGAAACAGAGCCACACCTCACCCAACATAATGTTGTCGATCTTGGTCACCTCACCATCGTCAAACGAGATTGTGTATGGACCTCCCGCAGCGACAGTCTCAACGGGAAGTTCCCACTTACCATCTGCGGCGATTTGGGTTGTATACTTCTGTTTTGTCCACGAAGGGCGGATTGTGAGTTTACTATTGGGAGTACCCTCACCCCATAATTTTACGCTCTCGTTCTGCTGTAGAACGGCGTTAGATGCGATCACTGTTGGAAGTGTTACCTTCGCCTGAGCAGTGGCAAACCCACACAAGAGCGCACATAAAAGTGTTATTTTTTTCATAATTTAGGTTTTTGATATTTGGTTATTAAATTTCTCTTATCTATTTTGCTAAGGATCTGTCACCTCACTTTTCTCTCTTCGCAGTTATAGCGAGAAAAACTTAAACAGATTCTTAGAATCTACCAAAACTTATTGTTCTCCACACTATACTCAAATCCCACAGATGCTAACTTCTCAATTACCTCTGTTTGATCGATATTCATATCGTCGCACAACTCTTCGAGCGATGGATAACCATCTCTCAATTTCATATTTATGAAGCTATATAGCATCATTGGATCTTGTGGTATCATACTTTATAGAGATTTAATGCGCATAAAGGTACTATCTTTTATTCTATTTACAACAAAAAAAATAGAATAATTACACCTATAACCTCTCTCTCTTAGTCGGAAGCTGCAAAATTATCACCGACATCGAAATAATGACAATACCGACAACCGCACTCCAAGTCGCCGACTCATTGGGCAGAAGCAACCAACTCAGAACAACCCCCACTACAGGTATTATAAATTTCAGAATATTCAACTCCGACACCTTCACACCCGACCTCTGTAGCAGATGATACCACACCGTAAATCCAACAGCAGGAATTATTGCCAACCACAACAGCGCCAAGTAAAACTCCCAAGGAAGCCTCTGCGATAGTACATCTGTTGGTTCGACAAACAGCGAAACCAAAAACAAGAGTAACCCTCCCGAAAAATTTGCAACCAAAGTTAATAACGATGGAGATATTGGAGTTGTGCGTTTAATAACCATAATATTTGTGTACGACCCGACAATACTACTCACCACCAATAGAGCTAATCCTCTGTAAAAATGTGGATTTGTAACTGCGAGAGACTCCCCCTCAACACTTATCGAAACCACCCCCACAAGCCCCAATACAATAGCGAAAACCTTACGTCCATTGAGTTTATCATCTGGCAATACGAAGTGCGCCATCAGCGCCGTAAGAAGAGGAGCTGCCCCAATAACTATCGCCGCCAAAGCCCCGGGCACAAGATCCAACCCCGCATAGAACAGACCATACTGCAAAAAGGTCTGAACAACCCCAAACAGCAACATAAATCGCCAATGCACCATCTCCCCTCTCCAATCTACCCTCATCGCAGCAACAACTGGAACTAACAGCAACCCAGCCAACATAAATCGAAATCCCGACAACATCATTGGTGGCATATACTCAAAGCCAATCTTAGCGCCAGCAAATGCCGATCCCCAAAGTGTTGTTGCAAATATCGCAAGAGCATAGTAGCTCCAATCCTTACCGTTGTTGTCGCGCATTGAAGAGTTTAGATAAAATGGTAATAAGAATATATGATAAATTTCCCCCAAAGATACAAAACTATATTCAAATATAATTATATTTGCAGAATAATTCAAAACCGAATATGAAGTTATATATACCAACAATTGGCGAAGAGGTTGCCAACTCTATATCGCACGGCGTAATGATGATTATTACACTCTTGATCCTACCTTTTGCTGCGGTATGGTCATACCTTGAGGGTGGGGTTTTGGCGTGCGTAACTATCTCAATATATGTCATCTCCATACTTATGATGATGTTGATCTCGACGCTCTACCACTCGATGGCATTCGAGACTCGCCACAAAGAGATATTTCATATTCTAGACCACATATTCATCTATGTTGCCATCGCCGGAACATACACCCCGATCGCAACACTCGTTATCGGAGGGTGGCAAGGATGGGTTATCGTTATATTGCAGTGGTTGATGGTTATCTTTGGGATATTCTACAAGTCGCTATCTCGGAGATCACTCCCCGCGGTGAGCCTAACAATATATTTGGTTATGGGTTGGACAATCGTGATATTTATGCCAATGTTTATCCGCAACGCCCCAACCCCACTGCTTGCACTCATCGCATTGGGCGGTATTTTTTATACCCTCGGAGCTTGGTTCTACGCCCGTAAGGGGTTCAAATATCACCATTTAGTGTGGCATCTTCTAATTAATCTTGCCGTTATTGCCCACTTTATTGCAATCGTATTTTACATTTACTAAAAACAAAAAGTGCCTACAAGATCTCTCCCGTAGACACTCCCCTCTAAAATACTAAACCCCATAAACAACAGATTCTAAGCCTAAACAACAGGCTCTAAGAGCCTATTTTTTTCTCCGTACGCTCCAAATACCTTTCGCACTGACCACATATATCATATCCCAATACCGCCCCCAAAATAAAATCCTGCTCGGGCGTTAACTCGTTGAGCGGTCGATTCACCATCATCTCAATAGCCTTAACACACTCCTTACGTCCAAAAAACAGATTTACACGACCTCCCTTAAGTGGCTGTATAAAATAATCTATACTCTGCGAAGCAAGTCGAAATAGAGCAAACTCTAAATGCTTGCAAGGCATAGTATATAGTATCATATGTCTAATCCCCTTCTTAAACTCATAGATGTGGTTCAAAAAGACCTTCATCTCACGAGCGTTACTCTGTAGTGCTACTGATGTCATTATATATAATTTATAAACGTTACGCTAGTTATTTTCTGTTACAAAGATAACTCTTATATTTAGATTTTAGTATAGCTATATATTGTTAATTTACACGTGGTTAATAACAACATATGGTGATTGTTTCTATTATGACTCACATCTATCTAGCCATTTATAGGTAAAAAGCAGATCATATTTACCTATAAATGGTACTTGTGTAGACAGACGTTATACTATACTTTTGTGACTAGAATAAAGATGTTTTAAAGTATTTAAGAATTATGTATAAAGTTGGTAAATATATCGCCTCTGATTCGATGAGTGATCTGATCTGCAACAACTACCCAATGTTGCTTGTAATGAGTCGATTTGGCATAGACCTCGGCTTTGGAGAGGAGTCGATAGAGGAGGTTTGTGCGAAGAGTGGTGTCGATTTGGAGACCTTTCTGGCTGTCGTAAATGTTTTGATTGCCAACAACAAAAAAAGTTTCAAAGTTGAATCGAACAAAATCTCTCTCGCATCCTTAATCCAGTATCTACACAACTCACATACCTACTTCCTCGAATATCGCCTTCCTGCGATAAGGAGAAAACTTGTAGAGTCTCTCGATCGCAATGACGACGCATCTATTGTTATTGTGAATTACTACGACGAGTACCTTGCTGAAGTTCACAAACATATGATGTACGAAGAGGAGACTCTCTTCCCATACATAACATCTATTATACGTGGGTCGAAAAACAAAGCGTACAACATAGATATCTTCAGCCGCCACCACAACAAAGTAGAGGCGAAGTTATCGGAGTTTAAGAACATCATCATAAAGTACTACCCCGCCAAAACAACAAATGCACTCAACAATGTACTATACGATATCTTTTCGTGCGAACGCGACCTTGCATCGCATAACGATATTGAAGATTATCTGTTAGTACCTACGATGAAGGTGGTCGAATCACAAAACAACTAGGCTCTATGGCTAAACGAATACATATTATAGTGGCTGAACCCTCAGCGATTATACGTTGTGGTATTGTGACGATACTACAGCGAGCCACAAACCTAAATGCCGATATTGCAAGTATTAGTGATCTGTCAACTCTCACAACAGCTAGCAGCACCCAGAGTCCCGACATTTTGATTGTCAACCCCTCCCACTTAGGTCTGTTCCTACCAGCTCAACTACGTGATGATATTGGCTGCGACAACCTAAAGATCATAGCACTACAGAGTTCGTTCGCGGAGCAAAGTCTCCTCCAAAACTACGATGGAGTATTATCAATATATGACAATACGGACACAATAATAGAGCGCATAAACACCGTTAGCAAGACAGACGAAGATCAAGAGAGTCGAAAAGATCTAAGCATACGCGAACGAGAGATAATAGTGTGTGTGGTCAAGGGTATGACCAACAAACAGATTGCCGACACACTGAACCTTTCGACCCACACCATCATTGCTCACAGACGCAACATAGCGACAAAACTACAGATCCATAGCCCCTCGGGACTCACGATCTACGCTATCGTAAATAAGCTCGTCGACCTAGCCGATATCAAAAATAGCATAACTCAAAATCGAGTCGAAGCCGAATAACTCAAAAAAATAACAAGATCTGTATGTTAATTAAGTCTCACATACAGATCTTGTTATTATACTAATACTAGTGTTGTGGTAGTGGTGAGTAGTGAACGTGAACCAAACGCCACTCTCCGCTGATCTTCTCAAATACTAGAGTCTCTCGTCCACGACCTTTATTAGCAACACCTGCGGCATTTACAGTGTCGAACATCCAATATAACTGCACCTGTGCCGAATCTCCATATACATTGATTACCTCACTTACAGAGGATAGTTTACGTGACTTAAAGGTTGAGAATGCCTTGAAGAGGAAGTCATTCATAATAGAGTCAAATCCGATAAAGTGTGAACGAGGTGTGATTACGTTTATCGCAGCGTCACCCTCTGCCCACAATGATTTCGCAATCTTCATATCGAGTCCCGACACCATATTAAGATAATCCTGCATACGTGAGCGAACCTCCTCCTTTACGGGGTCTTGCTTAAAGTCTGGATACAGCTTTGTAGCCAATGCACGCAACTGCTCATATCCGGCAAGAGAGGGATAGGCGATAAGTAGTCGCTGAGCAAATATGTCGGGATCTGAACTCATCTCGCGGATACTTTTCAACTTTTCGAGGTATGCGATTTGGAATGTAACCTCCTCCATTGTCGCAGGTGCGCCGTGCGACCCGAAGATATACTTTGCCCCCGACGCCTCAACTGCTCGCAACTCTGCTAGAACCTGATCGATCGCCTCTACAGAGCGAATAACCATTGGTGAGGCGTGGCTAATTGATGGTGCGAAGTGCATATAGTATGCTGTGCCGTCGATTAGAACGCTCGCAGCCGGAAAGTCCGTTGTAACGCCACAAGTCAACTTAAAATCTACACCTGCCCACTTTTGTGATGATGGTATGTTTATGCTCGACACCTTTCCGAATGGTTTTACATCTGCCACTTTTCCAAAGTTCTGCGAGAACTTATCCATCATCCCCTTCGACATCGGAGTTTTGCTAAACTCGATCATCGTCTTTGGCATTACGATCTTCTCCTTTGCGTAGGGCGTCAAACCAGCTTGGTGGTAGTTGGCAAAGACACGATCTATTGGCTTACCTAGATTCTCAACATACTTACCGAACTCCTCAATGTTGTTGTTGAAGAGTGGTTGCTCCATAACGACGAGTGACCTCTTACCCTCGATGATTATACTTGCACAACCCATTGCATCGCCTGTCTCATATAGATGGAGTGTACTATTGGGGAGCTCGTAGGTTGTAAATTGTTGCGCCTCTGCTGCGAGTGTTGCAACTACGGCTGTCGCAGCGACAGCCCATTTTAGACTCTTATTCATAATTATTTGGGTTATTTGTTTCTGCAAATCTAAACAGTTTCAACGAGTTACACAAGTAGGCACGCCCTTGTTAGTTGGTTACCTCAAAGTAACCAATGCAGAGAATCAACAAGTTATAAGAGTAACTTTTTTCAAAAAAAACACTCTTCGATACTTGCAAACAAAAAGAGAATAAGTTACCTTTGTAAAGTAACCCACAAAAATAGATTAATGATATGAGTAAAATAAAGGTTTTAGACCCCAACTATCCAGATTGTCCCGTTCGAAACATCCTCTCACGTATTGGCGACAAGTGGTCTACGCTTGTAATCTTCGCCCTCAACGAGGGTGGAATAGTGCGTTTCAAAGAGCTACAGAGGATGATTCCCGACATATCGCAGAAGATGCTAACAGTAACGTTACGCACCCTCGAAGAGGATGGGCTTGTCGAGCGAGAGGTTTATGCGGTTGTACCACCAAAGGTGGAGTATAGATTGACGGAGAGGGCACACACCCTCCTGCCACACATATCAGCACTGATAATGTGGGCAAAGGAGAATATGTCAAATATTATTGAGACACGACGAGGAAAGAGTGCTTAGATTCTTAGAATCTTAAGGCGCAATTTACCCCATATGCAACCTTCTGAATATTATCACTTTACATAGGTGTAGTATTCAGAAGTGTTGGCTCTATATTTAGATAGCTACTATTACCGATCAAGAATCCCTCACGTGCGTCATTAACTCTCTTTGAGATCACCATCGCATCAATAAAAGAGATAAGCGTCACAGCAACATTTGCTATTATTGGAGCCATATAATTATCTTCCTTTATTTCGTACGCAGCGGAGTACTCATTGACAGAGGTGATGGTAGTTTTTGTTGGTGGATATATGAGCCACACCTTTGTCAGAACATTTGCTAACAGATATACACAACCTCCTACTTCATCTCCGTTGTAGAAGTGTCCTAAACCGGGAATTAATAACGACAATGTTCCTGAGGCGAAACTAGATTTACGATTTCCATTCAACTTGATAGGATTTCCAAATGTGTATTTATAGGTATCGCTATATACACTAACATTTGCTACTTTTACGATAGATGAGCATACAACCTCTTTCTCCTGTGACTTCGCAGAGAGTGTTGACAAAAGTACAAACGATAAATAAATAATAGTTTTGCTTTCATATGATTTTGAATTAGAATTAGACATTAAAACCTAGGCAACTCCCAATCATCTGTTCTAAAGGAAGATAGAGGCAACCCAAAGGCGTTATACACATCCCCTTCAGCGTAGTTTTTGAAGGCGTATCGAACAGCGACCGGCTCGGGAACATCCTCACTCCACACCCAAAGTGACGCACCATTTTTAGCGTAGAACTTCACGTCGGCAGGATAGAACACACGATCTTCTCCCGCTATTTCGAACTGTGTCGACGTCTTGTTACGCTCCTTGAAGTGTATACCTGTTAATGCGTGGTCGAATTTAAGGGCGATACCTTTCTGCTTAACCTCATTATCTACGGCAACCTCCATTGAGGCATATTCTGGTACGCGGCAGTGTACGTTTTCAACCCCATAAGTGTCGCAGAGTGCCCAGAGAGCAAATCGCTCCCCCACTTCTCGCTTATAACGGGGATGTATAACTCTCTCCTCTCCAATGTCAGTTAGGGTAATCATACCGGTTCGAGGGGTTAGATCCATCAACTTCACCATCGCTTCGCGCATCAAAACTACATCATATTTATCTGCTCCATTCCCAATGTATGGTGCAATGTATGGTGCAAGCTGAGCGTAGTAGAACGGAAACTCTCCACTATCAAAATGGTCGCGCAGCCCAGCCACAAATGCAGGGAAGAGTTCTAAATATTGTTCAAATTTCTTATGGTTCGACTCTCCCTGATACCACAGAGCACCTGTAATCGAGATATCTTTGAGTGGAGCGACCATTCCATTGTAAAGATAACAAGGTTGGCTAACTACCTTTTGAGGAAGTTCCTCCTTGTCGAGTGCCGAGAAATCAATACCATCTATCCCCTCCAACCACTCGCGACTCATCCAAGTCTCGATTGACGAAGAGCCTCTATTAACCGACAACAATCCGATCGGAACGTCGAGAGCCTGCTGAATCTCCTGCCCAAAGAAGTAACCTACAGCACTAAATGAGTGTACGGCTTCGGGTGTGTTACACTCCCATCTACCGCCGACGCTCTCCTGCGGAGTGTTTTGAGGATTATAGTCGATGGTATACAATCTAATTGGCTGGCTCGCCTTGGCACGTGTGATGACCTGTGCCGAACCCTCTACGTGTTGATTTTTGAGGTGAGATCCAGCGATGTTATTACCCCTAAAACCAAAACCACTCATTGGCATCTGCATATTCGACTGACCCATCAAGATCCACACATCTCCCAAAAGTACATTCGTGAGGGTTAGTTTATCACCATCGTTGAAGGTGATTGTGTGGTCGACACTAGCCTCCGCAGTTGGAATTTTAACACTCCACTCACCATTTGTCACAGCAGCTTTGTATTTTGTTTTGCCGCTCCACGTGGTGGTTATTGTAACACTCGCGCCATCTGACTTGCCCGAGAATATAACATCTGCATTACGTTGAAGAACCATCCCATCTCCCCAAATTGAGTTTAGGGTAACCTTTGCTTGGGTTGGTTGAAGGGCTAAGGCAAAGAGTGCCATAGCTGAAAACAGTCTCCTTTTCATCTTTATTATATGTTTTTAGGGTTATTTTTTAGTGTAGGAGGGTTCTAATTTTTCATTTTTTACTCCAAAATTTAGGACAAGAACCCGTAACGTCCTAAATTGAAGCGTTTATCTGACATCAAAGTTAAATCAAAAAGTTCTGAAATCCAAACTTTTTGAATAAAATCTATCTATCTATCAGTGTATTACCTCAAAGCGATTTTCAATCTCACAATCTGCTCAAAGCGACATAAATTATAAGTTAGGTTGATAAGTCCAAT
>JBCQTT010000022.1:0-34429 GCA_047174765.1 Rikenellaceae bacterium | reverse complement strand
CGCCCGTGCATTCAAGGCTGAAGAGGAGAGCTTAGGATCTATGACAATCAAGGTCGATTATCAAAATGTTACCATCGCCTACTCCGAGATAATCTATGTTGAAGCATTGGCGAATTACGTGAAGATACATTGCGATAATAATCGCAAAATCTCGACCAAGATGAGTATTAAGAGCTTTGTAGAGCTACTTCCAGAGTCAGAGTTTTTGCGCATACATCGCTCCTTTGCCATCTCCAAGTCACACGTTGTGTCGTTCACTAAACAGGGGGTCACAATACGAGATAGCAAAAAAACAACCATTCCCATCGGAGGGAACTATGCAGAAGAGCTCTATGCAGCTTTAATCAACAAAACAATAGATAAATGAGTACAGAAAAGGAGAATAAATTAATCTCTGATGGTGTCGCAAAGGCGTTAGTATCATTCACTATCCCCATATTTTTTGCCCTGTTATTGCAGGTTATGTATGGTGCAATAGATATGTTTATAGTGGGTAACTTCGCCCAGATAAACGATGTGTCGGGAGTCTCGACGGGTAGCCAACTTATAAACTTCTTGACTTCAGTTTGTGCTGGTCTCGCTATGGGTACAACGATCCTAGTGGGGCAAAAGCGAGGTGAGAAAATGGAGGGTGAGATTGGAGGTGTTATCGCCAACTCTATCGCTCTATTCTTTGGCATATCTATTGTTATAATGGTTGTGATGCTCATCTTTAGAGATAGCATTGTTGCAGGAATGAACACACCAGAAGAGGCTATATATCAAACTGGAGGTTATATATTTTACAGCGCAATAGGTGTTCCAATGATATTTGCATACAATGTGTTAGGCAGTATATTCAGAGGTTTGGGAGATTCAAAAACCCCACTTTTGGCGGTGGCAATTGCTTGTGTGGCGAACATTATTGGCGATTTGGTGTTGGTTGCGCACTGCGGTATGGGTGCTTCGGGAGCAGCAATCGCAACGGTTGGAGCGCAGACCATTAGTGTTATCATCTCTGTTTATATCATTCGTAAGCGTTCGCTCCTTAACTACTCGATGGGGTTACGCACCTTCAAAGTGAATTGGGCGACAATCAAACGTGTCGTTTGGTTAGGCGTTCCCGTAGCGTTACAGAGCGGACTTACAGCTCTTTCGTTTCTGTTCGTGATGGTTGTTGTCAATAAATTTGGAGTTGTATTTTCGGCTGCTGTTGGAGTGTCGGAGAAGTTGGTAAGTTCAATTCTTCTGATTCCTATGGCATTTATGCAATCCATCTCGGTCTTTGTAGCTCAAAACTTTGGAGCAAATGACCTCTATCGCACCAAACGAGGACTGAGGGTCGGAATAATAATTTCAGGAGCAGCTGGGGTCTTTATGGCATATATGTGCTACTTTCACGGCGATATGCTACTTGGAATTTTCACACAAGATCCACAGGTGATTGAGGCAGCTTGCTCATATATAGATGCCTACGTTTTCGAGATGTTCGTAGTGCCAATATTGTTCTGTTTGACAGGCTACTTGAATGGCTATGGAGCAACAATTTATGTGATGATTCAAGGCATTGTCGGTGCTATAGCCCTTCGCCTATCGCTTACCTTTGTATTTAGTCTCATAGAGCCAGTATCACTCTTTCGCATTGGGCTTGCCACCCCAATCGCCACAGCGGTGCAAGTTGTGATGTGCCTCTATTTTATACATAAAATCGACCAGAAGATTAAACATAATACCTTATATCTATGAAAAGAACAAAAATATTAACAGCGGGGCTCGTTGCAGCAATTAGCCTTAGTGCAAATGCTCAGAACTATCGTATTGTCGATACGGAGCAGACCAAATTCTTCGACAACAAGCAGGAGATCGCAGCCCCAGCAAAGGGCGAACAATTCTACGGACAAGATGCCCAGCACAAGGGTAATGCCGCATCTTACACCGACAATGGCGATGGCACCATCACCGACAACGTTACAGGTCTAATGTGGCAAAAGGGATACGAAGTTATGACCTACCCTGAGGCGTTAAAAGCTATCGAAAAGTTCAAATTGGCAGGGCACTCAGATTGGCGCATACCATCAATCAAAGAGGCATATTCGCTCATACTCTTTAGCGGAAGCGACGTAAGCCCAGAGCTTAGTGCAGGGAGCGACATCCCCGGCACTCCATTTATCAACACTAATATCTTTGATTTCAAGTATGGTGCAAATGGCGTTCGCTCTATTGACTCGCAACTACTTACCTCTTCGTTGTACGTTGGATCAATACCCAATGATGAGTTGCTATTTGGGGTAAACTTTGCCGATGGACGTATCAAGGGCTACGGACTCAAATTTGGAGGTGGCGACAAACCATTTATGGTGCGATTTGTTCGTGGCGGTGAGTATGGCGTAAATAACTTTACCGACAATGGCGATGGCACAATCACAGACAAAGCCACAGAGCTCGTGTGGAGCAAGGCAGATAGCAAAAAGTCGATGAACTGGAGCGAGGCATTGGCTTATGCCGAGGAGATGAACTCACAAAACTATCTTGGTCACTCAGATTGGAGAGTGCCTAATGCTAAGGAGTTGCAGAGCATTGTCGACTACTCTCGCTCGCCACTCACAACATCGTCGGCAGCTATAGATCCTATATTTGAGGTTAGCTCTATCAAAGATGAGTCGGGAGCTAATGACTTCCCATTCTATTGGACATCGACAACGCACGAAAACTCTGGTAGTATGGCTGGTAGCGCAGCAGTATATGTGGCATTCGGTCGTAGCTTGGGTAATATGTCAAATACGCAGATGATGCCAATGCCACAGAGAGGAGAGGGTAATCGCCCTCAAATGGGAGGTGGTCGTCCACAACAAGGAGCTCCTCAAGGTCAACAAGGTCAAGGTCGCCCAGAGGGAGGCAGACCTGAGGGACAACAGAGTCGCCAACAAAACAACAAAAGCTCTGAGCCAAATTGGATCGACGTTCACGGCGCAGGCTCACAGCGCAGCGACCCAAAAGCTGGCGACCCATCTGTTTACGCCAACGGTCACGGACCTCAAGGCGATGTTATTAGAATTAACAACTATGTTCGTCTAGTTAGGGATTTGTAATGACTCCGAAAAAAGTAGGTAAGGAAAGAGTATAATAACAGAGAGAATACACCTCAGACAAAACCCTAACTAAAAGGAGTGTCTGAGGTGTAATTTTTTTTGCAACCTACATATTAAGGATCTGAAAAAGTGCTCAAAAAATCAAGTTCTATATAATCTACTATTTAGGATCACGCCTTTTGCCAATAGAACACATATTGACTAATAGCAAGTTACGCCAAAAAGAGGCTGTCTCAGTATCTTAAGACAGCCTCTTTTCTTATCGTTGTAACAAACGAGAACTATTTCTGCTCTCTGTTACGAGCCTTGATATCACCAACTGACGCTAGCTCAACATATGAACCACCACGGTGTGGACCGAAGCTACCACCTACAGCTGCGATAAGATCTGTATCCTTCAATGGAAGGTGCTCTGTAACATACTCCATTGCATCAACCAAGAAGTAGTACTTATTCTCAGACTGTGTACGCAAGATTGGAATAATACCATACGAAAGAGCCAAGATACGCTGTGCAGGTGTTGTGTAACATACTGCGATAACATTCTTCTGACCGCGGAAGGCTGCCAAGTAACGACCTGTACGACCTGTGTAGGTATCCAACATAACATACTTGATAGGCAAGTTGTTACAAGAACGAACTGCCGAACGTGCCAACTGAGCTGTGATCTCGTGGTTTACAGATACCATATCGAGGTCAACCATTGGAGGGAACTGACGCTCGTCACTCTCGATCTCACGTGCGATGCGAGCCATTGTTGTAACCGCCTCAACTGGGAACTTACCAGATGCAGTCTCGTCACTCAACATAATAGCATCAACACGCTCATAGATTGCACTTGCAACGTCACTAACCTCGGCACGTGTTGGACGAGGAGAGTTAACCATAGAGTAAACCATCTGTGTAGCGATGATTACAGGGCGCTTTGCAGCGATACACTTCTCAACAATTCGACGCTGTACTCCGGGGATCTTCTCAGCCGATAGCTCAACACCCATATCTCCACGAGCAACCATAATTGCATATGAAGCCTCGATGATCTCGTCGATGTTGTCGATACCCTCTTGATTCTCGATCTTAGAGATGATTTTGATATCAGAACCCTTCTCATCCAAGATGTCCTGAACAGCCTTAACGTCAGCAGCGCTACGAACGAAAGAGTGAGCGATGAAATCTACATCATTGTTTGTTGCCCACTCGATGAAGCGACGATCCTTTGGTGTGATAGATGGAAGATCTACGTGTACACCGGGAACGTTAACGCTCTTACGAGACTTCATACGACCACCGATTGTGAACTCACAAACCAAGTGATCCTCATTCTTCTCACGAACAACAAGCTCCAACTCACCATCAGCAATCAAAAAGAGGTTGCCAACATTCATATCACCTACGAGGCTAGGAACGTTCATATAAACGATCTCCCTTGTAGTCACCTCGTTAGAAGCTGTACCCTTAACCTTTACGATATCACCCACTGCAAAGTCGATAGTACCCTCACCGTCACCTACATTTGTAAGGCGGATCTCAGGACCCTTGGTGTCGATCATAACTGGGATAGCTGGAGATACTGTACGTACATTCTTTACAACTGTAGTTGCACCCTCCTCAGAAGCGTGAGCTGAGTTGATACGTACAACGTCCAGACCTGCATCATATAGTTTCTGGATAAGTTCAACATCGCAACGGATGTCGGAGATAGTCGCAACTATCTTTGTTTTCTTCATTTTCTGCATAACTGCCTTTAGATTTAATTATTGTTATATCTTTATTATTTGTCTCTTCCCACTAAAGCCTCAACACCCAACCTATAAGATTCGAGCCCAAAACCCATTATTGAACCAACCACAACGGGGGCTAACATCGAGTGGTGTCGAAAACCCTCACGTGCCAAGATCGACGATATATGAACCTCCACAACGGGGGTCACAACAGCCGATATAGCATCGTGTAGAGCCACAGAGGTGTGTGTATACGCCCCTGCATTGAATACGATACCATCATATTTACCTACCGATTGGTGAATTGTGTCGATCAGAACTCCCTCGTGATTTGACTGAAAGTAGTCGAAGTCGAGATTGGGGTAACTTTGTTGAAGTTGCTCCATATACTCTTCAAAGGTCGTTGTACCATAGATCTCGACGTTACGAGTTCCCTGTAGATTTAGATTTGGACCGTTGAGAATAAGTATTTTCATCCTGTGTTCTTTTATTTAGTTACGCCACAAAGGTAGCGATTTATATTACATTAACAAAAAATTTTCATATCTTTGTATCTGTTAATTTATTAACGTAAATCGTACTCTCAACTATAATGAGAGTCTATAATTTCAATATGACAGAATTTGGATTCATAGATCAGATAAAAGAGCTCTGTAACGCTCTACCCACCAATGGGTATGAGGGAATCGGAGACGATTGTGCCGTAGTGCCGATTGGAGAGTCGGAGTCACTACTCTTCACCCAAGATATGTTAGTAGAGCGAGTACATTTTCTTCGAGAAGCTACCTCTCCCTACGATTTGGGACACAAAAGCCTCGCCGTAAATTTGAGTGACATAGCAGCAATGGGGGCAAAACCCACTGCGACACTCTTGTCGTTGGCGATACCGGAGGAGTTTATGGGTGCGTGGATCGAGGAGTTTATGCGTGGTTATCGAGATCTAAGCTTTAAGCACGGTGTGGCTCTCATAGGTGGCGACACAACGAGGTCAAAGGGGGACTTTACGATCAACATAACAGCAATCGGAAGAGCCAACAACTCCAACATTAAACGTCGATCAAGCGCTCAAGTTGGTGACATAATAGCCGTAACGGGTCCTCTTGGTGGATCTGGCGAAGGGTTGGCAGACATTCTGCGTGGAGAGTTTGAGACACCATTTGCAAAGCTACACAAAATCCCCACTCCTCGTGTTGACGAGGGGCAGTGGTTGGGTCGTTTGAATGCAATACACTCGATGATGGATATCTCGGATGGCGTGGCATCAGATTTGCGCCATATTCTAAAGGCGTCGGGTGTTGGTGCACAAGTCGAGTTGACGATGATCCCAACTGTAGGTTCACTCCACAACGCACTCTCTTCGGGTGAAGATTACGAGCTGCTTTTTAGCTGTTCGGTAGACAATTTTGAACAGATCCGCCAAAGTTATCAAGAACAGTTCAACACCCCACTATACCCCATCGGCAAGATCGTTGCAGGAGAGACGATCGAATGGCTTCGCAATGGCGAGGCTCAGGGGGATAATTTCACTGGATTTACTCACTACTAATATAAAATATCAACTATAATGACACTTCTAGTATTAATCTTCGGAGCACTGTCGGGCACTCTGTTGAGTGTATTCGTTGGACTCATTGGCCGCAATCGACGTATTGGATTTGGCATAGCATTTCTGCTAAGCATACTCCTAACCCCACTTGTTGGGCTTATCATAACACTTCTCTCGGAGCCTCTGCCGCAAGGATACAGAGGCGGTGAGCTTGGGTGTATTGGGACATCTCTCGGTATCATTGGATTTATCTTTTTGATACCTCTAATACTTGCCCTCTTGGGGTTAGGAATATTTGCTGCGGCGCTCTAGATGTTTTAATCCTCGATGCGCGTGATATTTGCACCGAGGGCATTAAGTCGCTTGTCTATATCTTTGTAGCCTCGATCTATCTGCTCCACATTTTGGATGACGCTCACACCGTCGGCACTCATCGCGGCTATCAACAACGCCACACCTGCACGAATGTCGGGTGACGACATCTGTGTTGCACGCAGACGCACTCGATGATCGTGTCCAATGACTGTTGCGCGATGTGGGTCGCAGAGGATAATCTGTGCACCCATATCGATCAGCTTGTCGACGAAGAACAGCCTACTCTCAAACATCTTCTGGTGGATCAACGCTGCCCCCTTCGCCTGCGTCGCCACCACCAAGAAGATAGACAACAGGTCGGGCGTTAATCCGGGCCACGGTGCGTCGGCAAATGTGAGGATAGAGCCATCAATGTATGATTCGAGGCTGTAGTGCTCTTGTTGTGGTATATATATATCGTCTCCACGCTGCTCAAATTGAATACCCATCCTTGCAAACTGCGCAGGGATGATTCCAAGATTATCGAAAGATACATTTTTAATAGTAATCTCAGAGCCTGTCATAGCTGCCATACCGATAAAACTACCCACCTCAATCATATCGGGTAGCATTGTGTGCTCCGTACCACCTAGTCGTTCAACACCATCTATGGTGAGCAGGTTCGAGGCTATACCCTCGATCTTAGCGCCCATTCTAACCAACATCTTGCACAACTGTTGAAGATATGGTTCACAAGCAGCATTGTATATTGTGGTACGCCCCTTTGCCAACACCGCAGCCATAATGATATTTGCAGTACCCGTCACCGACGCCTCGTCGAGTAACATATAACACCCCTTGAGATCGTGTCCCTCGACAGTGAAGAACTCATCACCCGCATCGAAATTAAACTTCGCACCCAATTTCTGAAACCCAATAAAGTGGGTGTCGAGACGTCGACGACCAATCTTATCACCACCCGGCTTAGGTATATATCCCACGCCAAATCGACCCAACATAGCTCCAACAATCATCACCGAACCACGCAAACGCGAACAGCGTTTACGATACTCCTCCGAAGATATGAAGTCGAGATTTATATTTTTTGCACAGAGTTGATAGGTATCCTCTCCAATCTTATTTACGACAACCCCCATCGCCTCAAGCAGATCTATTAACTGCAAGACGTCGAGAATTTGTGGGACATTATATAGAGTCACACACTCCTCGGTAAGGAGTGTCGCGCATATTATCTGTAGTGCCTCATTTTTTGCACCCTGTGGGATTATCTCCCCCGAAAGGCGGCGTCCGCCCTCAACCTTAAATATTGCCATATGTTTCTTGTATTTGTTAAGTGTAAAGATACGAATTTATTTGTAGTATATCGACTATTTCGACAACTATTTTTTCACCAATGCAACCAATTAAGAAGATTTTTTTGATTTTATAGTAATTATTTCCCTGAATTATTTTCTTGTTTGAGATTTTATCTCTATATTTGCACTCCGTAAACGTAGAAAACAATAAATAAATATAACACTATGTCAACAAAGAGAACTTACCAGCCCTCACGTAGAAAGCGCATCAACAAACACGGATTCCGCACACGTATGGCTACAGCAAACGGTCGCAAGGTATTGGCTGCACGTCGCGCAAAGGGACGCAAGAAGCTAACTGTATCTTGTGAGTCAACATTTAAGTACGCATAGTCTACTAGAGACTAGAAACTTAATTTGTTGTTGTAAAAAAAGGGAGAGGAGTTTATCCTTTCCCTTTTTTGTGTTGTGTATGTCGCTACCCTTTAATGTGCCGATCCATCAACTCCTTTGCTGCAATAAATGGGGTTAACTTCTCCTCCAGAACTCGTCGCTCATAATCCCCTAAAACACTCGACACCTTACTATCGTTATAGAAATCAGATAGAAGCGTTGCGTGGATTGTCTCTCGCATCCAATAACGTAGCTGCCCTTGTCGACGTCCCATAAAGTGACCATTCTTCTTGACAAACTCTATATAATCTTCAACACCCTTCCAAACCTCCTCTAACCCCGTGCCGTCAACCGACGAACAGGTATAAACATCGGGTCTAATGCCCGAATCAGGCATCGGGAACAGTTTCAACGCCCCAGCATATTGTGTGCGAGCCATCTGTGCTCTAAGAACATTCTCTCCATCTGCTTTGGTGATAACCATCATATCGGACATCTCCATTATTCCACGTTTTATACCTTGAAGATCATCTCCAGCACCCGATATTTGAAGCATCATAAATATGTCAACCATCGAGTGAACCGCCGTCTCAGATTGACCGACACCAACAGTCTCTATAAATATAAGGTCAAAACCTGCCGCTTCGCACAAAATAATTGTTTCACGAGTCTTTCTCGCCACACCCCCTAGTGATCCAGCCGAGGGCGAAGGGCGAATAAACACATCATTACTTGTCGAAATAGTACTCATTCGAGTCTTGTCTCCCAATATCGAACCACCGCTACGCTCCGAACTAGGGTCGATTGCTAGCACCGCCAATTTGTGTTTTAGCCCCGTTACAAGCCCCCCGATAGCCTCAATAAACGACGACTTACCAGCACCCGGCACACCAGTAATGCCAACGCGCACTGAACGTCCCGAATAATGTAGGCACCCTTCGATGATCTCTTGCGCTTGTGCGTTGTGGTCGTGATTTGCACTCTCTATCAGCGTTATAGCTTGTGATAATATAGTTATGTCTCCTCGCAGAATCCCAGCTATATACTCCTCGGTAGTCATTCTGCGACGTCGTTTACGCACAAAATAAGGATTCACAATAGGCTGATCCTCTACCCCCTCTGTTACACTGAGGGCTGAGTCGTGGTGCATATCTATATGTTCTTGCTCGTAATGTGTGATCTTTGTATGTTTCATCTTGCTCTATCTTTATTTTTAGTGATGTAAATATAAAAAAGTTTTCTCGTTGACACAACAAATAAGCCAAATAGAGCCTCTTTTTGTCATATATGGCAATTGCTAGGTGACAGAATGGCAGACAATGGCAGTATTTTGCGGCTATTTGCAAAAAAAAAGGTTTGGTATACCATTTGTAGATTAGTGTGCCAAACAAGAGTGGAATAACACTCAACAATTATGAACAAAACAAATTAAATAATTAATAAGTAATAATTCAAACTACTATGGGAAAGATTATTGGTATTGACTTAGGTACAACAAACTCGTGTGTATCAGTTATGGAGGGTAACGAGCCAGTCGTTATTCCAAATGCAGAGGGACATCGCACAACCCCTTCGGTTGTAGGATTCACCGACGGTGGCGAGCGCAAGGTGGGAGATCCTGCGAAGCGTCAGGCAATCACAAATCCACAGCGTACTGTATTCTCTATCAAACGATTTATGGGTGAGGCTTACGACAAGGTATCAGATGATATCGCTCGCGCACCTTACAAAATTGTAAAGGGTGACAACAACACTCCTCGTGTGGAGATTGATGGTCGCCAGTACACTCCACAGGAGATCTCAGCTATCACTCTTCAAAAGATGAAGAAGACTGCGGAGGATTATATCGGTCAGGAGGTGACAGAGGCGGTTATCACCGTACCAGCATACTTCTCTGACTCTCAGCGTCAAGCTACAAAAGAGGCTGGTGAGATCGCAGGACTCAAAGTTCGCCGTATCATCAATGAGCCAACAGCTGCGGCTTTGGCTTACGGTCTCGACAAAAAAGACTCTGAGGCAAAGATTGCTGTTTATGACCTCGGTGGTGGAACATTCGATATCTCAATCCTAGAGTTGGGTGATGGTGTGTTCGAGGTGAAGTCTACAAATGGTGACACACACCTAGGAGGAGATGACTTTGATCACGTTTTGATCGACTTTATGGCTGACACATTTATAGCGGACCACAAGATCGACCTACGTAAAGACCCAATGGCGCTTCAGCGCTTAAAGGAGGCTGCTGAAAAGGCAAAGATCGAACTCTCATCAACAACTCAGACAGAGATCAATCTACCATACATTATGCCTGTCGACGGAATCCCACAGCACCTTGTGATGACTCTCACACGTGCTAAGTTCGAGCAGTTGGTAGATCGTTTGGTACAGCGCACTATCGAGCCTTGTAAGTTGGCTCTTCGTGATGCAGGTCTCTCAGCATCACAGATTGATGAGGTTATCTTGGTTGGAGGATCTACTCGTATCCCTGCTATCCAGAAGGTTGTCGAGGAGTTCTTCGGAAAGACTCCTAACCGTAGCGTGAACCCCGATGAGGTTGTTGCTATTGGTGCGGCAATTCAGGGTGGTGTCCTCACTGGAGAGGTTAAGGATGTACTTCTTCTCGACGTAACTCCACTTTCACTCGGTATCGAGACAATGGGAGGTGTTATGACAAAACTCATCGACGCCAACACAACGATCCCAACACGTAAGAGTGAAACATTCTCGACAGCAGCAGATAACCAACCATCTGTAGAGATCAACATCTGTCAGGGAGAGCGCCCTCTTGCTAAAGACAACAAGTCTCTAGGTCGTTTCCACTTGGATGGAATCCCACAGGCACCACGTGGAGTACCACAGATCGAGGTTACATTTGACATCGACGCAAATGGTATCTTGAACGTATCGGCACGCGACAAGGGAACAGGTAAGGAGCAGAAGATCCGTATTGAGGCATCAAGCGGTTTGACAGATGCAGAGATCCAGCGTATGCGCGACGAGGCGAAGGCAAACGAGGAGGCAGACAAGCAAGAGAAGGAGCGTATCGAGAAGATTAACGCAGCCGACTCAAATATCTTTGCATCAGAGAAGCAGTTGAAGGAGTATGGCGACAAGATCCCAGCAGAGAAGAAGTCGGCAATCGAGTCGGCACTTGAGACACTTCGCACAGCACACAAGAGTGCAGATATCGCAGCTATCGACCCTGCTATCGAGGCGTTGAATGCAGCTTGGCAGGCAGCATCACAAGACATCTACGCACAGCAGCAAGCAGAGCAGGCTCAAGGAGGTGCACAGCAAGGAGCAGATGCACAGCAAGGTGGCGCATCACAACCAGAGGATGTTGAGTTCGAGGAGGTGAAATAATCGCCGAAACAACAATAATAAAACAAGCAATGAAGGAGGTGTGGCACAATGTGTTACACCTCTTTTAGCGTTAAGATATTTAATGTCGATTGGTCACCCTAAAAGCTATCCCGTTGACCTTTATTTTTGCGTATCCCGATTTTGGTTGACCGGCATTGTTGCTACCCCCAAAACCTGAGAAATATTCATATTTATGATCTCCTATTGATTTTATTTTACCTGCCTCGTAATCGTTAAAATTGGAGTAGTAATTAACTCTGACTCCTGCAACAGATTTTATTTTACCTGCCTCGTAATCATTAAAATCAGAGTAGTATATAAAATTTGTCCCTGCCACTGTTTTAACCTTGCCAGCCTCGTATTTGTTGAAGTTAGAGTAGTATGTAAAAGAGACAGCCCCTATTGATTTTATCTTTCCAGCCTCGTAACTATTAAAGTTAGAGTAATATTCATATTTAACATCACGGTCATCATCGTCATCACCTATTATAACTCTTTCGATGTTGCCATAAGTATCTATTATAACCTCTCCGAGACCTTCGATGAGCACTCCAAAATAGGCTTTAGTCCCATCCAAATTTAACTGTACGCTATTTACCTGCGCCATTACACCCTGCGAGAGTAGTATGCAGCTCAAAAGAGCAATTTTATGTTTAAGTGATTTCATATTTTTATCTTTATTCGTATGAATCTAACGTTCTCTGAACCTGCTCGAAGAATAGCCCTACGTGATATCCGTCGACAAATCCGTGGTGAACTGCTATGGCTATAGGCATCGACCTGTGACCATTAACCTCACTCATCTTACCAACAGATATTAGAGGGACTTGACCCACTCCACCTCTATCCATCAACGTCGGGGTTACTGCGGTAAAATCCAAAAAGGGGAGTGCACTAACCACTGCATATGTAGCCTCTGGTAGATCTTCTGTAATCGGATTCATATCTATTGATGCGGCGGATATAACCTGCTCTGCCGTTTTATAAAACTCCTCAAAATTTACATTGTATCCAATCCTCACCTCGACAAATTCGCCCTCCTCGGCAACGGTGATCGGAGCGACTAAATCGACATCATCGAAGATGCAGAGTTCTAACTCTCCGTTAACTCGATTTACGCGCAGACGAAACTCCTCAATCTCATTCATCGCCTTAATAATTGCGTAGCTGTAATATATAAAGAGAGACCTACCTCTACTCTTAGCGACTCGATAGCAGTTATCGAGATTAACCTGTGCGGTGACCGAGAAGATCGGATTAAGCATCTTGATGAAGAACTCAAACTTCTTTTTTCGTCTCCAATTATCTCTGTTTACTACTCTTTTTCCCATTGTGCAAATTTTAGAACTCACGTTATTTTATGTCACAAAGATAGTGATTGGGATAGTTTTTGCAGTAACATTTCAAAAAAATAAATCGACAACTATGAAAAATAGCACTATCGTAACCCTATGCGTGGTCGCAGCCGTTACTCTCAACATTGGGTGTATCTCTTCGAACAGAGAGACCATCCAAGAGGTTGAGAGCAAGATTCTGAAGTCAGCCGACCTCGAACGTCTAACACCCGACTCAGTAATGGTGTTGCTCAAGCAGGGTAACCAAAACTTCGTGTCGAGATCTACACGTACACGCGACGTTCAGACACAACTTGCAAAATCGGCTGAGGTTGGACAAGCACCCAAGGCGATTGTCTTGTCGTGCATCGACTCACGTGTTCCTGTAGAGATGATCTTTGATATGAGCATTGGGGATATCTTCGTAGCTCGTGTTGCGGGAAATGTCGTGAGCGAGGATATGTTGGCAAGTATGGAGTATGCTTGCAAATATATTGGCAGCAAGGTTATTTTAGTATTGGGTCACGAATCCTGTGGGGCGGTAAACGCAGCCTGCGCAGGTCTCAAAGATGGCAACCTCACGGAGCTAATGCGCAAAATTGAACCCGCCGTAAAACTCACTGCCACCGATGGTGGTGACCCTTTTTCGAAGGAGTTTCAGAGTCGTGCCGTAGCCAATAACGTAGATGTGATGGTTGAGAATGTTCGCAAAGAGAGCCCTACCCTTGCTCAATTAGAGAGAGAGGGAAAGATTAAAATTGTCGGCGGAGTATTTGATATTCATACGGGAGTAGTGACTTTTCGATAGTATTGATAGGAGACTATGCTTGAAGGCAACGTAGACCCTTAGAAACAGCACATCCGACCTTGGTATTAAACTAAGGTCGGATGTGTTATTGGCTTAAATGGATTCTTAATGATTGATTACTTCATCTCGTAGAAGAATATATCATCTATGTAGGCAACGATTGGTACGCTAGTCCAGATGTTCAGACGCGCTGAAGTATAGGCGTAACTCTCTGGCACTGTAAATTCGTAGGTTACCGTTGTGTTCATATTGTTGGCAGACACCTGTGCAAGGGTTGCAGCAGAGAATCTGTTCCAACTTGTACCCTCGTCGTTGAGCTGCTCCTGAACTGCAACATTCAAGTTGTTCTGTCCTGTTCCGCTACCCTCTGCACCTATTACAGATTGTGAACGACCCGTAAATCCATATCTATAGGTTACACCGGGCGTAACATTTACACTTATAACCTGCTCAATCTCACACGATGTACTATCCTCGCGATAGATGCGCATAGTGCGACCATTGATGGCTTCATCTCCTGTTACATACTCAACAGCAGCAGCGTTGTCGCCATATGGAGTCCAATATAGAGCACCACCCGAGCCATCTTCCTCCTCAAATCCAGCATTCTGAACGAGATTTACAAGCTCTGATATCTCTACTTGACAACTAGCGGACGCTGAGTTACCATATGAATCTGTTACTGTCACATTTACAGTCGCTGTTCCAAACACACCCGTACAGTCGATTCTTCCTGTCGAGGAATCGATTGTGATACAACCTGCTGGCGACACATCTGTCAAACTCCACACCGCTGTTTCATACTCTGCTGAGACTGGAGACACAGAGACTGTCATATAATATTGTGTGTCATTCGGAGACAACGTGAGTGTCGACGGAAGAGAGACACTCTCTAGTTCGTCATATGTATTATAGTTTGGTGTGTGGTTGGCATAAACCTCACCTAGAGCAGTAAGCTTGATGTTATCAGACTCGAATAGTGCCGAATATGGAGCTGTAGAGCTAACACCAAACGAGAACCACGCGTAACCAGCAATCCAATCTGTTGAATCGAGCCAAGGAAGAGCAGACTCCATAAATGTTATTACTTGAGCCTCGGTAAGGGTATCACTTGTACCCCAGTCCACAACTGCAAACTCAGTAAGAATCAACGGAATACGACTCCTTGCATTGCCCTCACTATCAGTCGACTCTTTGGTGATGTATCCATCCTCATCCTTGTACCAAACATATTGAGTTAAACTTAGTCGGTTTTGGAATGTCGTAAGATTTACTGTTGACTGATACCAGTGAACACCGATATAGTCGACACGATATTTGTTCTCCATCGCCAACTCCATAAACGACTGTATCCAAGCTAGACCCGTAGCATTATCGGTACACGAAGGGCTACACAATGGCACATTCATAGCCTCCAAGTATGGCCAACGCTCGATAGCTGTCGCCACAGCGATATTCGACTGATCGCTCGAATCTGGCTCATTGAAACCCATTAGGCGCTTTGTGCGACCAGATGCGAAGTCAGCTGCTACAGCATTTGATACAGCCTCAGCGGTAGATGCACCACTCCAGAACATAGGGACAAACTCGATCCCCGTAGGTTGTAGGTCGATAAGAGTTGTTGCCCAACTATAATTCCACCAAGGTTGTAGAGCCTTCATCTTAGGCACAGAGGTAGTCCAAGTACCACTAGAGTATGATTCCGGGTCGCGCTGCGTAAAGCAAACACCCTTCTTACCGGGAAGTGCAAGCTCCTCGGCTGTGAACCTCAACATTGCACTAATCTCGGGAGTCTCCGTAATCGGATCATCGACCCACGTTACAGACTGTGGAGTGGCACAAGTTGCAACACCATTAAAGACACTCACCTCAATCACATAACTACTACCTGAGCTAAATACAAAATCATCAGCTATAGTAAGGTCGTAACTATACTCATCACTACCCTTTAGTGTTCCAATGACTGTACCGGCATCTATGATCTGTGGTGCGACGATAGCCTTGTAGCTCATCTCACCGTTGCTAGCCATTGTAATAGTGCTCAAGCTAGAAGATGTCGACACATTCTCGCTAACTAAATTGACACTAGCCTTTCCCGATAGTTCGAGTGTTGCCGTATCGTTGCTAAAGTAGTGGTCGGAACTCACCACCGTAACAGTAACCTTTGAGAGAAGGTGTTCAAATGAGAGTTCTGGTTTTAGAGATGTTGTAGAGCTCACAGAGCTAGCCATCAAGTCACTAAGCGAGAAGTTAGAGCCCTCACTCTGGTCTTGCTTAACCTCAAATGTAGCTATATTATTTGCGAGTGTTGCGCCATATGGATAGAGCGTATAGAATGATAGAGGATAGGTCTCGCCATCCTCTATCGTATATGCAATAGGGGTGGAGCTACTAAAGAGACTATTACTATACGAATATAGTACACTCTCGCTATAGCTGTCGTCTGACTCGTCGAATGCCCAAACAGCAATTTGGTCACCACTAACGAACATTGTGTCAGTGGCACGTGTTGAGACACTTGCCGTGAAGCTAATGGAGTCAGAGAATGATTGTGTAGTTTCGGGCTCATCAACATCGCTGTCTTGGCACGAGATTACACTCATAGATAGGACAAAAAGTCCACAAAAAAAACTGGTAATTTTCTTCATAAGTTAATCGTATTTTAGGTTGTTATATAGTTGACTTTTATTGGTTGGCACAGACAATAAGATTTACAAAAATATAAATTTATATCTAAAATACATCCTATTTCTTATATTTTTGCATATGAGTTATAGTTTTTCAAACAGGAACGCGAGTTTTGGATAAGATGCTCTTATCCAAAACTCGCGCTAACTTTACCGTCTCTCTCTTACTAGAATGCAACCGTCGGTGCTGTAGCAGCCTCTGAAGAGGCTTCGAAATATGGTTTCTTCTCAAACTCAAAGTGATTTGCAATGATGTTTGCCGGGAATCGACGTATAGCCGAGTTATATTCACGTGTTAACCTATTAAACTCACCTCTTGCAACAGCGATTCGATTCTCTGTACCCTCCAACTGCGCTTGTAACTCTACAAAGTTTTGATTCGCCTTAAGGTCGGGATAGCGCTCCGACACCGCTAGCAGTCGCCCCAACGCAGAGGTCACCTCGCCCTGTGCCTTCTGGTATGTAGCCATACTCTCCGAAGTTAGGTTGTCTGTATCAATTGTGATAGATGTTGCAGCAGAACGAGCCGCAATAACATCTGTTAATGTCTGCTGTTCGTGCTGAGCATAACCCTTAACCGTATTTACTAAATTTGGTATCAGGTCTGCACGACGTTGATATTGAGTCTCAACATTTGCCCACGCCTGCGCAACTCCCTCGTCGAGGTTAACCATATTGTTGTAGGTCGAACAAGAGCTCATCGAACAGAGTGTCACAATCGCCACGACCAACATTAAAAAATTCTTCTTCATTCTAAAAATTTAATTACAAATTACCAACCAGATCCTGCGCCACCACCACCGAAGCTGCCGCCGCCAAATCCTCCTCCACTGAAACCGCCACCTCCGCCGAAGCCGCCACCATAAAACCCTCCGCCGCGAAATCGTCGTGAAGCGCCATATCCACCACCAATAATCACACCTCCACGAATAACACTATCGAGATCATCTCGCAGTTGACGAGCGATGCGACTCTCTCTATTTCCACAATGAGGACAGACAAAAGTATGCTCTACCAACTCGAAATTATCACCCCTCTGCACAACTCTCTCAGCCTGAGCCATTAACCCAAACCGACCACATTTCGCACATCTAGCGTTACGATAATATGATACCAGCGATAGTATCATCGGCAAAAATATAACAATCGACAATATCACTAATATCGAGATCAGCGACAATCCTCGGGATGATTGATCTCCCGCCACAGGGTAGTAATCACTTCCTCCTGCGTTGAGTTCGCTCCTCACCAAAATACTCTCCACGACAGATACACCACTCACCATCCCTGCGCTAAAATCTCCTTGACGAAAGTATGGTAACATATATTGAGTCTGTATTCTTTTGCATATTGCATCGGGGAGAACACCCTCTACACCACGCCCCGTCACAAATCGGATTTGACGCTGATCCCCCACGAAGAGTATTCCCAAACCATTATCGCGCCCCTCACGCCCTACACCCCACTCCGAGAAAAGGTTATAGGCAAAAGTAAAGGGGTCTGCTTTTCGTCCACTGTCGTCGACAATCTGATCCACCGCCACAACCGCGACCTGCGCAATATTGCTAACTCTTAGAGCATAGCATATTGAGTCAATCCTTGCCACGGCCTCTCTAGAGAGTATTCCATCGGGGTTTGAGACGAAGTTGTAACGACTCCGAAGCTGCACATTTGGGACGTTTTGCACGGAATACTCCGCAGCTGAAAGCATCCCTATAGTTGCAACTATATATATACAAACAACAATAAATGATCTAAAAAAACGCATCCTTATTTTTTAAGCACCAACACTTTGTACTCCCAAGGCTCCATAATCTCCTTAACCTTCACGGGCAAGTTCACAGCCTCACCCGTAAATCCATCGCGATACTCACCCTCATAACAACCAACGGCATAAGAAGCATTAATCGTATATGGCGACAAGTTCATTATAGCAATTACACGATCCAGAGAGGTCTCACGAACCAAAATCAAAAGGCAATCCTCAGCATTATTCGAAATTGTACACCACATACCCCCCATCTCACCAGCACAAAGAGCCTTATATTCGTGTTTGAGATCTATTAGTTTACGGTAGTACTCTGTCATCTCACCCTCCACATACAACTCCTCCGGAATAGAATCTTTTGCGAAGAAGCGGAACGAGTGGTCGTAGCCAACCTCTTGACCTGTGTAGAGCAACGGCATACCCTTTGGTGCGACAAACGTAAAGAGTGCCATCGCTTTCAAAGCATCGCCAAAGCGCAGATACTCACTATCTTGCCAAGAGTTCTCGTCGTGATTCGAGGTGAACATCATCGGGATAGTCCAACGTGGATATCCCCTATCGCGATATAGGAAGTCACGAATTTTATCAGTCCTCTGCTTACCATTAGCGACGTCACACATCAAGTGGTGAAGTTCCCAACCATAACAAGAGTCAAATGCACAATCGAACAAATTAGTCTCCTCCGCCTCCGCCAACATAAATATGTCGGGCTTTACTCTATAGAGTTCAAGGGTAGCCTCACGCCAAAACTCAATCGGCACCAACATAGCCATATCGCAGCGGAATCCATCGACTCCTCTGTTGATCCAAAACTTCATAGCGTCGATCTGCCCATACCACACATCGCGATTATTGTAGTTAAGTTTTGCCGTGTCGCTCCAATCCCAAGGCACTAGAGCCACTCCATTTTCATCGCGCTCATACCAATCTGCCGGCTTCTCCGTAACCCAACGAGCGTCACGAGATGTATGGTTAGCAACCCAATCAAGGATTACCTTCATTCCAAGGCGATGAGCCTCAGCAAGTAGCGCGTCAAAATCTTCGAGCGTACCAAACTCCTCACTCACGTCACAATAGTCACGAATCGAGTAGTAAGAACCTAGCTCTCCTTTACGATCCTCCTCCCCAATTGGGTATATTGGCATTAGCCAAAGGATATCAATACCCATATCACGCAAAAATGCCAGACGTGCTGTTGCTGCACGCAAAGTACCCTCGGGGGTGAGTTGTCGGATGTTCATCTCATAGAGAACGGCGGAGTAACTCCACTCAGGATGTATCATAAAATGGTTGTATTTAAGTTCAAAAAATTACAGATGACAAAAATAGAAAAAAAAATCAAATATTCATTTTATTTTTGTAAGTTTGCGATATTAATTGAGCCAAATTTATTTTTTAATGCAAAATACAGTAGCAAAGATATCAATCTGGTGGCGTGAAATTATCAAACGTCGTCGATTATCAATATTCAACACGCGCGACAATCGAGAGATTTGGTATACCCATATTTCGTCGATAAACATTGCGATGGTGCTGTTGTCGACGCTAATAATAATGTTTATATTCACAATAACAATTGTGAGTTACACCAACTTCCTCGACCATCTACCCGGACATCGAGGAGAGGTTGTTAAGTTACGCCAAAGCGTCATAGGACACATCGTTCGGTTAGACTCTTTGGAGAGAGTTATCAAGGAGACGATGCTCTATACCGACAACGTAGCATTAATAATGAATGGCAAAACACCAATCATTTATGAAAATCTTATAGCCGATAGTATCACCCTTTCGAAGAGTACAATTCTACCTAGTCTATCCGACTCGATTCTACGAACACAAATGGAGGGTGAGGGACGCTACAATCTACTTCTAGCCTCATTCGGTGGCGAAGAGCATATAATGTCACCTGTGGATGGTCTCATAACTCGTCAATTTAACATTGCAGAGGGTTGCTTTGGTGTTGAACTCACCTCAACGGGGCGCGTGATGGCGACTCAGAAAGGCATCGTATCTATATCGCAGTGGACGCCCCAAGACCTCAACACAATCCAAATTATCCACCCAGACAACACAATCTCCATATTCCGAAATATCGAAAATGCGGTTGTGAAACGAGGTGATAGCGTAAAGGCAGGAGAGGTTATTGGCGACAACGAAAATACAATCACCCCAATAGTATTTGAGATCTGGAGTGAGGGAAAACCAATCGACCCAGAGAAATATATAACTTTTTAAGAGGCAAAAATGGTAAATACTATAAAACAGAGAGTAACTCTTCTCGGATCAACGGGCTCTATTGGAGTGCAGACGCTCGACATAATCCGCGATAATCCTACCCTATTCGAAATTACGACACTCACAGCCAACAGAGCGTGGGAGAAGCTGGCGGAGCAGGCGGTAGAGTTCGATGTTGATTCGGTGGCAATAGCCGACGAGAGCCTCTACCCTGCCCTCTGTGAACGACTCAAAAGCTACCCTATTAAGGTCTATGCCGGAGAAGATGCAATACGACAAGTAGCCTCGAACTCCGAGGTCGAAGTGGTTGTAAATGCCCTAGTTGGTTATGCAGGACTCCTACCAACAGTTGCAGCTATTGAGGCAGGAAAAAAAGTCGCACTTGCAAATAAGGAGAGCCTCGTTGTCGGTGGAGATTATGTAATGCGACTGGCACGAGAGAAGGGGGTGCCAATCCTCCCGATTGACTCTGAGCACTCAGCGATCTTTCAATGTTTGATGGGAGAGAGCTCTCCAATACGCCGTGTAATACTCACCTGTAGTGGAGGATCGTTCCGCAATATACCACGCGAAGAGCTTGCTAACGTAACTGTCGAACAGGCACTAAAACATCCTCAGTGGAGTATGGGTGCAAAGATTACGATCGACTCATCTACCCTCATAAATAAAGGCTTCGAAGTGATTGAGGCACATTGGCTATTTGGACTTGAGGCGGAGCGAATCGGGGTCATACAACACCCCCAAGCAGTAATCCACTCAATGGTAGAGTTCGAAGATGGAGCAATCAAGGCACAACTCGGCACACCCGATATGAGAATGCCAATATCACTAGCCCTAATGTTCCCTCAACGAGCATCACGCCCCAATGAGAACTTTAGCTTTGTGGATAATCCAACTCTTAATTTTGAGGAGGTGGATCGCGTAAAGTTCCCGGCTCTAGATATCGCCTATGAGTGTTTGCGTCGTGGCGGCAGCGCCTCGTGTACACTAAATGGGGCAAACGAAGTTGCAGTAAATGCCTTTTTGGAGGGTCGATGTAGATATCTAGATATAGTAAAATCTATCGAATACGCACTCCAAAAATCAACCTTCACACCCAAGCCTACCCTCGATGATTACGCTGCGGCAAACATCGAGTCGAGACGTTTGGCAGCAGAGTATCTAAAGGTAAAGTAGAGATAAAAGATATACAAACAATAAAATAAAACTGTATTTTCAGCGTTTAACTGACAAAAAAAGAGTTTATGGAGATCATAGTAAAGGTTATACAATTTTTCATCTGTTTCACACTACTCGTCGGACTGCACGAGTTCGGACACTTTATCACGGCTCGTATCTTCAAGATGCGTGTCGATAAGTTCTACATATTTTTCGACCCTTGGTTCTCGATCTTCAAGTTCAAACGAGGTGAGACAGAGTATGGTCTTGGATGGTTGCCGCTAGGAGGATATTGCAAAATCGCGGGAATGATCGACGAGAGTATGGATAAAGAGCAGATGGAACAACCTGCGAAACCCGATGAGTTCCGCGCAAAACCAGCGTGGCAACGATTCATCGTTATGGTTGCGGGTGTCGTTATGAATATCTTACTAGCGATCTTTATCTACATCGGAGTATGCTACGCTTGGGGTGAGAGCTACCTCCCTGCTGAGAGGGTTGAGTGGGGATATGATTTCAACGAAACAGGTCAACAGCTTGGGTTTGAAAATGGAGATAAAATCCTCTCGATAGATGGCGAGCAAATTACGGATGTCTCTATGATTGTCAACAGATTGCTACTCTCGGATGACGACCGCGTAGTTACTATCGAAAGAGATGGCGCAGAGCAGAGTCTGACCATTAAGTTAGAGGATCTCATCGCAATGCGCAAAGCAAAAGCTCACGTGGATCTAATATCGCTAAGAATGCCATTCATCATTGATTCTGTAGAGTCGGAGGGGGCAAAAGCACTCACCTCGGGTGACGAAATTGTCGCTATCAACGGAGAGCAGATGGATGGATATATGGCGTATCGCAACGCTATCAAGAGTCACAAAGGTGAGGTTATTGACATAACAGCGCTCCGTGGTAACGAGACTCTAACATTTGCCATCCCTGTTAACGACGAGGGAGTTATAGGTGTTCTTACTCGCAATCCATACGTTATGGAGAGACGTGACTACACATTAATAGAGGCTATACCTGCGGGATTCCGTCGTGCTGGTAACGCAGTCTCATCATATTGGGAGCAGCTATCACTCATCTTCCAACCCAAGACTGAGATGTATCGTGAATTAGGTGGATTTGTTGCAATAGGCAATATGTTCTCAAGTGTCTGGAACTGGCAAGATTTCTGGCTCAAAACAGCATTCCTGTCGGTGATCCTCGCGATTATGAACATCCTCCCAATACCCGGTCTCGATGGAGGACACGCTCTATTTACGCTCTTTGAGATCGTTACGGGCAGAAAACCTAGCGACAAATTCCTTGAGACAGCTCAATATATCGGTATGTTATTCCTATTCGCACTACTCATATACGCAAATGGAAATGACTTCTATCGCTTAATATTCGGCTAAACGAATGGCGAAGATAAAAAAGGCATACTTCTGTAAAGAGTGCGGCTACGAAGCTCCTAAATGGCTGGGACGTTGCCCTTCGTGTAGTGCGTGGAGCAGCTTCACCGAAGAGATAATATCCAAAGATACAAACGTATCAATATCTGCTGCCGTTGCCAACATCCCCACCTCGAAACCTCAACGTATCGAAGATATCGTTGAGTGTCAACATCGACGTATAGATCTAGGTAATAGTGAGGTAAATCGCGTCCTCGGAGGAGGTATGGTACCGGGCTCTTTAATCCTTCTTGGTGGAGAACCCGGCATCGGTAAATCGACACTAAGCCTCCAGTTAGCCCTTCAAAATAGTGGTGTAAAGACCCTCTATGTATCGGGTGAGGAGTCTGGCGAGCAGATCAAAATGCGCGCAAATAGAATCGGTATTGGAGAGAGCGAGTGTCTTATATATACTGAAACTCTGCTCGAAAATATAGTTTCGCAGATAGATCACATACGCCCTGACCTCGTTGTCATCGACTCCATCCAGACAATCTACACATCTCTCATTGAGTCCTCAGCAGGTAGCGTCTCCCAGATCCGCGAGTGTGCCTCTACCCTACTCAAATATGCGAAAGGTAAAAACACCTCCGTCATAATCATTGGGCACATCACCAAGGATGGCACAATCGCAGGACCAAAAATTTTGGAACACATCGTCGACGTAGTTCTACAGTTTGAGGGTGATGGAAACAATATCTATCGCATACTTAGAGGTATCAAGAATCGTTTCGGAGCGACATTCGAGATTGGAGTATTCGAGATGCTTAGCGCAGGGCTCAAAGCTGTGGAGAATCCATCGGAGATACTACTCTCCCACTACGACATTCCTCTAAGTGGCATTGCTGTTGGTGCGTCTGTTGATGGTATTCGCCCCTATCTGATTGAGGTTCAAGCGTTGGTGAGCAATGCGACATATGGAACACCGCAGCGCAACACAACTGGATTCGACACAAAACGAATGAATATGTTGGTTGCGATAGTTGAGAAACGCCTTGGACTGAAGATGTTCCAAAAAGACCTATTTCTCAATTTTGCTGGTGGGTTCAAAGTTAGCGACCCGGGGCT
Organism: Rikenellaceae bacterium; assembly: GCA_047174765.1. GTDB lineage: Bacteria > Bacteroidota > Bacteroidia > Bacteroidales > Rikenellaceae > Alistipes. The sequence continues at coordinate 10,237 of JBCQTT010000022.1, read as the reverse complement.
CGACCTCTCAATCATCGCATCAATAGTATCATCCTACTACGACCGCGCGATAGGAGACGGAGTATGTTGTGCCGGAGAGGTTGGGCTGTCTGGAGAGATACGCCCAGCCCCACGTAGTGAGCAGCGCATAAGTGAGGCGGCAAGATTGGGGTTCAAACGAATAATAGTATCATCCTACCTACCTCCAACAGTCGTAAACAAAGAGCACAGCATCAAGGTAATCGCAATCCAAAGTATCGACCAACTACCCCGAGCGTTGTTTGTTAGTGTGGGTGACTAGTGATGCGTCAACTCTTTATGGTGGTTGTCTAACAATATGAACTATAGCCGCATATGCTATTTTATATTTTGATGACACTTGTATTCGATTGTTAATAGTAGGCGCAGCCTACGTAGCTATATATTGGGAAATGAGCGATAAAGCAGAGCTTTAATCGAATATTTATCAATATATAGCAGATTGAGAATCAATCTATTAACAATTGCAACGAAAACCAAGCTCCGCGGAGAGCACTCCGCCGCCGCCCGCGCCGGGCAGTGGTAGTGGTAGAGATTATTAACGCATAAGTACTAGTGTGAATTAAAAGCTATACTCAACCCCTATCAACATTGGGTTATCTTCTGCGGCGAGAAGCCCATATCTCTCGATAAAATATTTTGTCAACGGATCAGTTCGCTCAGCAACATCGTTGATGTTCGATTTGTTATATACGTAGTAGAGATACTCCTCATCTGCAACAACCGGATTAATCGGAAGTGACATACCATCGGGAGCAACAAATTTATATGAGTTAAGACCCCTCTTATTAAATATACACGTCAGAGCCGAAAACTCTGGTCCAGCGATCAGCATTGATATATACTCTTTGCTCTCAGCTATCATAGATGGATATTTATATCTGTTTGTTGCCATATAACTACGCGGATCCAACTCCCCATCAGAGCTATATATCGAGCCGGGAGCAACCCCCTGACCCTCAAAGTCCACATAGTAATATGGGGCGATAACACCATCTTTGATCTTGTTAATCACATTCTGATTATCGTATGGTCGGATTATATATGAATTACCGTAGCTCTGACCAACAAGCGACATTGTTATCATACAATCTTTAACATCAAGATGTTTTGCTATCAACTCTCCCTCGTGATTATATTCATAAAGTGTAGGTTTGAGTATTGCGTCGTCCCGTAAGTTCATATTACACGAAACGACAAAGAAACCACCATCCTTTCCAGTGACTATACCATCTACTCGCAATGGTGTGCCATCCTCGACCTCTTCGATCGTTAAGCTCTCTAGAAACGCTCCATCTTTGATGGCTATAAAAAAGTACTTTAGGAGCACCCTCATCCAATATTAAAAGTGTATTGGTCGTGTAGTCGACACATATATCCCCTAAATAGAGATACTCTCTTCGTGAGCGACCTCGACTACCAATCGTGCGAATGTAATCACCATCTTTACTGAATTGATAAACTCCACTCTTATCTCGTATAATAAAGTCTTTATTGGGGGCTATTAGCACCTTCCTAACCTGTGATATAATAACATCGTCTGCAAGCTTTATCGACCTGCTACGTTTAATGATGTTGGGAACTTCGTCGGTTGTAATCTCTTGAGATTGTAGAGGTGACAACGAGCCAAGCTCATCGTTGATTAGACTGCGACGACCGCAAGAGGTCACTAGCAATAAAATTGTTGCGGCTATGTATGTGTATGCTCTTTTCATTGTGTTCAAATATTAAGTATTAAGAAGTCCATCCAACTCTAGATATGCAAATTGATGCAGATCATTCTGTAGACTAAAAATCAATCTATCTCCCTCCTCGTCGTAACAAATCCGATGAATCTGATGCCCTAGATTTAACGTTTTGAGATAGTTGCCATCTATATCGAAAACGATTAGTTTATCTGGGAAATTCACCCCCGTACTACCGTCATCTCTGCGAAATAGTCGCTCCTTACCAGCAAATGACGCAACGATCCGATCTTTGCAAATTACGGTCTTACCATAGAATTTATTCTCGTTCGAGACCTCTGTCGACCATCCATCTCCATATATGTTGTATTTCAAATTACCACTCAGATCACAAATTGTCATCAAATTATGGTGCGCAAAACTCTCTACATATATGTTGTGTTCAAGCGAGGCTGCATAGTCAAAACGAGGCTTCACAATGTCGGGATGTTCATACTTCATAAACTCAACATCACCCGTCTCGAAGTTAATAGCTACTACCGACGCCTTGAAATCACCACTACCCAACCCCACTATCGCTAAACCAACAGAGAGCGTATCGTTAATATATTCGTAGTCGGCTATTGCATATTTTTTACTGTGGCTGAGTTTTAATCGAGGTACGTAACTATTACTCTTCAGCAAGCTATCCAACGAGTATGTATATATAGCTTGTTTTCCATTGTCAGATACGTATATCTCTCCTCTCTGCTTGGATGATGTTACATTACCAATGCTTATTATCTCTGCGGGACCTCTACCTTTATTGATCCTACTAGTTACATAGCGAAAGGTGTTTTTGTCAAAGATATGGATGAGTCGATCCATTGATTTGTAATCTGTGATTAGCAGATATTTATCCACCAAATATGGCGTGCTCATTTGGCTAATGTAAACATCTTTCGTATCAATACATTTTATCCTCTGGGCAACATCAACAATGTTGTCGCGATCTGTTTGCCACCTCTCTGTCCCACTGTTTCTAGCACAACTGAGTGCAAAGAGTAATGATATTATTAGAGTATAGGTTCTATTTTTTGTCATAAGATATTCGGATAATGTAGGGATTTTGAACGGAGCTATCTTTGGTCATTAGCTCATCAACTATGCTTCGAGTTACTTTAGAGTTTAGGGGGTAATCATTGAGTTCCTCGATTTGCTCTGCGTATATATAATAGAACTCATCGTCACCGCTCTGCCCAACCAAAGAGAATCCCAAATATGGAATCTGATTAAATATGTGTTGATAAAGAGTTTTGTCATTCCGATTATACATTACATTATAGGAGGTATTACTGCTTGCATAAAAAGCCAACAAACTATCATCACAAAACATCCTAAAACTATAGAATCTCGAAAAATAACTCTTCAGCAACTCGCTATCGCCACTCAGATGTTTGCTCTCCACATCCAATATAGGATCTATTTGAAGATAGGGTTCAAACGATAGGCTATCTTTATTGAATTTATAGCAGGTATTCCCATATATACCTGAGCAATATATATCATCGCCACTCTTCGTAATATGCCAACCCATAATAAAGTTTGGCAACCCTTTGGGCTTATCTAGATACCCTTGCAGAGACGTCTCTCCTTGAACCCTATGAAAGTAGCTATCCGTATCCTCTTTGAATAAGTGAATAGAGGTGAAGGTTAAGTATTCAGAGTTAGGTAACCTACAAAATTCAAACATACTTTTCTTCGGAAGAGAGGTTTTCGACATAAATTTTCCATCGAACGAGTAGCTCAAAATAGCACACGAGTGTCTATCTAATACCTCCAACAAGTTGGATTCGGGGTCTACATTGATATCCATTGCCGCTAAAAATTCGTTGCGCGCTCTCCCTTTTCGAAGTGTTGTAACATACTCTCCATCGCTTTTGAAGATGTAAATTTCATTATGAGTACCCATATATGACAATACAAATAGATAGCCATTGTGCTCTACAATTTTTGAGATTTGAGGGATAATACCCTCCTTACCTCTACTCTCCAATGTGAAGATATCGTAAGAAACTGATATTTCGGATTCATTTATATAGGGATAGTTCGCAATATCCTCGGTTAATTCGATCCTCTCCACCTGCTCCGTAGAGGCAGCACTACCACACCCGTAGGCTAAAAATAGACATAGTGTAATGTAAATTAATTCTCTCATATTATGTATGTTTTTTGTTGTACGTTTATTTTATTTTCAACAGCTATATCACGGTATTCGTATCGTCGGCGTTTCTAATGCCAAGTTAAGTGTGATATTTTGAGGTTATCCACAAAGTTAAATAAACGATCTCTCTTTTATATATTTTTTTTATACTTTTTTATACCTAAATTTGGTAAAATTAATTACATTTGTCTACGTATTTTGCCGCATAATACGGCGCATATACTATAACTATTTGACAAATCAGAGGGTTACATATAATGAAAAGACAATATTATATCTATTTTTCACTTGGTGTGGTTGCAATTTTCTTATTGCAAAGTCTCTACATTAGCTCTCTCTACAAAAAACACCTACTTATAGAGCAACAAAATATCGAAGAGTCTATCTATGAAGCGATAGATTTGGAGTTGCACTATAGAGTGGTAAAGAATCGCACACCCGAGGCGGAAGTAGAGTATAAAACAGGAATAAATGATACTCGAATAACATTAGATCAACTTCCACAGGAGTTAAAAGATGGGATGAAAAAGTTTTTAGCAACAGTCCCCAAATATAACACCGAATGGGCCGACATTCAAGATCTAATGGATCGTAAAGTTATCCGCTCAACAGGAGATATTCAAAATCAAATAGATCAAGATTGGTTTCGAAAAAAAGGTACCCCGATCAACCTACACATCCTAGATAGCTTGTTCCAAAATCGTCTAAGTCGCAACTATGCAAGTAGGCTATGTTTAATTGACGGTGATGGACAAATACTGTGCGCCGAGGGGGATTCGACGAATTATAACTACCAAACTCGAATGTTTCCAATAGGGCTTGAAGGAGAACAATCCATTACTGCATCCATTGATATTAAGCCCTCACAATTTATTAAGATCTCGATCCTAACCCTCATTTTGTCGTTTATAATAGTCCTTCTTTCACTATTGTCGTTGGCCTATTTGATTGCGATATTGCGTCGCAAAGATGAGATGCTGAAACAACGCGAAACAAATATCAATGGAATTATTCACGACCTCAAATCTCCACTGATCGGTGTTAGCTCAATGATCGACCTATACCAGATGCTGGAACAAGACAAGGATAAAAAGGAGATCCTAAAATGCAACAAACAGAGCATTACACTCCTATGTGCAAATGTCGAGAGGCTGCTGATGACAACAAGAGATCAGATTACAATCACAAAAGAGACTCTCTCTGTTGAACAACTACTAACGCGTACTGAGACTCTCGTTAATGGATTGAAGATAAAATACAGTGATAAAAAAACTACCATAAAGATCTCACATCACGGTTTTGAGAAGATCAACATCGACACAATGTGTTTCGATAGCGTAATAGTAAACCTAGTTGAAAATGCCCTCAAATATTCACAAACGAGTGTTGATGTCTATATCGACATAACACGTCGCAACAAACAGCTATATATATCCGTTAGTGATAATGGCATAGGGATTAGCGAACAAGACTCCAAACGAATATTCAACCACCTGTATAGAGGCGAACATCACAATATTCAAGGTTATGGAATTGGATTGACATACATTAGATCCTTGGCGCGTGCACACGGAGGTGACGCAAATCTGATAATAAGTGTAATCGGTGTGGGCAGTAAATTTGAGGTAGTAATAAATGTAGAGTAACAGAATGAACAAGATAAAAGTTTTATTGATAGAGGATGATATTTCGTTGGGAAGCGTATATACAATGGGGTTACAACATTTGGGGTTTGAGGTGCACTATCTCTCCTCATTTATAGCCGTCGTGTCGACGATAAATGAGTTCCAACCCAACATCGTAATTCTCGATGTTGAGATTGGTGCGAAGAATGGAATTGATGAGTCGGCTACAATATTTGACCTCTTCCCCAACCTCCCAGTTATCTTTATCTCCTCGCACGTCGAGACAGAGTGTGTTCAACGAGCAATAAAGCAAGGCGGAGCATCATATCTCAAAAAACCATTTGACATAGAGGAGCTTGGGGTATATATCAATCGCTTCGCTACCGAAAACTCTAAGATCATTGGGGTAGGGAAATTCCAGTACGATCCAACCACTCTTCAATTAAGTAATGTTACAACGAATGAGAGTCTCAAAATGTCAAACAAAGAGGGGTCGATCCTGCTACTGCTGATAAAAAACATCAACAAAACACTATCCCGCACCCAAATAGAAGAGGCGATGTGGTCGGACAAAGATGTAATGTCGAATTTTATGATTAATAATATTATCTCGCGTCTACGAAAAGCTATCTCTAGCGATCCTTCGATACAAATTACAACAGTTCCACGAGTCGGATATAAACTAACGTACGGCAAATAATTATTTTACACTACTTAAGCATACAGATAGATAAAAATAAATTGGAATTTTAATAAAAAAAATATATCTTTGTGATAATCGACAAAAGTCCAACGAATAACCACATAAAATAATCACTATGGTAAAGATCACAAAGGAGGCGGCTCTACGCTACCATTCACAAGGAAAACCAGGTAAAATTGAGGTTGTACCGACAAAACCCTACAGCACACAAACAGACCTTTCACTAGCATACTCACCCGGAGTTGCTGAGCCCTGTTTAGAGATCGAACGAGATCCTCAAACAGCATACGACTACACCGCAAAGGGAAACCTTGTGGCTGTGATTTCGAATGGAACTGCGGTGTTAGGACTGGGAGACATTGGAGCTCTTGCCGGCAAACCTGTAATGGAGGGTAAGGGACTTCTCTTTAAGATCTATGCTGGAATAGATGTATTTGATATTGAGGTAGACGAGAAAGATCCCGACAAATTTATCGAGGCTGTAAAGGCTATCGCACCAACCTTCGGCGGTATCAATCTTGAGGATATCAAAGCTCCTGAGTGTTTCGAGATAGAGCGCCGATTGAAAGAGGAACTCGACATACCAGTTATGCACGATGACCAACACGGTACTGCAATAATCTCATCTGCGGGACTTATCAATGCGTTGGAGGTTGCAGGAAAGAAAATCGAAGAGGTAAAGATTGTTGTTAATGGAGCGGGGGCATCGGCAATCTCTTGTACGTCACTCTATGTTGCTCTTGGAGCAAGCCCCGAAAACATCGTTATGCTCGACTCAAAGGGGGTTATTCGAAGTGATAGAGAGAATTTGCCCGAAAGCAAAAAACGTTTCGCAACTACCCGTGACGAACTCTATACATTGGAGGATGCGATTAAGGGTGCAGATGTATTCCTTGGTCTGTCGAAGGGCAATGTATTGTCTCAAGATATGGTTCGCTCTATGGCACACGACCCAATCGTGTTCGCATTGGCAAACCCCAACCCCGAGATCTCATATGAGGATGCAATGTCATCACGTCCCGACGTGTTGATGTCGACGGGTCGTTCCGACTATCCAAACCAAATCAATAACGTAATTGGATTTCCTTATATCTTCCGTGGAGCACTCGACACTAGCTCTACAATAATCAATGAGGAGATGAAGTTGGCTGCGGTAAAGGCTATTGCAAACCTAGCGAAGAAACCTGTACCCGACGTTGTAAATGAGGCGTATCACGTCAACAATCTTACGTTCGGTCGCGACTACTTCATCCCCAAACCAGTAGACCCACGACTCATTACGGAGGTATCTATCGCTGTTGCGAAGGCTGCAATGGAGTCTGGCGTCGCAAAACGAATGATTGAGGATTGGGATGAGTATCACAACCACTTGAAGTTGATGATGGGTCAGGAGTCTCTCCTCACACGTCAACTCTACGAGACCGCACGACGCGACCCACAGCGAGTAGTCTTTGCGGAGGGTATTCACCCCAATATGTTGAAGGCGGCATCTATGGCTAAAGCAGAGGGTATATGCCACCCTATATTGTTGGGTAACACCGAAAAAATCGAGAAGCTAGCATCAGAACTCGACCTTAATCTCGATGGTATAGAGGTTATCAACCACCGCGAAGATTGTGAAGCGGAGCGTCGCGAAAGATTCGCACGAATACTTGCTCAAAAAAGAGCTCGTGAGGGTGCTAACTTCCAAGAGGCAAACGACAAAATGTTCGAACGCAACTACTTCGGTATGATGATGGTTGAGACGGGTGAGGCTGATGCCTTCATCACGGGAGTCTACACTCGTTACACCGACACAATTAAGGTTGCAAAGGATGTGATCGGCATACGTCCCGAGTTTAACCACTTTGGCGCAATGCACATTGTCAACTCAAAACGAGGAGTCTACTTCCTCGCTGACACCCTTATCAATCGTCACCCCAGCACCGAGACTCTCGTCGACATTGCAAAGCTCTCGAAAGAGACCGTTAAGTTCTTCAATCAGACACCTGTTATGGCGATGATATCGTACTCTAACTTTGGATCAGACGCAGAGGGAAGTCCAGCGAATGTCCACAAAGCAGTGGCAGCAATGCAGAGTGAGTTCCCCGAACTAGCAATTGATGGAGAGATGCAGATCAACTTTGCATTCGATGCTAAGTTACGTGATGAGCGCTACCCATTTACTCGACTCCACGGCAAAGATGTTAACACACTAATATTCCCGAACCTAAGTTCAGCAAACTCTGCGTACAAGTTGATTCAGTCGTTGAGTGATTGTGAGATGATCGGACCTATCCAGATGGGATTGAACAAACCAATCCACTTCACAGATATCGAGAGCCCCGTTCGCGACATTATTAACATCACGGCAATAGCTGTAATTGATGCTATCGTAGAGAAGAAGAAAAGTGGTAAAAAATAACCCAATAGTTGATAGAGAGAGGTCGACAACTTAAAATTGTTGACCTCTCTCTATTTCTGTTTTACAAATATATTTAAGGAGTTTTTAGAGCTCCCCATAAACCGATTCTTAATGAAGAAAATCTTTTTAATTGGCACAATAGTCTGCTGCTTTTTGACCTCGTGTGGTGATCGACTCAAAGGTGAGGGCGCTATCGTAACTCAATCTTTTGAGATCGAGGATTTTGATACTATAAATGCAGTCTCTATAAGCAATGAGTTTACGCTCTGCTTTAGCGACGATGTAGCAGATGGACAACTTCAGATCACAACATATGAGAATGTCTTAGGATATATTGATGTAGAGGTAAGTGGCACCAAATTATCTCTAAGTATCGATAGTCGCAAAATTAAAGGCGACCTGCAACTATTCGCTCGAATGAAGACCCCCATTGCCGTAGATCCAGAGTCTGATAATGATTCAAATCAAGGGACGGTAGATGATAGTGACCCAAGCAACAAATTCGACTATGTATTCGAAGCATCTGGTGGATCTACATTCTACTTTGAGAATAATGGTGTTCTTCCGAACTGTTGTGTTGCACTGAGTGGCTCGTCTCACTTCTTGGGGTATAACCTCACAAGCAACGAGACTCTTTGGGTTGACATCTCAGGAAACAGTATGTTGCAGATCACTGCCAACGGCACATTTAGTGGCAGCTGTTCGGGCGGTTCATCAATAAGCTACAAAGGTAGTGCTATAATCGACATCGACACGTCGGGCAACTCCTCAATCGTAAAGAGTGAAGAAGTGGATGACTAACAAGTCACACTTGATGCGAGTCTGGCTAATCTCTCACGTTAATATATCTGTGTAATATAGCCAGAATAGGTGACGTCATTATTCCACGTATTCGAGAGTTTAAGAGTTGTCGTACCGAACTTAGAGTTTATTTCAAACTGAAATGTGTAAGTTGACGCAGTGAAGAGGTTTGAGTTAAATGTTACTTGCCAACCATTTTCGGTCTGGATAGCAACATACTTACTCACCATTGGAAGTGTGTAGTTAATAATCGAGTGTCTGTATGGCGGTACTGCCCCACTGATATAGGGTAAAAATATATCTGCCGCACCATCCCAAACTCGAATCTCAAAGTTCGGATTAGAGAGCATTATCATACTTCCTGCTGGCTCTCGCTGGATTGTACTGGGGCGAAATACAAATGCCTTAGCAATCATTATGGAGTCGATCAAACGCTCAGACTCCGCCTGTCGCACCGCCCTACGATTCTCTCGAATTTCGCGACGTTCGGATTTTGGATGTGTCGGTGTGCTCTCTTTGTTGCCGACAACTTTGTAGCTAACAGAGACCCCTATAAGCAGGAGCAATAGAAGAGCGGATAAATTTTTCATAGTTTTGTGAGTTTAAGTTTAAGACTTGCACCAACTATAGCAAATGCCTTGCCAAAATGATTCATTTAACATTAATGTGAAAATAGAAATATTTAAAAGTATATTATATTTATGACTATATCACCCCAAACGGAGCCACCATATCGGATCAAACGGAGCCAGTCGTATCGGACTAAATGGAGCCAGTGTATCGGATCAAATGGAGCCA
>JBCQTT010000006.1:0-102077 GCA_047174765.1 Rikenellaceae bacterium | reverse complement strand
AATCAACAATCACAACCACCGAGATCTCGAGGCGTTGCTGCCTCATAAATGGCAGCCTCAATCATAAGCACCATAGCTTAGGTGGCTTTTAGATAGATGGGGTTGCTGGGACGGTTACGTTTAATTGGTTGAATCACAGGTGTATATATAGTTATGTCTACATTTTTCAATTTGGTTTGTATTACATTCTGTTGTTAATAGATTGAGAATCAATCTATTAACAACAGAAATAAAGATTAGCTCCGCGGAGAGCACTCCGCCGCCGCCCGCGCAGGGCAGTGGTCGAGATTATTAACGCACCAGTAGTAATCTGCACAAATAAAGAAAATCAGCAAGCGGATCTATTCCACTTGCTGATTCTAAAAGATGAGTAGTATTCGGTGATCTACTTCTTGTTGTTGATAAGCCACTCGGCGATCTGAACTGCATTTAGTGCAGCACCCTTCTTGATCTGGTCGCTTACGCACCAGAATGTAAGACCATTCTCGTTAGTGATATCCTTGCGGATACGTCCAACGTATACAGGATCTTTGCCTGCGATGAATAGAGGCATAGGATATACCTTGTCCTGTGGCTCATCCATAAGAACTACGCCCTCAGCCTTAGCAAATGCCTCACGTGCCATCTCTGGAGTAACTGGAGTCTCTGTCTCCAACCAGATCGACTCAGAGTGTGCACGCATTACAGGTACACGAACGCAAGTTGATGAAACCTTGATGTCTGAGTGCATAATCTTACGTGTCTCGTTGTACATCTTCATCTCCTCCTTTGTGTATCCGTTCTCGGTGAATACATCTACCTGAGGGATTACGTTGTATGCGAGCTGGAACGCAAATTTGTTGATCGTTGGCTCCTCACCACGGCTCAACTGTCCCTGCTGCTCAACCAACTCATCCATTGCTGCTGCACCAGCACCTGACGCAGACTGATATGTTGAGACGTGTACAGTTTTGATATGTGAAAGTGTCTCGATAGCCTTCAATGCGACAACCATCTGAATAGTTGTACAGTTAGGGTTTGCGATGATTCCGCGTGGGGCATTCAATGCATCCTCTGGGTTTACCTCCGGAACAACCAACGGTACATCGTTATCCATACGGAATGCACTTGAGTTGTCGATCATTAATGTTCCGAACTTTGTGATTGTCTCAGCGAACTCCTTCGATGCTCCTGCTCCGGCCGACACCAATGCGATGTCGATACCTTTGAAATCATCTCCGTGTTGTAGAAGTTTTACTGTGAGTTCCTCTCCCTTGAATGTATAGGTGCTACCTGCACTACGAGGTGAACCAAAGAGTACCAACTCGTCGATTGGTAGATTTCTCTCTGAAAGGATTGATAGAAACTCCTGTCCTACGGCGCCGCTTACGCCAACAATTGCAATTTTCATTTTCTCTCTTTATAATTTTAATTTGTTCTTCATTTTATCTATTCGCACTCTGTAATATCGTCACTAACGCCATTGGGGCGTGAGAATTTATCCGACTTTGATATTCCGAGCGAAGAGTCTTTGTAGACACTCGTTAGGAACTCGCCCACGATCGGAAGAGCCATTACGCTACCTTCACCACGGCTTTTGAGGTGTACCACTTGATCCTCTCCTCCGACCCACGATGCAGCAACTAGCTTTGGGGCAACAGCGACGAACCAAGCGTCACGGTTTTTCTGAGATGTTCCGGTTTTACCACCTATCTCGACGTTATACATTCCATATCCCCAAGTGAGGCGAACGGCAGTTCCTCCATTTACTACATCTTCGAGCATCTTTATCATTGTGTATGCTGTCTTTTCGCTGATAGCATCTTGTGATTTTGGGACGAATGTAGATATTGTATTACCTTGTTTATCCTCTATTCGGGTTACAAATATAGGCTCTGTGTAGACGCCTTTGTTTGCAAATGTGGAGTATGTGCTTGCCACCTCATAAACGTTTGACTCCGAAGAGCCCAAACATAGTGCCCACACGGGATCAATATAGCTCTTTATTCCGAGGTTATGGATGAAGTCAGCCACCGCTTTAGGTTGCTTTGCCTCCTTCATAATCCACGCTGAGTAGTTGTTTCGACTCCTTGCGAGACCCCACTTCAGAGGATTCGGGTAGCCATTGTAGACAACCTCTCCAGACTCTTTTGGAGACCAAGGTGTTCCGCCGGTGGTCTCGATGGTGACGGGAAGATTGGGAACGGGGGTGCAAGGTGTTAAACCTAGGTGGTCGATGGCAAAGGTGTATATAAATGGTTTGATTGTCGATCCCATCTGTCGTTTACCCTGTTTTGCCATATCGTACTTGAAGTATCGGAAGTTTGGTCCTCCGATGTAAGCCTTCACGTTTCCTGTCAACGGATCCATAGCGACGAAACTTGCTCGCATAATTCGTTTGTGGTGTAGAATCGAGTCACGAGGTGTCATTATAGTATCTCGAATACCTTCATACGTGAACACTTTCGTTTTGCACTCGACATCGAAACTAGCCAAGATATCGTCATTACTATATCCAGCATCTCTCATATGGAAGTATCGATCGGAGTAACGGATAGCGTTACGCATAATTCTATCAACACTCTCTTCTGTTGCGTCGACGAAGATTGTGCCATCCTCCTCCGCCTGTTTATCCATCATCGGTTGGATGGTGTTTTGGAGCTGTTTCTGCACCGCCTCCTCTGCATATTTCTGCATTGTGGAGTTGATGGTGGTGTAGATTTTCAAACCATCACTGTATATATTGTATGGCGTACCGTCGCTCTTAATGTTCTTGTTACACCAACCGTAGATTGGGTTTTCGTTATACTGCTTTAGAGCCTGTTCATAGTCCCACTTTGTGTTATACTGATTGCGCTTTGGCTCTTTGGCGTTCATCGTCAAGCGAAGCATCTCGCGGAAGTATGTTGCCTCTCCCGAGTTATTCGAGACTGGGCGGAAGTTTAGCTCAATGGGGAGTGCCGATATAGAGTCTCGCATCTTTTGAGAGATAGCTCCCGAACTTGCCATACGACCTATTACAACGTTACGTCGTGCAAGGGCATTCTTGGGGTTCGACACGGGAGAGTATCGAGTCGGTGCATTCACCACTCCAACTAAAATTGCTGCCTCCTGAACATTTAGTTCGTGAGGTTGTTTGTTGAAGAATGTCTCAGATGCGGATTTAATTCCATAGGCATTAGATCCAAACTCTACGGTGTTGAGATACATCGCTGCAATCTCCTCTTTGGTATAGTTGTGCTCTAGTTTTATAGCGGTGATCCACTCTTTGAACTTCGATTTTACGAGACTTACGGTACGGCTAGCTTTACTTCTGTAGCGTGTCGTGTCACGAGGGAATAGGTTCTTCGCTAGCTGTTGTGTAATTGTCGATCCTCCACCTTGAGCTGAGTTCTGCATAGCGATGGTCTTGATTCCGACACGAAAGAGTGAGGGTATGTCGATACCACCGTGCTCGCGGAAACGCTCATCCTCCGTAGAGATGAGTGCAGCGACGATTGGAGGGACTCTATATCCGTCAAGATAGAGGTGTTGACTTGGATCTGTTGGATAGAGGTCGTTATACTGCATATAGGAGCGATTCTCGATGAAGAATGTTCCCAAGATCTGCCCATCTTCGGAGTAGATCTCTGTTGCTAAATTACTCTTTGGGTTCTCCAACTCCACGAAAGATGGAAGGCGTCCAAATCTACCTGAAACGGTGCAATATAACATAATCGCTAGAACGATGACCGGAATCATCGCCATCACCCATATAGAGAGTGTCCATATTCTTGCGCTCTTGCGTCCTATCTTTTTGCTCATAATTGCGCAAAGGTACAAATTCTCTTTGAATTACACAACATTAGAGCCCCTAAAATGGTAGTTCTGTACCGATGGTAAACGATATTGAGCCGCGACTAGGTTGATATAACGACATCTTGATAGATGTGGTGCTAGCATCTGGCATCCGAAGTGGATTGATGTCGAGGATCAAATCACCTCCATAGGAGTAGATTTTCTGAGTGTTGCCACTATATAGATCGTCGTATCGTGCTGCGTCGAGACCAACATTCAACCTAATGCGTCTAAAGTAGAGAATCGAACCGATACCTCCGGTAGGGTAGCATATTGGGAATTGGTAGTTGAGAGATGTTGCGAAGTAGTTGTTGTTATCGACATCTGTCGAGATGAAGCCTCGAGGTAGAAGCGATACGGAGCTGAACATCTTGTAGTTGTAGCTATCTCGATTTTTACCGACGCTAGTTTGGTAGCACGCCTCAATAGAGAGTGAGTTGTGACGTCCAAATCCCGGGGTTATAAACTTTGCGTAGCTACTAATCAAATCGCTAAATTCACGATCTGTAGGCGAGAGTGCATAGTATGCCGAGAGGTAGTAGCCCCACGGTGATGTAGGGCTGCGATATGCTGACTGAACACTGTCGGAGAAGGCTACACCCGTGGCGAGTTTATGTACACCCTCGTGTAGAGGTGTTATTTCGTAGCCCAAATATGTGCCGTCTCTCTCGTCGTATATAAACTCAAGGTCAGAGGATAATCCATTTGAGTAGTTCCACGAGGTGCTGAATGATAGGTAGCGAGAGTGGTATCCACGTTGATAGAGTAGTGGTAGAATAGCTGATGTGGTGAATGAATAATGTTTTTTTTCTGTGTTGTTGATAGATCCATATGGTGTGTAGATGATCTGATCGCCTCCGTAACTACCCGAAAAAACAAGATCAACACCCAATCCTCGATAGTCGATACTTCCGTTTACTACCGACCCTTGGCTGTTGCTATAACCATATGAGAGGTATGCCTCGGTGCTCGACAGAAGATTCTGTGAGACTAGGGTTAAGCCTGCTGTAACATCAAATATCTGCTCTGCCGATAGGTCGAACGGATTGAATGCCACCGGTAGCCAACTGTGTATGTTTAATAGTTTTAATCCCTTATTATATTTACAACTTTTATGCTCTTCGTGTGAGACTTTAGCCACCTCCGGGGTGTAGTTTACCGTGTCGAGGCATAGTAAGTTCCACTCTGTTCGTGGGGGATTGACTATGTTTTGAGGGGTTTGAGTTCGCTTTACTTCGCGCTTCACCACACCTAACTTTTGTGTCGATAGGTGATATCCATATTTATCGTATGTCGTGGCGTAGATCCTCCCGTCAACATCCACAGATGGGTCAAATGATCCATATTGAGATTGTGATATTTGATACTCTGTCTCTGTTGTGAGGTCGTAGCAGTGGAGCTCATCATACCCCGACTCTATAGAGCCAAAATAGAGTTTACCCCCTCCGGCTCGCAGGTCACTAAGTGTGATATATGCCCCTTCGTTGAGTTGGCGATACCCTTTTTTAGAGCTCTTGTCGAGTGCCCCAAGCCACATTCCGGAGTCGTCGGTTGCTATAAAATAGAGATTGTTGCTCCTATCATCCCACGCCAACCCGTGAATCTCTGTAGGTTGAGCAATTGTAACTCTGCTGATCTCTTTGAGATCTCTATCTCTCTTAACTTTATTACCCTTTATCTCCACTTCGACAATGGAGTAGACCCCCTTGGGATCATACTCTACATACGCTAGTCGTTGGTCTGATTTACCGATGGCAGTAGGGTAGAGGGTGTTATTTACGCGATTGACAGTCTGGGGTTTGCCGCGCTCAATATCCATATAACAGAGTGTCGAGTTAACCTTCTGTAGAAATAGTTTTGAATAACGATACTCACTCCACCAAACTCGATCACGTCCCACTGTTGGGCGAGTCGAAGGTGATCCAACATAGGCTATGCGCTCCTCTTCTCCGCTGTTGGGGTTAAACCTAACAAACCTCTCACTCTTGTCATAATCCTCCTTTAGGGCTAAGACATCTCCATCTTCGAGTGGAATGGGGTGAGAGTATGTGGTGTAGTTTTTTGTCTCTATTTCGGAGATTATCTCAGTGGTGTTCTCTCTCTCGGGGAGTGAGTCCCAGTAGTCGAACAGATCATTGAATGTATCTCGAAATACGATGGAGTTGTCAACGCCATAATATTTGTTTAGTGCCAACGAGGTGGTGATGACGTAGTAGGGTCGTCGAACACCTCGCTCGGCAACCTTTTGCCATATGTTTTCGTTATATTTTGTATATGTGTAGTCGACGAGTTGATATCCCAACTGGTAGTGGTCGGGGATATACTCCAAATATGAGCCGCTATACCAGCGGTCAATATTCTTTCGGTCCAACATATCACGTCCAATAGCTCGATAACCCATCGAAAAACTAGGTTGTAAACCTCGTCCATATGTCGAAAGAGAGGTCTCAAATTTTACGGCGTCGCCCTCGATGATTGGTAGAGGTAAAAACAGCAGACCGAGAGCCGCCCCCTGCTCTCCCAAAATGTAACTTAAAACCCTTATGACGCCTCTATTAAGATTACTATACTGTACAGCGTGACGATATTCGTGAGCAGTGAGGTGTTTGCTCCACAACATCGAGAAGTCATCGGTGTCGGGAGTTGTGAGGAAGTCGATGCGCTTTGGCATCCACATAACCAATCCATTCGAGGCGAAGTTCTCGGGGTGCATAATAATTGGAATCTTCATCGCCGGATGCTCCCACCCGAAGCTAGCGACGGGGACAATCTCCTCAAGGTAGTGCAGTGTGCGACGTGCAACCATATCAACTGTGTCGGGGTAGATAATGCGTCCACTCTCCCCCTTGAGGCTACTCCATTTTAGAGATACAGGGTCCGATCCCCACGAATAGTATTGCGCAGAGGTGGTATGTATGAATACGACGAGAAGAAGAAATATGGAGACAAATATTTTCGTTAACTTAATCATCCGCCTGCCTTTTTAGCTTTGTAACCCGCCTTGATGAGTAGGTCGACAACTTTGTCTCGATGGTCTCCTTGGATTATAATATCTCCATCTTTTGCTGCTCCGCCAACGCCACATTTGCTCTTAAGCATCTTAGCAAGCTCCTTCATATCGTCGTTAGAGCCGACAAATCCACGAACTAACGTGGCTACTTTTCCTCCTCGCTGTTTGCGATCTAACCATATGCGAAGATCCTGCTTCGAAGGCTCTAGGGTCTCGTTTTGCTCATCCTCCGAGGAGCTATATTCAAAGTCCGGGTTGGTGGAGTAGACCATCCCAAGTCTCGATTTCCAATCGTTGTTCGACATAATTTTATACTTTTATTATGCAAATTTAGAAAAAAATCCTATTTTTGTGGTAATACCTTCAAAATATATAAGAATCTGTTTAAGTTTTTCTCGCTATAATTGCTAAGAGGGATGTTGCTTTGATTTTCTCTCTTTGTATAAGGCGCATAGTGGTGCCTATGTAACGTAGTGCAAAAAGAGAAAAGTGAAGAGACAGATCCTTAGCAAAATATATGAGAGAAATTTTAATAGATTCTTAAATGAAGCGAACTTATATCCACCGCCTAAGGCGTCGCTACGGAGAGAGGGAGTCGACAAACACCGCCGACCAACTTCCTCAACCACTACCTGTCGATCCCAACCAGAGGCTCGTCAAACTCTTTGTCGAGGGGTATGAGGATGTTGCGTTTTGGAGGGGTATATTCGACCACTTTACAAATCCATACCTTAGGTTCGAAATATCGGTGCCCACACGTCACGACCTCCCGAAGGGTAAAAAAATATTGCTCGGTATGATACCTCAATCCTCTCCCGAGTTGTTGTTGTGTGTCGATGCCGACTTTGACCATCTCTTTCATAACACAACAGCGCAATCACGTGAGTTGCACGGTGCAGAGTTTATGTTTCACACCTACGCCTACGCAACAGAGAACTTCTTGTGTTACGCTCCCTCGCTCCATAACGTATGTGTTAAGGCAACCAAAAATGATACCAGAATATTTGATTTCGAGCACTTTATGGCAGAGTACTCCAAAGCGATATACCCTGCATTTTTGTGGTATTCATACTCTGCGCAACTCTCGTCGGAGGGGGTGTTTGTGCTCTCTGATTTTCGGGCAACGGTTCGTCTTGGGTATCTTGATGTAGAGGATAGTGGTGACGCTACGGTTGAGTGGGTTGCACGCAACGTTGCGCGACGAGTAAATCACCTAGAGAAGGAGCATCCAGAGATGTTAGCTCGACTGGATGAGTATCGTTTAGCGATAGAGTCACGCGGAGTAACGCCCGAAAGCTGTTATCTCTATATGCACGGGCATACGTTGATGGATAATGTTGTGATGGTGGTGCTGAACACCGTTTGCGAGAAGTTACGAAAGATGGCTCTCGCTCGTATTATCGCCTCGTCGAAGGAGGGGATGGCTCTCAAAAATGAGATTAGCAACTACAACAATACTCAGCGCTCTATACGTGACGTACTGCTTGATAATGAGAATTATACATCTTGTTCTCTATACAAGATGCTGAGGCGTGATATAGAGCTATATATTCGAAAAAGTATATCGCAGATAAAGGATAGCGAATTATAACCTTAGAGCTGTCCAGTTCGTTCGAAATAGCTTACAAGCACAAGCAAAGAGATGAGTGTTTCACGATCGCTATCCTTGAATTGATCTACATATCTATTTGCGTTGTTTGATATCTCCTTTGCCTCCTTTGGGTGATCTATGTAGTACTGCATCTGACTCTCCAAGTTCGAAAAGTCTCTCTCTATCTCGACAAAGTGCTCTCCCCCCTTGAGAGTACCCTCCATAAACCAAGTTTCGCAGGTTGGTCGAGGCATAATGGCGAGGGAGTTCGATGACATAACCCATTTTAGATTGCTCGCAACATCGTTCCCTTCCAGAGCAAAGACAAACTTATGTGTTAGATGTTCATAGATGGACATCGCCTTGCGACGCCACTCAGCAGGGTAACCCGAGTTGTGACTCACAACACCTATGTCACACATTGGATGGTCGATGAATCGTGTGATAAATCCTCGTCGATCATCTTTTCCCATTATATCACCTCTGAAAATTGCACTATTCGATTTGTCTTCAAACTTGATCGAGTCATTGACATATATAAAATGTCGATTCTTGTTGAGTTTCATCACCACTGAGTTTTCGTTGTTATCACCAATGGGGCGGCTCTTAACAATCATAGGTGTCGGTGGTGAGTGGGTGATGTCGCCGAAGAGGTGACTCCACTTTAGATAGTCGTCAAAATATCGGGTATATTCATACGTATCAAAAAAATAAGGACTATGATATCCCTTTTTGTTTTGGAGTTTATGCTCACCAAGTGTTGTTGCATTTGGTTCTAGGTGGGTGATTTTCGTGGGGTCTAGTTTGCAGTAGTAGTTGACGCGTTTTTCGATATATTGCTGCTCCTCCGAAGAGAGATTGTTGAAACGCTGAAGCATCTTATCTAATGAATGTTGATAGATGGACCTAGGCATAGCATAGCGTAGATAACACATAGCATAGTACTTAAGTTTACTATTCTTTCCACTATTTAATAAATATCTTAGAGTCATAACAATCTTTATTGTAAAAAAAACATAAAGAGAGGTTGATAATCCTTCTGTTTTGGATTATTCGACCCCTCTTTATTATCTATATATTAAGCATCAATGTTTGCATAGTGTGCATTTCTCTCGATGAAATCACGACGCGGTGGAACTTCATCTCCCATCAACATAGAGAACACGCGATCAGCCTCTACTGCGTTGTCAATCGTAACTTGGCGAAGAATACGTGTCTCTGGGTTCATTGTTGTGTCCCATAGCTGCACGTCGTTCATCTCACCAAGTCCTTTATATCGCTGGATGTGGATTCCCTTGTTACCGAACTCCTCGACAACATCTTCGCGCTCCTTTTCACTCCAACAGTAACGCTCCTGCTTACCCTTCTTTATAAGGTAGAGTGGTGGCGTAGCGATGTAGACGTGTCCATTCTCGATCAACTCCTTCATCTTGCGGAAGAAGAAAGTCAAAATAAGTGTCGCAATATGGCTACCGTCCACGTCGGCATCGGTCATAATGATGATCTTGTTGTATCGTAACTTTGTGATGTTGAGAGCTTTGCTGTCCTCCTCAGTGCCGATTGACACACCGAGAGCGGTATACATATTTTTGATCTCTTCATTCTCCCACATTTTATGCTCCTGTGCTTTCTCGACATTGAGGATTTTACCTCGTAGAGGCATAATAGCTTGGAAGTTACGGTCGCGTCCCTGCTTTGCAGTTCCACCCGCCGAGTCTCCCTCGACAATGAATATCTCTGCAACAGAGCGGTCGCGGCTCGAACAATCTGTAAGTTTTCCGGGAAGTCCAGCTCCCGATAGGACTGTCTTGCGTTGTACGATCTCGCGCGCGTGGCGTGCTGCGTGGCGTGCCGTGGCTGCAAGGATTACCTTCTGAACAATTGCTCTTGCATCTTTGGGGTTCTCCTCTAGGTATGCTCCCAGCGCTGCCGACATCGCTTGATCTACCGCTGCCGACACCTCGTCATTACCTAACTTAGTCTTTGTCTGTCCCTCAAATTGAGGCTCTGCAACCTTCACCGATACAACGGCTGTAAGCCCCTCGCGGAAGTCATCTCCTGCAATCTCAAACTTCAACTTAGCCAACATACCCGACTCATCTGCATACTTCTTGAGGGTACGAGTGAGTGCACGGCGGAATCCGGTGAGGTGTGTACCACCCTCGTGGGTGTTGATGTTGTTTACGTATGAGTGTACATTCTCAGAGAAGGAGTTGTTGTACTGCATAGCAACCTCTACGGGTACTCCATTCTTCTCTGTGTCGAGGTAGATAATAGACTCCACAATAGCCTCACCACGTGTTGCATCAAGATACTTAACGAACTCCTTGAGACCCTCCTCCGAGTAGAACTCCTCTGTGCGATCTCCATCTCGTCCCTCCTCTTCGCGTTTGTCGGTTAGAGATAGGTGGATGCCCTTGTTGAGGAACGCTAGCTCACGGAGGCGCTTAGCTAGGATATCATATTTGTAAACAGTTGTCTGCGTGAAGATTTCGCCATCTGGTTTGAAGGTGATAGATGTACCACGATCCTCGCACTCGCCGATAATGTCAACACCAGAGGTTGGAGTACCTTTGCAGTATGACTGACGATAGATCTTGCCATTCTTGTGGATCTCTGCCACGAGCAACGTAGAGAGTGCATTTACACACGACACACCCACTCCGTGTAGACCTCCCGACACTTTGTAGCTACCCTTGTCGAATTTACCTCCAGCGTGTAGTACCGTAAGGACTACTTCGAGCGCAGACTTCTTCTCCTTCTCGTGATAATCTACTGGGATTCCTCGTCCATTATCCTTAACAGTGATTGAGTCATCTTCGTTGATTGTCACGTTGATATGTGTACAGTGACCAGCCAAAGCCTCGTCGATTGAGTTGTCAACCACCTCATATACCAAGTGGTGTAGACCCTTCTCTCCAGTATCTCCGATATACATCGCTGGGCGCTTACGTACCGCCTCAAGACCTTCGAGTACTTGGATGTTAGAGGCAGAATATTCGCTGCTCTGTAGTGTTGTATCTTGTTCTGTGCTCATTCTATATATGTTAGTAAGAAAAACTCTACAAATTTAGTAAAAAAAAACGAAATATTAAGAATCTGTTTAAGTTTTTCTCGCTATAATTGCTAATAGAGATGTTGCTTTGATTTTCTCTCTTTGTATAAGGCGCATAGCAGTGCCTATGTAACGCAGTGCAAAAAGAGAAAAGCGAAGTAACAGATCCTTAGCAAAATAGATGAGCGAAAATAAAATAGATTCTAGTGCGTTCTGCAAAAATATTTCGTCCATTTTTATGGCTAATTTTAGCTCTATTTCTTATGAGCGGGGTCAAATATTATTTGGCTCTATCAAATAGGCGTTGGAGAATCTTTTTGGGCTTAAATTTACGCTTATTCATTAATGCCTCTCGGTATTTAAGCATCATTTTACACACCTCTGTAGGGTTGAATCCACGAGCCTCGGAGTATGATTGAGCCAATATTTTGGCACTCTGCTCTGTGAGAGCAAACCTATTAAAATTCGTACATCCCCTCTTCATCGAGATCTCTTCGAAATCCATTCTATTAATATCTATTAGACAGAATGAGGGTTTTCCATCCTCCATCTTAAGGAGAATGTTGTCGGCACAATAATCTCTGTGATATATACCTTTGTTATGTAGGTCGGCTGTGTAGCGTCCAAAGTCGGTGAGTATCATCTCTGCCTCACTGTCGATGTCGCAGTAGGAGGTCTCGACGAGTGTGCGGGGATGTGTTACTTGAATCGACACAAAGTAGCTATAACTCAATAATATAACATTGCGATCCTCGATATATGCAATTGGACTTGGCGTGTCAATATTCAGAGACAACAATCTCTGTGCATACTCAAAGGCGCGCTTTGCTTTCGAGTCCCTAAATATGGCATATATTATGCGGTTTACAAAGAATGGAGGTTTGCAATATCGTTTGACATTAACCCTCACGCCATTTGTTTCGAACACTTTTACTTCGTTACGAACCTTACGAATCGTCTCGCCCTCACGTTCGAATGTAGAGGGTAGGTTGTTGACGAAGTCTTCTAAATAATTATATCGTGGGTTTATTATAATCTCTCTATTTACCATCTCGTGATAGAATTTTAGTAAACAAATCGAACATTGTCGATCCACATTTGATTTCCCGGAGATCCGATATATGCTCCACCGTGACTCGATGCGAAGTGGAGGATTACGTGAGTTGGTGTTTCGTTTTCGTCGCTCCAGCTCTCCTCCTTAATAGGCACATTCTCTCCTCTGCTATTTAGACCATAACGCTGCTCATAACCAACTCCCATCTCGTGGATAAACTCCGGAGAGGTCGTTGCGTCACCATAAATAACGGGGTAGGTAGCATCTATCTGCCAATCACAACTCTCTGTGTAGTTCACCACGACAGTGCCGATACGACTTGCGTGCAATCCACCCTCGCTATCTTCCCAACGTTTTTGGAGTAGTAGTATCGCTGTCGGCATATCCATACCTTCGATTACTTTCTTAGGGCTGAATCCCGTAATGCGTAATCTGTCGGGCTCTCCCGAGAGCTCTATCTTGTAGTCAAAGCGTAGAGCTGATGGGCGATTAGTAAATGGGATACCTGAGTTTAACATACCCTGTGGATTCGAGGTGCTCTTAATAGGCTCTATCATCGTACCTAAGTAGATTGACCCCGCCGCAATAACAGATATGTTTACAATTCCGAGAGCCTTTACCTTCTCTATTCGAGTGACCAAGTGTGCCGCTTTTCCATCCAATCCCTCGACAGGAAAGACGCTACAATTGGTCTTTGTTACGCCAGCTACGCGAGCATAGACGTTGGAGTTTGCCCACGGTGATCCACCCTCATTGTTGTACTCAACATTTCCCGTAATTGCTCTTTCGGGGGCTATTTCATAAAGGGTTTTGGTCTGCCCTCCGATGATTGCGCTCTCGTCAATGGAGCGCGTAAGCCAACTATTCATATCTGCATATGGGAGTAGTTCTTCTCGTTCATTTGACTCTGGCGGATTTGTAGCGCCACAAACCACTACTTGTAGGGTTAATATAGTTATTGCGATTCTCTTTATCATAAATTTGCTCTCTTGTTTTGTGGAGTTATTTTTTGTCTATCTTCTCAAGGTTGATATCTTTGATATGTCCTTGGGAAAAGCGAATTACTCGTGCCGGGTACTCCTCAAATAACGATATGTTGTGGGTCGACATAACCACTGCACATCCATTCTCAACTATACGCATAAATAACTTCATAATCTCCTCGGCAGCAACTGGATCAAGATTTCCGGTTGGCTCATCTGCCAAAATTAGATCTGGCGAGTTGAGCAGAGCCCTTGCAATGACTAGTCGCTGTTGCTCACCACCCGATAGCTCATATGGCATCTTATACCCCTTTACTTGTAGGTCAACAAGATTTAGAACCTGATCTATCCGATCTCTCATCTCCGACTCACTGCGCCACCCCGTAGCTCGCATAACATACTCCAGATTCATATATACGTTACGATCATCCAGAAGTTGATAATCTTGAAAGACAATACCCATCTTGCGTCTTAGGTATGGTATGTCGCGCCCCCGAAGTCCATTCAACCGATACCCAACTACACAACCCTCACCAACGAGTAGAGGCAACTCCGCATAGAGAGTCTTAAGGAGCGAACTCTTTCCGCTTCCTACGCGACCAATGAGATAGACTAACTCCCCCGGATATATGTCGAGATTGATATCTGCTACAACAAGTTCACCACGTCTTACAGCCTCCTTTAGAGAGAGTCGTCCATATGGATCGTCGCTATTGTAGATCGATACATTTTTTAGAGATATGACAGGTTTAGAGTAGTTTTTTTCCATTTCATCGAACTCACGTTAATTAGAATATGTTTAAATTTCTCTCATCTATTTTACTAAGGATCTGTTACTTCGCTTTTCCCTCTTTGCACTGCGTTACATAGGCACCGCTATGCGCTTTATGCAAAGAGAGAAAACCCAAACGACATCTCCCTTAGCAATTCTAGCGAGAAAAACTTAAACAGATTCTTAGAGTTTTATATCGTATATTTGTATTACTCCAGCTAGTTTCCCCACTTCATCAACGGCGAGAATGGAGTTTACCTTATGGCGCGTCATAATTTGTTCTGCGACGATTAGCTTCTCGCCAACCCATACGCATTTGGGGTTCTTCGAGGAGATGTCGTTCGCCGTGATAGTGAAAAACTCCGCCTCGCGACTCTCCATTGCGCGACGTATGTCACCATCTGTTACGATACCCTTGATACTACGATCCTCACTGCACACGACAATGAGTCCT
This sequence comes from Rikenellaceae bacterium, assembly GCA_047174765.1. Classification (GTDB taxonomy): domain Bacteria; phylum Bacteroidota; class Bacteroidia; order Bacteroidales; family Rikenellaceae; genus Alistipes. Next base: position 87,342 of record JBCQTT010000006.1, on the reverse strand, counting down.
AATCCACCTCGACTAATTGCGTGGATCATATCCTTGGCAGAACACTCTGGGGATACAATCGGGAGATCGTCACTGCGCATTACATTTCCAACCGACATCAAAAGTCGTCTTCCCAAACTTCCTCCCGGGTGAAGCCTAGCAAAGTCGGTACTAGTAAATTCTCGACACTGCATCAGAGCAACGGCAATAGCGTCACTCATAGCTAGCTGTGCTGTTGTGGATGTTGTTGGTGCGAGTTTGAGGATGCACGCCTCGTGGTCGACAGCAATGTTGATGTGTATGTCGGAATTTTTTGCCAACGTAGATTGAGGATTACCACTCATTGCGATGAGTGTATTCCCATTTGACTTGATGAATGGAACTAACTTCAGCACCTCATCACTCTCTCCAGAGTAGGACGTTGCAATTATCACATCCTCCCTAGAGATCATTCCTAAGTCACCGTGAAACGCCTCCGCAGGGTGCAGAAAAAAACTAGGAGTGCCCGTAGAGGCTAGTGTTGCAGCTACCTTCTGAGAGATTAACCCAGATTTACCAATGCCGGTCATTATAACCTTACCTCGTGTTGCGAGGATTGCCTCCACGGCTGCAACGAACTCATCTCCGACGCGACTCTCAATTGCGTTTAGAGCTGCCGCCTCGGTACGGATAGTTTCGCGACCTATCTTAATAATCTTATCACGCATAGCCTCTAGATGAGTTTTTCGATTAGACTCTCCAAGTCACTTAGGCGCAACATATTCGCTGCGTCACTCATTCCGCGGTCTGGATCGGGGTGTACCTCTAGGAAGTATCCGTTAGCACCGAAAGCCTTTGCCGCGAGTGCCATACTTGGGACAAACTCACGGTTGCCACCAGTCTTGCCACCTGCGCCACCGGGACGTTGTACGGAGTGCGTGCAATCCATCACAACGGTAGATGCTATCTTCAACATATCGGGGATATTGCGAAAGTCAACAATCAAATTGTTGTAACCGAACATATTACCACGCTCGGTTAACCACACCTCTTTTGCCCCCGACTCGATCGCCTTTTGGTAGGGGAACGACATATCCTCTCCCGATAGGAATTGAGCTTTTTTGATGTTTACAATCTTCCCTGTTTTGGCTGAAGCGACCAAAAGGTCTGTTTGACGACATAAGAAGGCGGGTATCTGTATTACGTCAACCACCTCACCAATCGCCTCTGCTTGAGCTGATTCGTGAATGTCTGTTAGTAGTTTCAATCCCCACTTAGACCTTACATCATCCAACATCTGCAACCCCTTTTCGAGTCCAACACCTCTATACGAAGAGAGAGAGGTTCGGTTCGCTTTGTCGAATGATGATTTGAATATAATATCTGTACCCAATTTGGTGTTGATCTCCACAATCTTTGCAGCTACTTCGTCGAGTAGCTCCGCCGACTCTATTACACAGGGACCTGCAATTATCTTTATGTCGCTCATAACTAGTTGATTTTATGTCACTATTTATTCTCCTTCGCAAGGAATTGTTCTGCCGCCTCTAGGTCATCAGGGGTATCAATACCTATTGTCTGCTGATCTGTTACTCCAACCCCGATTTGATACCCATTTTCGAGCCATCGTAGCTGTTCGAGTGATTCGGCTCTTTCGAGTGACGACTGGGGCAGTGCTGTAACCTCCTTTAGTGCCTTGGCTCTAAAACCATACATTCCGATATGTTTATAAAACGTATGGTTCATCAACCACTCTTCGTGTGCCACACCTCGAAGGTACGGGATCACGGAACGAGAGAAGTAGATAGCTCGTAGATTTGAGTCAATCACAACCTTTGGGGTGTTGGGATTTTCAAGAGCACCCAGCCCATCAGCTACCTCGAATGGCTTTACGAGGGTTGCAATATCAACATCTGCATCGCGCTCGAAACACTCCACAAGTAGAGCTATCTGTTCGGGTTTGATAAACGGTTCGTCACCTTGCACATTCACAACGATGTCAAACTCTCCGCTCTCTGCTGCCACCTTTGTATATGCTTCATAACAGCGGTCTGTTCCACTCGTGTGGCTCTCCGAGGTCATAACTACACGTCCACCAAAACTCTCTACAGCTTTAAATATTCGCACATCATCTGTCGCCACAACAACGTCGGCAACAGATGATGAAACTTGACGATAGACCCTCTCGATGACACTCACACCACCTAGCTGGGCGAGTGGTTTGCCGGGAAATCGTGTTGACGCATAGCGCGCTGGAATAATGGCTAAAACTCTCATAACTCTTATTTTTCGAGTGCAATATCGAGAACCTCCTCGTTAGTTCTTACGTAGTGGAAAGTCAACCCATCAATGTAGTCAGCCTTTACCTCGCTGATATCTTTGCGGTTATCTTCTGACAAGATGATGGTTGTGATACCGGCACGCTTCGCAGCCAATATTTTCTCCTTAACGCCTCCGACAGGTGTTACACGTCCTCTGAGTGTTGTCTCACCAGTCATTGCTATCCTCTCGCGAACCTTGCGCCCCGTGTATGTAGAGACGATAGAGGTTATCATAGTAATACCTGCCGATGGTCCATCCTTGGGGATAGCGCCGTCGGGTACGTGGATATTGATGTTATTTTTCTCAAATACGGTAGGGTCAATTCCTAACTTCTCATAGTTTGCCTTAACCCATTCGTGGGCGATTGTCGCCGACTCTTTCATTACATTTCCGAGGTTGCCGGTGAGTGATATGCCCCCCTTACCCGGAGATAAGATCGACTCAATATAGAGTATATCACCTCCAACCTCTGTCCACGCCAAACCTGTCACAACACCTGTCATCCCTGCAATCTCATACTCCTCGTTGAGATACTTAGGAACACCCAATATCTTCTCGACATCTTCAACTGAGAGAGACTGTGAATACTTCTGCTCAAACGCGATCTCCTTAGCGCGTGAGCGAGCGATCTTCGCCAACATCTTGTCCAAAGTTCTTACACCCGCCTCGCGAGTATACTCTGAGATGATCTTTTTGTAGATCGTCTCATCCTCGATTCTGAGCTCTTCCTCTGCAACACCGTGTGCTTCACACTGCTTCTTGAGTAGGTGGCGTGAGGCGATGTTTATCTTCTCCTCCATCAAGTATCCCGAGATGTTAATCATCTCCATACGATCTCGAAGAGCTGGGTTGATGTTCGCAATATTATTCGCCGTCGCGATAAACAGTACCTTCGACAGGTCATACTCTGCGTCGAGGTAGTTGTCGTGGAATGTAGTGTTCTGCTCGGGGTCGAGAACCTCCAGAAGCGCACTCGATGGATCTCCGTGGTTGCTTACCACAACCTTGTCAATCTCATCGAGGATAATTACTGGGTTCGACGATCCACAGCGTTTGATTGTTTGGATAATACGTCCGGGCATCGCACCAATGTATGTTCTTCTATGTCCGCGGATCTCCGATTCGTCGTGTAGTCCACCCAACGAAATACGTCCAAACTTACGCTCCAACGCCTCAGCAACGGACTTTCCAAGTGAGGTCTTACCAACACCCGGAGCGCCATACAAACAGATGATTGGGGATTTTAGATCACCCTTAAGTTTGATAACTGCGAGATGCTCCAAAATACGCTCCTTAACCTCCTCTAGTCCGAAGTGGTCGGAGTCCAATACCGTGCGAGCAACATTTAGATCAAGGTTATCCTTCGTGTACTCCTCCCACGGAAGATCCAACATCAAGTTAAGATATGTCATCTGCACAGAGTACTCTGCCACCGCAGGGTTTAATCTCTCAACTTTGGTGAGCTCCTTCTCGAATAGTTCTGCGATCTCATCAGACCACTTCTTGCTCGATGCACGCTCTCTCATCTGCTCAATCTCCGCATCGGAGCTATCACCCAACTCATCTTGAATTGTGCGTAGTTGTTGCTGGAGGTAGTAGTCGCGCTGTTGCTGATCTATCTCCTGCTTAACCTTTGCTTGGATCTCGTTTTTGAGTTCGGTCAACTGCTGCTCGCGGATCAATATCTCAAGCAACTTTGCAGCCCTCTCTTGCAGCCCCGATGTCTCCAATAACATCTGACGATCCTCATCCGAGAAGTCGAGATTCGAACAGATGAAGTTGATTATACCTCTCTTCGAATCTATGTTTTTGATGGCGAATGCCGCCTCCTTAGGGATTGTATTCGACATCTTGATGATCGACAACGCAACGTCACGAATAGACTCAATGATGGCGTCATATTGGACATCGTTCTCGTCGACAGGTATGTCATCAACCCTCAGAACCTGAGCCCTTAGGTATGGTTCTTTAGTTATGTAATTCAGTACTTGGATCTTCTCTATTCCATTGAGGATCACCGTAAGAGAGCCATTTGGCATCTCCAAAATCTTCACGATGCGAGCAGCAGTTCCAACCGAGTGCATATCCTCTGGCATTGGGTCGTCTACTTCGCTATCTTTTTGAAGCACAGCGCCCAACAGACCTCCGTTCTCATTCACCTCGCGAACCAATAGGATACTCTTGTCACGTCCTACAGTTATAGGTGTGATAGCACCGGGGAATAGAACCGACGAACGTAGCGTCAATATTGGTAGTTCATCGGGTATTTGAACACTCTCTACTATATCATCATCGTTTGCAATGATTGGAATGACGCGGTGGTTGCCATCTAACAACTCTGGCAACATACCTAAATCATCCAACTCTATACTCTCAAATTTACTCTTTTTACTCATCTTCACATTAATAAAATTACCACCAACTACTCATTCTTTTGGATGAATACATTGAACAGGAGTGGGGTATATGGCTGTATCTCTGTTGAGGAGCTACTACCAGTTTGTCCATAAATACCATATGCGTATGGTGACATAGTAAGGATCGAAGCCCACTGACCATATCTCAACTCAATAAGACCAAAGTACCACGCATCAATATAGCTATAACCGCTATAGCTTGGGTTATACGAAATTGCAGATCCTCCGCTCTCTGTACCAAAGACGATATCTTCGACCTCCTCGATGTTGGTGTCTATTATAAATCCATCCAAAGTACGCGCGATATACCATATTTTCGCCGATGTCTCTGGGTCAATTATATCATCATCCTCATCTGTTGAGAGTTCGAATGTGCCGTCAGCGTAGTTCTCATCTTCATCCAACTCCAACCCCTCAAGTGCCGCAACAACCAAAGACTCTAGATAGTCGAATCCCTCTGCATTCTCGTAGTTGTCGGGTAGATATTGGTATGGGTATGGATTGGTGAAGTTGTACTTTGTCGATGGAGTATAACCTTGATTTACCCATACATAAATACAGTGGTCCTCCTCATCTGGGTCATCGTCGTGGTCGTCAATGCCGTAGTCATCCTCATAATCATCGTCGTCGTAGAATCCATCATCTTCGTAATCATACTCGAAGTAATCCTCCTCATCTTCTTCGTACTCCTTGAACTTCGACACTATTACCCACTCATTGTCTCCATCCATATTGTCTGCCATAAATTGGTCGACAGACGCTTTTTCGGCATTGACAATGTTATCCATCACCTCGGTGATCTCAATCTCGCAGATCATAGTCTCAGAGGTACTCATTGTGGTTTGTCCAGCGTAACCACCGCTGCCGTTTGCCAAATACCCCTGCAATCCAGATGGCGCAAATAGATTGAACGAGTTGCCAGCATATACATTTGTTATTTCACCATCGATAACAATGTCCGTGCTCTGACACATATAATCTATCACGTCGATTGTTGTATCCTCATCGAGTGTGATAAACTGAATAGCTGGCGTGTAGCGAGTCTTGTAGTTAAATGAACCTAACTGCTTTGCCATTGTTGCGTTGCGGGTATTTGTGATGTCACCATCTAGAGTCTGCGACATAATATTGTATCGAATCCAATATCCATCACCACTATTTGTTGGTGTACCCTCTTTGGCACTCATATCAATTGGTTGTACATAGAACCCGTCATCTTGATCTTGGTAATATGTGTTGGGGTAGAACGCCTCGATGATCTTCTCTAACATCAACAACTCTACAGCCTCATAATCTAATTCAACCTCATTTCTATCACTCGTGCAGCTACTTGTACTCATAGCTACAGAAACAGCTGTTGCCAGCACCAAAATAAATCTATTATTCAATCTCATAATCACACAAAAACTAGGAGGTATCTCCCTCTCCCTTTTATTTTTTAATTTTCCACACTCTCTATCGTACAGCTAAATCGTATCATAGCCTCTTTGTCGATCAATCCAAAAACATCATCTCCATAACTCATATTATAAGTCACATATATATATACCTCATCTCCGAGTCGACACCCTTTGAGATTCTCCTCAATTGCCGACAATAGAGACCCATCCCCAATCTTTACCTCGAGAGGTGTGAAGTCCCACAGTAGGGTGTTTAACCCCGCCTCCTCAAGTCTCTCTTTGTCGCTCGCTCTGTTGGAGTATGCCGGTAGGTCCGAACTTTCGTCGATGGCGCTACCATCAAACTCATAGAGGTCGAAAGATATTGTGATGACACTCCCTTTTGTGATCTCCTCTAGCTCTTCGCGTCCCAAGTCGTAGTATGTGCTTATGTAGCGAAACGAATATATGCCATAGGTGGAGTAGAAAGGAGGGTTGTCGTCCAATGCCGATGCCACCTCAGACTCCGCAATTAACTTCGGAGAGTGGGTGTTCTCAAGGAAATATACGATATCTTCCATCTGCTCGTAATTTTCATCCGTGTTTTCGTCGCAACTGCTCAGCGCAGCTACAGCGCAGAGGAAGATCAGTGTATGTTTGAATATCTCTCTCATTATCGCACAAAGGTAATAAAATAGTTTGGGATTATAGCACTTAAATCTAAACAAATAACCATTCTTAACAACAAGTAACCCACTTAAAGTCTCTTAAGAGCTAGTCGTATCACCTCTTCTACGCTGCTCGATGGCGATGATTTTACTATATCTGCAACAACTTTTTGGCACTGTGATTTTGAGAATCCCAACATCACAAGAGCCTCTAATGCCTCACTTTGAGAGCCACTTTGCGGAGCTGTCACCTCTGTAATATCACCTTCGAGACCAATCATTTTGCCGCTAAGTTCGACAATTATCTTTTGGGCAGTTTTTAACCCTAACCCTTTGACGCTTTTTAGCATAACGGCATTTTCGGTGTTGATGATACCTCTGAGCTCTGCTGGTGAATATGTCGACAGCACCATTCGTGCCGTATTTCCACCCACACCAGAGACGCTAATCAACAACCTAAATATATCACGCTCCTCCTTGGTCGAAAATCCATATAGGATCTGAGCATCTTCGCGAACTATATAGTGGATATATAGTTTGGCGTCATCTGCCCCCTCCAGTTTCGAAAAGGTGTTGAGTGATATATTTATAAAGTAACCAACTCCTGCTGCCTCAATAATAGCGTTTGTTGCGGTTAGCTCGGCAACTCCTCCGGTTATATATTCATACATAAATTATGATCTTTATTATTAAAATAATATCTGTTCGTCGTAGTAAACTACAAATGTAAAGATTTTTTTTATATCTTTGTGTCACGAACAAAATATTATTAAATTTCAACGTTATGAAGAAGATATTTATTGCGGCATCACTTGCATTTATATTTGCATCGTGCACCGCTCCCACAAGTAATAGTAATACGTCTACTGTAGTGACAGAGCGGGTTGTTACATCTGCGTCGATAGTATATGTTGATGTTGATCGAGTTCTGGTCGATAGTGATATCTATCAAAAGGAGGGGATTCCACTCCAGCAGCGTACTGAGGCGGCACAGCGTGACTGGGTGCAGAAGGAGCAAAAACTTCAGAGCGAGGCGACACAACTCCAGCAGAAGTATCAAAATGGATTAATCACAACAGCTAATGCTCAGAAGGAGCAGCAGAGTATCGAGAGTCGTGTTGAGGCGTTCCAAAAGGCGACACAGAAACAGGCTCAGGAGTTAGATGAGGAGAATACTGTCTTTGCAAATAGAGCGCAGACGCTTATTCGTAGCTCTATAAAAAATGTAAATGCAGATGGTCGTTACTCAATGATACTTACTGCATCTTCACTTATTGATGCTGACTCAACATTAAACATATCATCGATTGTTTTAGCGGAGTTGAATAAACTCTACGCTAACGAGAAGAAGTAGGGTCGATTGTTGTGTGGTCGATAATTATGTAATTGAGTAGGAGGGGGCGAGTGTAGTCTTCTCCTATTTTTGTTTTCCGCTTTTTTTACTCCGAACGGTGTGTTGCGTGCGTTTCGCGTCGCGTGGCTTTGAAATACAAATAAAAATCTATATATTTGCACAATTTATGTTACCACCGAATGTGTGGTGTGACTATTTAATATTGCGGATGAAATGTCAGAGGGAAAGGATAGAGAGATAATAGAGGATATCGGGGGGCAGGAGTATAAGTATGGCTTCACAACTGATATCGAGACAGAGATTATTGAGAAGGGTCTCTCGGAGAGTGTGGTGCGACTAATCTCCGAAAAGAAGGGCGAGCCAGAGTGGATGACCGAACGTCGACTAGCGGCGTATCGTCATTGGTTGACGTTGGAGCATCCTCAGTGGGCGCACCTTGAGATCCCAACAATAGATTTTCAGGCGATAAGCTACTACGCTGCACCAAAAAAGAAGAAGGAGCTGGCGTCGATGGATGAGGTAGACCCTGAACTAAAGCGCACATTCGATAAGTTGGGTATTCCCCTCGAAGAGCAGATGGCGTTGGCTGGTGTTGCAGTCGATGCGGTGATGGATTCGGTGTCGGTCAAGACAACCTTTCGCGAGACGTTGGCGGAGCAGGGGATCATCTTCTGTTCGATATCGGAGGCGATCAAGGAGCATCCAGAACTTATAAAAGAGTATTTGGGGAGTGTTGTTCCTCATAGTGATAATTACTATGCTGCACTCAATGCTGCGGTATTTTCGGATGGGTCGTTCTGCTATATCCCCAAGGGTGTGCGATGCCCAATGGAGTTGTCGACATATTTTAGAATAAATGCTAAGGGTACAGGGCAGTTTGAGAGGACGTTGATCGTTGCGGATGAGGGTTCGTATGTGAGCTATTTGGAGGGGTGTACAGCGCCGCAGCGTGATGAGAACCAACTGCACGCCGCAGTTGTGGAGATTGTGGTTCGCGACAATGCGAGTGTGAAGTACTCTACGGTTCAGAACTGGTATCCGGGTGATAAAAATGGTGTCGGTGGTGTCTATAACTTCGTTACGAAGCGTGGTGTATGTCACAAGGGGGCGAAACTCTCGTGGACACAGGTTGAGACAGGGTCGGCTGTGACGTGGAAATATCCAAGTTGTGTGTTGTTGGGTGATGACTCGATAGGAGAGTTCTACTCGGTCGCGATGACGAACAACTATCAGCAGGCGGACACCGGTACCAAGATGATCCATATTGGACGTAATACACGCTCTCATATCATATCGAAGGGTATCTCTGCGGGACGTAGCCAAAATTCATATCGAGGTTTGGTTAAGGTTGCTAAGGGGGCGGAGCAGTCGCGTAACTATTCGCAGTGTGACTCACTGTTGATTGGCGACAAGTGTGGAGCTCACACGTTCCCAGTCATTGAGAATTATAATACAACATCTGTTTTGGAGCACGAGGCAACAACCTCTAAAATCTCGGAGGATCAGCTATTCTACTGTAATCAGCGTGGTTTGTCGAGTGAGGATGCTGTTGGTGTGATTGTTAATGGATATGCTAAGGAGGTGTTGTCGAAGCTGCCTATGGAGTTTGCGGTGGAGGCTCAGAAGTTGTTGGCGCTAAGCCTTGAGGGTAGTGTTGGTTAGTTGATAAAAAAGGAGATAAAGATATGTTAAGTGTAAAGAATCTACACGCCACAGTTGGCGACAAAGAGATATTGAAGGGTATAAACTTCGAGGTGAAGGCTGGTGAGGTACACGCCATAATGGGTCCAAATGGTTCGGGTAAGAGTACGTTGGCTAGTGTCTTGGCGGGTAACACTAAGTTCACTGTTACGGAGGGTAGTGCCGAGTTTATGGGGCAAGATCTATTGTCGATGTCGATCGAGAATAGAGCTCGTGCCGGGTTTTTCTTGGGATTTCAATACCCTGTTGAGATACCGGGTGTCTCGATGGCGAGTTTTATGAAGATCGCAGTCAATGAGCAGCGTAAATATCGTGGCGAGGAGCCTCTTGGATCGGGTGAATTCTTGAAGTTAATGCGCGAGAAGGGTAAGGTCGTAGAGCTAGATTCGAAACTTACATCTCGTTCGGTTAATGAGGGGTTCTCGGGTGGCGAGAAGAAGAAGAATGAGATCTTCCAGATGGCTATGCTAGAGCCTAAACTTGCAATCTTGGATGAGACAGATAGTGGACTCGACATCGACGCTCTTAGAATTGTTGCGACGGGTGTTACAAAGCTCAAACGCGAAGATAATGCAACTGTAGTAATTACTCACTATCAGCGTCTGTTGGACTACATCGTTCCCGATTTTGTACACGTTCTCTATAAAGGACGCATCATTTACTCGGGAGATAAGTCTTTGGCACTAAAGCTTGAGGAGGAGGGTTACGATTGGTTGATTTCAGATATTAAGGAGTAGTGGTGATGGAGAGATTTCTCAAATATTTAGAGACTCAAGATCTTAGGAGGGTGAGTGATGGTGTTTTGACGCTTGATGACTCAACTTCGGGGCTCTTACAGGTTGCAATAGATCCAACGACGCTCTCTGTGGAGAGTTCGGCTATGAGTAGAGCGACACAGCTTATCATTGTTCGTGGAGCAGAGAGTGGTTCGGTGAAGATTAACATAGCTGCTGGATCGAGTTTGAATCTGTTGGAGGTGTTGTTCGACGGTGCGGAGAGCGATGTTGAGATCACGCAGGGTGACTCATCGAAACTTCACTCTACGATATTGCAGATCGCAAAGTCGAGTGTTCGATGTATTGTTAATTTGGATGGTCGAGGTGCTGAGTCGGAGGTCAACATTTTGCAACTTGCAACGGGTGAGGATAAGGTGGTGATGGATCTACGTCTGTCGCATAATGTGTCGGATTGTTCGAGTCGCTCGCTCTCGAAGTGTGTGGCGTCGGGTAGCTCGACAGGAGAGTTTCACGGGTTGGTTTATGTGGCGCAGGATGCACAGCGTACATTGGCGGAGCAGAGTAGTCGTAATGTGCAGTTGAGTCCAATGGCACGAATTGTTGCTGAGCCTCAGCTGGAGATCTATGCCGACGATGTGAAGTGTTCGCACGGGGCAACTGTTGGGCAGATGAATCAGGAGGCGATATATTATATGATGCAGCGTGGTTTGAGTGAGGAGCAGGCTCGAAAACTTCAACTTGATGGATTTGTCTCTGAGGTGACTCAGCGATGCTCTATTGAGGGGTTGTGTGAGGGGCTGTCGCAGATGGTACGTGAGCGTTTGGGTGAATTATAAAAAGAGAGAGGTGGAGAGTATGAGAGGTATAGAGCAGATACGAGGAGATTTCCCGATTTTGGGTCGTGAGGTGTATGGGAAACCATTAACCTATTTGGATAGTGGTGCAACGGCACAGAAACCTCAATGTGTTATTGATAGAGTGAATCAGCTCCATACGGAGTTGAACGCAAATATACATCGAGGTGTGCACTTCCTTTCACAGGAGACCACGGCTTTATATGAGGATGCCCGAGAGTCGGTTCGACGTCACATTGGTGCGGAGCATAAGGAGGAGATTGTCTTTACGGCAGGGGCTACAGCGGCGATTAATACAGTTGCATATAGTTGGGGTGAGAGTAATCTCAAGAGTGGCGACAATATCATAATCTCGGAGATGGAGCACCACTCGAATATCGTCCCTTGGCAGTTGATCGCAGGGCGTAAGGGGGCGGAACTTCGAGTTTTGCCATTCGATGATGAGGGACGTTTGATGATCGAGAGGTTGGATGATCTGATGGATGATCGAACGAAACTGATCGCGGTGACACAGGCATCTAATACGTTGGGTACGCGTCCCGACTTGAAGTTGATTGTTGAGAAGGCGCGTGCAGCAGGTGTTGTGACGATGGTCGATGGGTGTCAGGGAGTTGTTCACGGAGGGGTGAATGTTTCGGAACTGGGGTGTGATTTTTACGCATTCTCGGGTCATAAACTATATGGTCCTACCGGCATTGGTGTCTTGTATGGGCGTCGTGAGGTGTTGGAGTCGATTCCTCCATTCTTGGCAGGTGGTGATATGGTCGATCGTGTGTCGTTTGAAAAGACTACGTACGCTCCACTTCCGTTGCGATTTGAAGCTGGTACAGCTAACTATATCGGAGCAATAGGACTGGCAGAGGCGATACGCTATGTAGAGCAGTTTGATCCCGAGCAGATAGAGAGATATGAGCAGGAGTTGCTTCGGAATATGAGCGAGCGACTTTTGCAGATAGATGGATTGAGAATATATGGAACGCAGGATAACAAGTGTGGTATCGCTTCGTTTAATGTAGAGGGTGTACACCCCTATGATTTGGGTATGATTCTCGATAAGTTGGGTGTTGCGATCCGCACGGGGCAACACTGTGCTGAGCCGACTATGGCACACTTCGGAGTGAAGGGTATGTGTCGTGCGTCACTCGGTATGTATAATACGATGGAGGATATTGATGCCCTCGTTGCAGGGGTCGATCGTGCTGTCAAAATGTTAAGATAATAATGTTAATCGTCCTTGAGGGGTTGGATGGAGCAGGTAAGTCAACCCAAATAGAGCTCCTTCGAAATATGTTTCGCGAGATGGGTGTGGAGAGTGAGTATCTCCACTTTCCTCGTTTTGATGCCCCAATATATGGAGATCTTATAGCGCGGTTTTTGCGTGGTGAGTTGGGGGCACTCTCGGAGGTGAACCCATATCTCGTGGCGTTGCTCTATGCGGGAGATCGTGCCGACGCAGCTGCGATGCTTCGTGGTTGGATGGAGAGCGGGAAGGTTGTTATTTTGGATCGCTACGTCTATTCGAATGTGGGTTATCAGTGTGGTAAGATTGCCGACGAAGAGGGTCGCAAAGAGTTGTCGCAGTGGATTTTGGATCTGGAGTATAACCATTTCGGCATACCTCGTCCCGATATATCATTCTTCTTGGATGTGCCTTTTGCATTTACCAAACGTAAGTTGGAGGAGCAGCGTGATGGCGCTGATCGCGACTATTTGCAGGGTAAAAAGGATATTCACGAGTCGTCGCTCGATCTTCAGCAGCAGGTTCGTCAGGTATACTTGTCGGCCGCGGAGATTGATGAGACCTTAAATATTATCAATTGCTCTTCGGAGTCGGGAGCCATGGAGACTCCACAAAATATATTCGCAAAGATTCAAGAGGCGTTATTACCCACTCTTCAAAAATAGTATAGATGTCGCAGAGGGCAGAGCAGAGTAGAGCACTAAAGAACATAGCTCACATATGTCGTACGACGATGGGTCTTGTATTCATCGTCTCGGGGTTTGTGAAGGCTATTGATCCGTGGGGAACGATGATAAAGGTCGAGGAGTACTTGGCAATCTATGGTTGGGAGGCTCTTATTCCTTGGAGCATTGGGGTCTCTATATGGTTGTGTGGTGCGGAGTTGATGATGGGGTGTATGTTGACATTTAAGGTGCGTATTCGCTTTGTCTCTATATTTGCTCTTCTCTCGATGTCGATTTTTACAGTTGTGGCTTTGTTGAGTGCTACGGTGCTGCCTGTTGAGGATTGTGGTTGCTTTGGTGAGGCTCTAAAACTTACACCTTGGCAAACATTCTTTAAGAATTTGACTCTGCTACCAATGGCGTTTATTGTCTTTTGGAGATATCGTCCCGACAAGATATTTCTCTTCAAGAGGGCTGAGTTGATGTTGGCGGCAACCTTCTTTCTGTTCGCTATGGGGCTTCCGACATATTGTTATCTACACCTGCCTTTGATCGACTACCTACCATATAAAATAGGTGTCAACCTCCCTGAGGCTATTCGCGAGGCGAAGAGTGCAAAGAATGATGACACGAGGGTGACTCTAGTATATAAAAATAAGAAAAGTGGACGATTACGTCACTTCGACTTTAAGGATAAGGCGTGGCACGATGAGTCGAAGTGGGAGTGGGTAGAGACTATTGTGGAGGATGACAAACCAGATATTAGGGCGTTAGTTGGGGAGTTCTCGATACGACGTCGTAATGGAGATCTCTGTACCGATGAGATACTTGAGACGAAGGGTATACTTCATATTTTGTTTGTAGATTCTTTCAACCGGGTTGATGAAAAGTGTAGAGATAATTTCCGTCGCCTAATAAAGAGTGCGGAAGAGAGAGGAGAGAGAGTGATATTTGTTACACCTCGATTTATCAACCCAAGTGGTAAATATATGGGTGTGGAGTGTTATAATATTGACCCTACTACGATGAAGACAGCTCTTCGGGCGAGTTATGGTGTGATGTCTCTTTGTGACGGTATAATTATAGATAAGCGAAATTGTCGCGATATATAAGGGCGCTCTAGATGATCTTTGGTACAAAAGTTGATTTCTCAATGGTGGGAAATCAACTTTTTTTGTATGAATAGAGAGCTAATAATCTGCGCACTACTTTTGGGGTCGTGTGCGGGTGGTGCAACGAGTGAGCGAGGTAGCTCCGCAGCGTTGCGCCCGGTAAAGAGTGTGGTGGCAGCGACATCGGAGTATGTGGAGCGTGATTTTGCAGGTCTGTCGACACCGATGATGGCGGTGAATCTCGCCTTTAAGATATCGGGGCAGATTTTGGAGACACCCGTTGTGACGGGTGAGTTTGTTGAGCGAGGTGCGCTGTTGTCGAGAATCGACCCTCGCGATGTGGAGCTACAGCTTATCTCCGATAGATCGAATTATGAGCAGGCAAAGTCGAGCTACGACAGGGCGCGCAGACTCCTCACCCACGAGGCGGTGTCGCAACAGGAGGTTGAGCGGTTGGAGTCATCATATATGACAGCAAAGTCGGTATACGACAATAGTCGAGAAATGTTGCAGGAGACAACTATCGAGGCACCTTTTCGGGCTCTTGTTGAGAGGGTCTTTGTTGACGACTTTCAGCGAGTGCAGGCTGGTGAGGCTGTTGTGAGGATTGTATCTCCGACGACTACAAAGGTGGAGTTTACTCTACCTGAGAGTTCGTTGTTGGCGATGGAGAGTCCCTTAACTCGATTTCGTGTTCGATTCGACAATCTTCCCAAAGTAAGTTTCGACGCAAAGGTTACGGAGTATGCGCGTACATCTTCCGATGCGTCGGGTTTTCCCGTTTCGCTGGAGATAGAGAATACAGACCCCACCAAATATCCAATTAGTTCGGGTATGTCGTGTACCATTACAATGATAACACCTCAATCTGATAGAGGGGCGGTTGTGTTACCTCTATCCTCTATTTTTTCGCCAACGGCTGGTGGTACATATGTTTGGGTTGTCGACTCTTTGGATAGGGTGGAGTTACGCCCCGTGGAGCTCGAAGCACCTACGGGTCAGAGCTCTGTTATTGTTGCGAAGGGTGTTGAGAGTGGCGAGAGAGTTGTTACGGCAGGAGTGTACCAGTTAGAGAGTAATCAACGTGTAAAGATATTAGAGAAGCGATGAGATCACTACCCGAATATGCACTGCGGAGTCGTAATCTCACGTGGTTTGTACTGTTTTTGTTTCTGCTTGGTGGGGTTTATGGGTTTCTCCATCTTGGGAAGAAGGAGGACTCTACATTTGTGATTAAGAGTGCCTCCATCATTTGTAGCTACCCGGGGGCGACACCCCAAGAGGTCGAGATGCTCATAACAGAGCCTATTGAGCGAGAGATTCAGAGTATGCGACGAATCTATAAGATCACATCTGATTCCCAATATGGACTCTCCAAAATCCTCGTGGAGCTAGATCCAGCAACTCCTCCGGAGGAGATACCGCAGATGTGGGATGAGCTGCGTCGAAAGAGTCTAAATATTGAGCCGCGTCTGCCCAGTGGAGCATCAAACATTGTTGTGAGTGATGATTTTGGGGATGTGTATGGTATCTATTATGCTCTCTCGGCGAGTGATGGTTTTTCGTTTACGGAGCTTCGCGATTGGGCGCAGCGTATCAAAACGGCAGTTGTTAGTGTGGATGGTGTGCAGAAAGTTTCGCTCTATGGGGAGCAGTCTCCGGTGGTAAATGTTGACGTTTCACTGTCGCAGCTCTCCAATTTTTCGATACGTCCAGAGGCTATAATAAACACAATAGCACGTCAAAATAGTGTCATCAGTAGTGGAGAGAAACAGGCTGGCGAGATGCGCATAAAGATCTTGGAGCAGGGTAGTTATCAGTCGTTGCGTGACATAGCGGATCAGCTATTAATATCGAGTGATGGAAAGCAGTATCGGTTGGGGGATATCGCAAACGTAGAGAGGGGATATGCCTCACCTCCCTCATCTTTAATGAGAGTGAATGGTCGGCGTGCAATAGGAATTGGAGTCTCTACGGAGGGGGATCGAGATGTAGTCGCTACGGGGCGTATGATCTCGCGTGTGTTGGTTGCGCTTGAGAGGAGTATGCCGGTGGGTATAAACTTGGAGGTTTTGTATCCCGAGGATAGGATTGCGCAGGAGGCTACAAATACGTTTTTGCTCAATTTGATTAGCTCCATAGCAATCGTAATTGTGGTTATAATGGTTGTAATGGGGTTTCGTGCAGGTGTTTTGATTGGGTCGTCGTTGATCTTTTCGATTGGGGCAACACTCCTTATTATGTTATTCGTGGGGGAGGGGCTCAACAGAACGTCGTTGGCTGGATTTATTATCGCAATGGGTATGTTGGTGGATAACGCTATTGTGGTGGTGGATAATGCGCAGAATGCTATAGCTAGGGGTGTCGAAAGACGCGAGGCTGTTGTAGCGGGGGCGGATGCCCCGAAATGGAGTCTTTTGGGGGCTACGTTGATCGCAATATTCTCGTTTCTGCCTCTTTATTTAGCACCATCGGCGGTGGCAGAGATTGTGAAACCTCTATTTGTGGTGTTGGCAATATCACTGCTTATGAGTTGGGTGTTGGCTCTTATTCAGACTCCGTTGTTTGGTCTGTTTCTGTTGCGTGAGCAGAGCTCCGACAAACCACAATATGATACCCCATTCTATCGCTGGTTCGATCGAACGCTTCTTGTTTTGCTTCGTAATAGATGGTGGGTTGTCGTGGTATCTCTACTGTTGCTCGTTGGGGCGGGGCAGATAATGGAGCGTATGCCACAGGATTTTTTCCCGTCGCTCGACAAACCATACTTTAGGGCTGACGTAGTTCTGCCCGAAGGGTATAATATAGAGGCTACGGAGCAGACGATGATTGATATCGAAGAGTGGTTGGAGCGACAGTCAGAGGTGCGCAATGTATCTATAACAGTCGGTGGAACACCTCCTCGGTACTATCTTGCTAGTAGTTCGATGGCACTTATGCCCAACTTTGGTAACGTCTTGATAGAGCTCGAAAATAGCGACCAGACGGCTGAGGTGGAGCGGCGCTTTAGTTATTATGTGCGAGACTCCTTTCCCGATGTGTGGTTGCGATCCTCGTTGTTTAAGCTCTCGCCAGTGCCAGATGCCTCTATCGAGATGGGATTTATTGGCGAGAATGTTGATACGTTGATATGGTTAACGCGCCAAGCAGAGAGGATTATGTGGCGTAATCCCAAAGCTATAAATGTCCGTAATAGTTGGGGAAACAGAATACCTACGTGGCAACCTATCTACTCGCAGATGAAGGGTGGTCGTATTGGTGTGTCGAGGAGCGACCTCGCTCAGGGGTTGACCGTGGCAACTACGGGATATACGCTCGGTGAGTATCGAGAGGGGGATCAATTTATGCCCATCTTGATGAGAGATGTAGATCTGAGTAGCTATAACTTAACAAATATGGAGACTCTGCCGATCTTTTCACCGTCGGGAAGATTGTTCGCGGTGGAGCAGGCAACATCGGGTTTTGAACTCAGCTATAGCCTCTCGATGATTCGTCGATATAATCGACAACGTGTGATGAAAGCGCAGTGTGATCCCGATCGAGGAGTCAACACCAAAGAGTTATATAGTGAAATTTTGGATTCGGTGAGTCGAAATATCGTTATCCCCGATGGGTATGCTCTAAAGGTGTTTGGCGAGGAGGAGTCTCAAGCGGAGTCTAATGAGGCGTTGGCTAAGAACTTCCCGTTGACGATTGTGTTGATTTTTATAACGTTGTTGGTGTTGTTTGGGTCTTATCGTGAACCTGTTGTTATATTGCTAATGATTCCTTTGATATTTATTGGAGTGGTATTTGGGCTTTGGGTTACGGGGAAGATGTTCAACTTTTTTGCTTTGTTAGGTATGCTGGGGCTCATCGGTATGAATATTAAAAATGGTGTCGTTTTGGTTGCACAGATTGCTCAGCTCCGTCAAGAGGGTGTTGCACCTGCGGAGGCTCTCTTGTCGGCTACAAGAAGTCGTATTGTTCCTGTTGCAATGGCGTCGGGGACTACGATTTTGGGAATGATACCACTATTGTTTGACTCTCTCTTTGGGGCGATGGCAGCTACTATTATGGGGGGATTAGTGGTGGCTACACTGCTTACGTTTTTCGTTCTTCCAGCCTGCTACGCTATTTTCTACAACATAAAATTTGAGAAACTATGAGGTATCTATTTATCATTCTATTTGCTGTCACTTTGCACCCTCTATGGGCGCAGCTCACCCCCGAAGTGTATCGTGAACAGGTGGCTGCATATAGCTGGGATCTTAAAAATAGCGCACTGACAATCGAAAAGGCGGATGAGAAGGTGGCGTATGAACGAACATCATATCTGCCGAATCTCTCTGCGACGGGGCAGTTTGTCTATAATTTTCGACGTATTGGAGGTGAGCAGGATTGGGGATCATATGTAGAGCCTCAGATTGTTCAGACTCTGTATGGTGGTGGGGTGGTGAGAGCCAATGTGGAGCAGGCAAAGTTGTCGAGTCAAATTGCACGCGAGGATGCCGACTATACACGCTTAGAGATTGACTACGCAGCAGATTATGCCTATTGGAATCTTTGGGCTATGGGGCGATATTACAGCGCAATGAGTCAATATGTGGAGCTCATAAAACGAGAGATGGAGGTTATTGAGTGGCGTTTTGCGGAGGGTTATGTTGCCAAGAGTGATCTGTTGATGATCGCTTCGCGGTTGAGTGAGGCGGAGTATGAACTTATTTCGGCAGATAAGTCTCGTCTCGTTGCTCAACATAACCTCAATATATTGAGAGGTGTCTCAATGGCGGATAGTGTGACATTGATTAAATTCTCATCCGAGGTAAGCTCTACGCCTATGCGAATACCCCTTGCACAGGTCGTCGAGAGGCGTCCCGACTATGCAGCTGTCAAACTGTCGGAGCAGGTTGCCGAGGCTTCGACGCGTGCCACACGTGGGGCGTATAACCCTCAAATAACGGGAGGAGTAACGGGGTCGTGGCGAGAGATAAATGCGAACCTATTTAACCAGTCGAGATTAAACGGATCGCTCTATGTGGCTCTATCGGTCCCTATTTATCACTTTTCGGAGCGTCGTAAAGCAGTTGCAATGTCGCGAATGTCGGAGCAGCAGAGTCGTGTCAATAGTGCAATACTCCTCGACTCGATAACAAAAGAGGAGAGTAATGCTTGGGTGACGCTCACCGAGAGTCGAGCACAGATGATGACCGCAGCAAGATCGTTGGAGATTGCGAGCGAGAATCTTGAGATAAGCACCTATGCTTATAATGAGGGAGAGGTTTCGATAGTAGAGCTTATGCAGGCGCAGATTAGTTGGATTCAGATCTATACTAATGCCATTAACTCGGAGTATAACTATCAAGTTGCACTATCATATTACCATCGTACGGTGGGGGGATACTAAAAGACCACACGCGGAATTTGTGTGGTCTTTTAGAAATAATTTACACCTCGGTTGAAGCACGTAGTCGGATCTGGGCGTCGAGGACAATGGAGCGAGTGGGGGAGTCGTGGTCCTTGATCTTCTCCATAATGAGTTTTGCCGATTCAATACCGATGTCGCGTAGTGGTGGTTCGATTGATGTGAGTTGAGGGTGGACGATTGTCGATAGGACTGTTCCGGAGAAACTCGCTACAGCAATCTCTTCGGGGATTTTCCACCCTTTGTCACGAAGATGATTCATTGCTCCGATCGCTATGGTGTCGGTGAAGGCGAAGATTGCGTCGAACTGAATACCGTTGTCGATCAATCTGTCGGCAGCATCCGCACCATCGTCAAAAGTTACACCACACGAGAGTACTAGTTGAGGGTCATATGCGACATCAAATTTTTTGAGTGCGTCGCGATATCCGCGTGCACGTTCTACAGAGTTATATATATAGTCTGGACCTTGGATCAACACGATACGTTTACGACCGCTTCTTATGAGGTGTTCGATAAGGAAGAATGATTTTATGTAGTCGTCAACGACAACCTGCGAAACATTCATCTCGTGGGGTATGCGATCGAAGAAGACCATTGGCATACCCGCTTCCTGTAATCTTTGGTACTCGTCGAGGTTGCGTTTATAGTCGCAGAGGCTCACGATGATCCCATCGACCATAAACTTCTCCATAGTCTTTAGTTTGTCGCGTTCGCTCTCCCACGACTCGTGCGACTCAGCGATGATAACCTTTATTCCCAACCCATACAGAACAGATTGAATGCCCCCTATAACCTGTGCTGCATATGGAGTAATCATCTCGGGAACGATTACTCCGACGGTGTTTGTTCGTCCATATTTGAGGTTTGTAGCTACGGGGTTGGGGCGATAACCCAATTCTGCGGCAGCGGCAAGGACTTTATCTTTGGTCTCTTGGCGGATATTTTTGTCGTCGGTCATTGCGCGCGACACTGTTGATACTGATATTGTCAAGTGTTCGGCGATATCTTTTATGGTAATTCGTCGTTTCATAGCGTCTATGGTATGGTTAGTGTTGAGGTTTATGCAAATATAACAATTTATTTTGATAAAAAAAATGAATGTGGGAACGATTGCAGATTTTGGAAACGTTCCCGCAATCGTTCTCACCCGTAAATGAAGCAAATACTCTTTTTTTTGAGGATCTGAGGGTATATATTTGCAATACAAACCAGTTAAAACTATTAAAACATAAAATTATGAGAACTTCAAATTTGAACTACAACAGAGAGTCTATTAAGTCGGGCATTCTTCATTTCGGAGTAGGAAATTTCCACCGCGCACACCTAGAGTCATATACCAACAAGCTGCTGAGCGATGCGTCACAGTCGGGTTGGGGAGTTTGTGGAGCGATGTTGATGCCACAAGATGAGAAGTTATACAAGAAGCTAAGCGATCAAGAGGGTATCTACTCATTGACAGTGTGTGGTCGCGATGGTGTTAATCAAACAGAGTGGATCGGTTCACTCGTTGAGTTGCTTTGGAGCGGTGAGGATGTAGAGCCAATTATCGAGAAGGTTGCTAATCCAGAGATCAAGATCATCACAATGACAATCACTGAGGGTGGTTACAACTTAGACAATCCAATCGTCGATGCGGATTTAGTTAACCCAAGCTCTCCAAAGAGTGTATTTGGAATCGTTGCAGAGGGACTTCGTCGTCGTATCGCAGCAGGTGCAGGGGCAATAACAATTCTTTCGTGTGACAACTTGCAGCACAATGGAGATACTTGTAAGAGAGTATTCACGGAGTTCTTCCAGCGTCAAGATGCCGAGTTGGCAGCGTGGGTTGAGGCAAATGTAACATTCCCAAACTCAATGGTCGACAGAATTACGCCTGCAACAACAGAGGCAGACATCGTTAGAATCAATGAGACGTTGGAGGAGTATGATGGAGCACCAGTATATTGCGAGGATTACATTCAGTGGGTTGTTGAGGATAAGTTCGCAGCGGGTCGCCCAGCTTGGGAGAGTGTTGGAGTAGAGTTTACAGATGATGTTGCTCCATTCGAGAATATGAAGTTGAGTTTGCTCAACGCTTCGCACACACTGCTCTCATATCCATCACTTTTGAGCGGATACCGTAAGGTTGACGACGCAATGCGCGATGAGAAGATTATTCAATTCGTGTCGGAGTTTATGGATCTCGATGCTACACCATATGTGCCAGCGCCAAAGAATACAGATCTTACACTCTACAAAAAGACACTTATCGAGCGTTTTGCAAATAGTGCCGTGAGCGATCAGATTAGCCGTCTTTGTGGTGACGGAGCGTCGAAGTTCCCAGTATACGTAATGCCTATCGCGAAGAAGATGGTCTCAAATAGCGACAATATGATCCGTATTGCATATCTAATCGCTGCATATCGCCACTATTTGAAGTATCGTACAGATGACAACAGTGTTGCATTTGATATCTTTGAGCCACAGATTACAGAGGCTGACCTAGCTCTTGTGGCGAGTGACGATGCAATGGCGTTCCTTTCTGCTTCACCATTTGTAGGGGTAAATCTCGCAGGGTATGAGCAATTTGTTTCACAATATATAAATTTCGTTGAGCAGATCAAGTCGAGTGGCGCAATGGAGACATTGAAGTCGTTCATAAAGTAAGGAGGGCACAACGATGAAAAGCGAGAATAACTATGGACTAGGTCCATTCGCAATACTCACGTTCATCTACTTCATCGTAGGATTCCTAACTACTGTAAATGGTCAGTTCCAAGGACCACTTCAGGTGGCATTCCTCTCAGAGGTAGAGACACTCCGCAATACGTTGATTACACTTATCCCATTCTTTTTCTTCTTGGGGTATTTGATAAATAGCTCTAGAGGTGGGCAATGGATAGATGCCCACGGTTACAAAACAACTCTTATGAGAGCTTTGGGGATTATGGTGGCAGCACTATTGTTCTATCTGATAGCCTCTGCGATGGCAACCTATATGGGTGGTTCGGGAGTTGATATTAAGGGTGATTATATCCCCTACGGGTTCTTTGTATTTCTTATTGGTTCGTATCTTATGGGTACATCGGCTGCAATTTTGCAGGTTGTTATCAATCCATATGTTGCGTCGTACAATCTGCCTAACACGCAGCCTGTACAGAGAATGAGTATTGTCTGTGCGATAAACTCTTTCGGTACGACTATTGCTCCGTTTTTTGTGACGGGAGTGATGTTCGCTGGAGTTTCGATGGCGAGTGTTGAGTCATCACAGTTACTATTGCCGTTTGTTTTGATGGCTCTTGTGATCTCGATCGTTGCGGTGGTGACCTATCGTCTGAAGTTGCCTAACATCGAGGGTACGTATAGTAGCGATAAATCTTCTACACAGCGTAGTATCTGGTCATTTCGCCATTTGAAGTTGGGCGTTGTTGCGATATTCTTCTACGTAGGAGCTGAGGTTTCGATTGGAGTGAATGTAAATCTTCACGCAATGGAGCTCTTGGCGAGCGGCGATGGTCTTAGTTTCTTTGGACGCGACAACGTGACGCTTTGGGGGTTGGAACTCGGTATACCAGCTCTGCTTGCAACACTCTATTGGGGAGGTTTGATGGTAGGACGAATTTTGTCGAGTTTTGTTAACAACATTACTGAGCGTAGGCAGCTAATTTTTACAGCTGTCTCGGCGATAATACTTACGCTAATAGCGATACTTCTAAACAATATGTGGGTCTTGGTAGCCGTTGGTCTGTGTCACTCGATAATGTGGGGTGCGATCTTTACCTTGGCGGTAAAGGGGCTAGGCGAGTATACTTCGAAAGCTTCGGGAGTCTTTATGATGGGAGTCTTTGGTGGTGCTGTTTTTCCACTCATTCAGGGAACGCTTGCTGATAGTCTTGGTTCGTGGCAATGGACTTGGTTGATTGTTGTTGGATGTGAGTTGGTGATTTTGTATTACGCCCTATGGGGTTCGAGAATTGAGGAGAATAATTAAATAATATAGCGATATGAAGAGTGGATATATTGTAGGAGTAGGAGAGCTATTGTGGGATATTTTGCCCGATGGAAAGAAGATCGGTGGCGCTCCGGGTAATTTTGCCTATCACGCATCACAGTTTGGTTACAAGAGTGCGGTTGTTAGTGCAGTTGGTAGCGATAAGTTGGGCGACGAGATTGTCGATAACATACGAGAGAAAGGTCTCGACAAATATGTAGAGCGTGTAGCATACCCTACGGGAAGCGTTCAGGTGACGCTCGATGATAATGGAGTGCCGATCTACTATATTAAGGAGAATGTGGCGTGGGATAACATCCCATTTACCACAAAACTCGAAGAGTTGGCTCAGCAGACTTTGGCGGTTACATTTGGGTCACTAGCACAGAGAAACATTGTTACTCGTGAGACTATCGAAAAGTTTTTGGATGCAATGCCCGACGATGGAGAGCGTTATAAGATATTTGATATCAACTTGCGTCAAGGGTTCTATACCAGAGAGACAATTTGTAAGTCGATGGAGAGGTGTAATATCCTCAAGATAAACGATGAGGAGTTGGTTGCTATAAGTCGTATGTTCGGTTACCCCGGTATTGATTTGCAGGATAAGTGTTGGATCTTGTTGGCGAAGTATAAATTGGAGATGTTGATCCTTACGTGTGGTGTAAATGGTAGTTATGTGTTTACGCCGGGTAACGTATCGTTCGTGGCAACACCGAAGGTTCAGGTTGCCGACACTGTTGGAGCGGGCGATTCATTTACCGCAACATTTATCTCATCGCTATTGAGCGGCGAGAGCGTCAAAGAGGCACATATGAAGGCTGTTAGAGTCTCGGCTTACATATGTACTCAGCACGGCGCAATGCCTATTATACCTGAGAATTTGAAATAGTTGTTGAATTATATTTAGGTTAGTTAATTGTTTTTAAGTAGGGGAGTGGTTACCCCGAATGGTTACCCTCAGTGGTAATTGTTAGTTGTTGGTTGAGACTTCGATTGTTGTTGCGAAGTCGGTGAGAGAGTGGTTCTATAGAGAGTATCTTGGTGAGGTTGGTTTTTTTGTGGTCGAACGTGTGGATGCTCTCTATGAATCACTCCTCATTTTTTTTTGTCATATAGCATCCAATTAAATGAGGCTGACTAAACAGAGTGTCTGTGTTAGTCAGCCTCATTTATAGTGTTTCGAGGAAGCTGTTGTTTTATTATTAACCGTTGGGAAGGCGTTTCGAGTGGAACATACCCTCCGCTACAGCGATCAGATCTCCGTTTTGATTTGTGACAGAGACTCGACTATTGTATAGTTTCTTGCGCCCAAAAACCTCGACGGCTTCAGCTGTCAAGATGTCACCTTCGAATGCTGCTGCAAGGAATCTGATATCTGATTGTATAGATACCGAGAGTGGCTGACGATGATTTGCCATCGCCGCCATCGCAATATCGCAAAGTAGGAATATTAAGCCACCGTGTGCTGTAGATCCGCCATTTAGATGTTTGTGCTCGACCTTTACACTCATTATGGAGTGGGTGTCATTCAACTCTTCAAGCGTAATGCCATTTTCGGTTGCGAATATATCGTTTTTGTAGATCTCTTGAAAGTTCATCTTTGTAAAAGAATTAATGTGTTATAGAGGTAGTTCAATCATTCGAATGATCGACTTCTCCGCAGCAGCTCTTACCTCCTCGGCAACTTCAACTTGATGTGTGTCATTTAGAAGCGAGTTGTAAATCTTTTCGAGAGTAACCAATTTCATATAGCTACAGTCGTTACAAGCGCAGGTGCTATCATCTGGAGGAACTACAAAGAACTCCTTACCCTCTGTTTTCTGCATCTCAAAGAGTATGCCGGGTTCTGTCACAACAATAAATTGGTTGTATCCGCTATTTTTAACATAGTTAAGTAGTGCTGCTGTCGACCCGACCTCATCAGCGAGAAGTTGTATTGGGCGTTTACACTCTGGATGCACCAACACTTTTGCTTCGGGGTGTTCGCTCTTTAGTTCTAGGAGTCTCTCTATAGAGAAACGGTCGTGAACGTGGCACGCACCATCCCAAATATCCATATTCTCACGACCTGTAACGCTCTTTACATATCCGCCTAAATTTCGATCTGGTCCAAATAGGATCTTTGCATCGGCGGGGAGTGAGTTAACAACCTCTATTGCGTTGCTAGATGTACAGACAATATCGGTCAATGCCTTTACCTCGGCAGTTGTATTTACATATGAGACAATCAAGTGGTCGGGGTGTGACTCTTTGAAACGTCGTAGGTCCTCGCTCTTGCACGAGTCTGCGAGAGAGCATCCCGCCTCTACGTCGGGAAGAAGTACCATCTTCTGAGGTGAGAGGATCTTCGCTGTCTCTGCCATAAAGTTAACACCGGCAAAGAGTATCACGTCGGCATCTGTCGTCTGTGCGATGCGTGCCAAGGCTAACGAATCACCTACGAAGTCAGCTACCTCCTGCACCTCACTTCGGGTATAATAGTGGGCTAATATCGTACAACGCTTTTCGCGTTTAAGTCTCTCAATCTCTCTCTTTAGTTGGGTTGTATCCATAATAACTGTTCTTATATTGCTGCAAACTTACATAAAATTTCTCGAATTATTAATATTTTTTAGAGTTAATACTCCAATAAAAATAGATATTTAATTGAGAAGTTTCTAAACAAGCAGAAAATAATGTTTGTGTTCCAATATTTTTTCACTACATTTACAGCGGAATATGGCAACTTTTACTTTTGTTTAGAGAGTGAAGGTTGTTTTTTCGCTTTTGAGTATATAATACATTATGGATTATTAAATGAAAGGAATTGTACTCGCAGGAGGGTCGGGCACACGCCTATATCCTATCACGAAAGGGGTTAGCAAGCAGTTACTCCCCATATATGACAAGCCTATGGTGTACTATCCAATATCGGTGTTGATGTTGGCTGGTATTCGTGAGATCTTGGTTATTTCAACCCCACAGGATCTGCCGGGCTTTAAGCGACTTTTGGGGGATGGTTCGGATTATGGAGTTGATTTCACCTATGCTGAGCAGCCATCTCCGGATGGATTGGCGCAGGCATTTATCATCGGAGAGGAGTTTATTGGGGATGACTCTGCGTGTCTTGTTTTGGGTGATAACATATTCTATGGTAGTGGGTTTTCTGCGGCTCTTGCTGAGTCGGTGAGAGCAGCTGAAGTGGATAATAAAGCTACTGTTTTTGGATATTGGGTAGCCGATCCTGAGCGTTACGGTGTCGCAGAGTTCGACAAAGATGGTAATTGCTTGTCAATCGAGGAGAAACCCCAAAGCCCGAAATCAAACTACGCTGTTGTTGGTTTGTATTTCTATCCTAACAAAGTGGTTGAGATTGCTAAAAACATCAAACCATCTCCACGTGGTGAGCTAGAGATCACCACCGTAAATCAAGCGTTCCTAAACGATGGAGAGCTAAAGGTTCAAACTTTGGGGCGTGGTTTTGCGTGGCTCGACACAGGTACACACGACTCTTTGTCGGAGGCTTCGACCTTTGTGGAGGTTATCGAGAAGCGTCAAGGGTTGAAGATTGCGTGCTTGGAGGGTATCGCCTATCGTCAAGGGTGGATCTCGGAGGAGAAGATGAGAGCCCTTGCGCAACCAATGATTAAAAATCAATATGGTCAATATCTATTGAAGGTTGTTGACGAACTAAAAATATCAAAATAATGGAGGTTGTTAAGACAGATATCGAAGGGGTTGTAATTATCGAACCACGAGTCTTAGGTGACGAAAGAGGTTACTTCTATGAGTCATTCTCGCAACGAGAATTTGAGGCGAAAGTTTGTAAAACAACATTTATTCAAGACAATCAAAGTTTCTCGAAATATGGTGTTTTGAGAGGTCTCCACTTCCAAAAAGCCCCACACGCACAGAGTAAATTGGTCCGTGTGATAAAGGGAAAGGTGATCGATGTTGCAGTAGATATTCGCAAAGGGTCACCCACCTATGGCAAATATGTGGCGGTAGAGCTCACCGAAGAGAACCATCGCCAACTATTTATTCCACGTGGATTTGCTCACGGATTTGTCGTTCTGTCGGAGGAGGTAATCTTTCAGTACAAATGCGACAACTTCTACTCCAAAGAGTCGGAGGGGGCAATTATGTGGAACGATCCCGATTTAGGGATTGAGTGGGGTATTGCTGAGGCGGATGCAATCCTTTCGGATAAAGATAAACTTAACTCAAGATTTAAAGATTTCGACTCACCTTTTTCATACGACACGAACTACTATGAGTAAGACAATATTAGTTACTGGCGCAGATGGTCAGTTAGGAAATGAGATGCAGCGAGTTGCTAAAGGTGGTGACGACAGATATATATTTACAGATGTTGCTGAACTCGATATTACCAACTACGATGCAATCTCAAAAATAGTTGTCTCCGAAAAGGTCGATGTAATAGTAAACTGTGCCGCTTATACCAATGTCGACAAGGCGGAGGAGGATGAAGCATTTGCAAACCTACTGAATAACACCGCAGCAGGCTACTTAGCAAAGGCAGCAGCTTCGGTTGGCGCTACGTTAATACACATATCTACCGACTATGTTTTCGATGGTTCGGCACATATTCCCTATGCAGAGGATCAGCCAACAAAACCGATTGGGGTATATGGAGTGACGAAATTGGCAGGAGAGCGGTCTGTTGCCAAGAGTGGTTGTAACTATATCATTATCCGAACGTCGTGGCTCTACTCACAGTGGGGTGGTAATTTTGTTAAGACAATGCAACGTCTCACAGCCGAAAGAGATACTTTGTCGGTAATCTTCGATCAAGTAGGTACTCCAACTCACGCAGGTGATTTGGCAGATGTAATAGGTCATATTATAGCAACCGACCAACTCTCAAAACAGGGTGTTTATCACTTCAGTAACGAAGGGGTCTGTTCGTGGTTTGACTTTGCCCACGCAATTTGCGAGAAGAGTGGTAACGAGTGCAAGATCTCGCCAATTCATAGCAACGAGTTCCCCGCCAAGGTGACCCGTCCTCACTTTTCGGTATTGGATAAGACCAAAATAAAGACTACATTTGGTATAGAGATACCATATTGGACAGAGAGTCTTGATAAGTGTATCAACGAACTAAAAGAGTAAAATAATGTCATTCAAAAGAGATATAATCATTACAGGTGGAGCTGGATTTATCGGCTCACACGTGGTACGTCTATTTGTAAATAAGTATCCAGAGTATCATATCATCAATGTAGATAAATTGACATATGCTGGAAACCTCGCGAACCTTACCGATCTAGAGGGGGCAGCAAACTATACATTCGTCAAGGCGGATATTTGCGACTTTGAGGCGATGGTTGAGTTGTTCGCAAAATATAATGTTGATGGAGTGATCCACCTCGCAGCGGAGAGTCACGTAGATCGCTCAATCAAAGATCCATTTACCTTTGCCCAGACAAATGTAATGGGTACATTGTCGCTATTGCAAGCGGCAAAAAATCAATGGAATGGAGAGTATGAGGGAAAACGTTTCTACCACATCTCAACCGATGAAGTTTATGGAACATTGGAGTTTGATGGTACGTTTTTTAGGGAAGATACAGCGTACGATCCACACTCTCCATACTCAGCAAGCAAGGCTTCGAGTGACCACTTCGTGAGGGCTTTTGCCGACACCTATGGAATGCCAACCGTCGTGACAAATTGCTCGAATAATTACGGTCCATATCAATTCCCCGAGAAGTTGATACCTCTATTTATCAATAATATTCGCCACTCAAAACCACTCCCAGTTTATGGTGCAGGAGAGAATGTTCGCGACTGGCTCTACGTCGTAGACCACGCTAAAGCAATTGATGTAATCTTTCACGAGGGTAAATTATCAGACACCTACAACATCGGAGGTTTCAACGAGTGGCGCAACATCGACCTTATTAAGGTGATTATTGCCACAGTCGATCGCCTACTTGGCAACTCAGAGGGACATAGTGAAAAACTAATCACCTATGTAACGGATCGCGCAGGACACGATCTCCGCTATGCTATCGACTCCAATAAACTTAAAAATGAACTAGGGTGGGAGCCAAGTCTCCAATTCGAAGAGGGCATCGAAAAGACCGTAGCGTGGTATCTCGACAACCAAGAGTGGATGGATAACATCACCTCGGGCGAGTACGAGAAGTATTACGAGGCGATGTATAAGGGTAGGTAACATTAAGGGGGGGGGAGAGTTTTAGTTACTCTCTCCCCCCCCTTAATATTATAACGTCTCAATAAAAGCCTCAAAATAAGGTGTTACATCAAGAGGGTCACACGTCTCTATCTGTAACTTCTTTAACTCCTCGAAGAGTGACAATAGCCTCTTCTTATACTTTGGGTTTGATGCTAGATCGTTCAGTTCATTGGGGTCTTTGCGTAGATCATATAGGCGAACCACATTAACGTTGGGGTAGATAATCATTTTGAAATCACGACTCTTAACCATTCGCTGAACTCCTAGGTATGCACCGTAGATATAATCATATGCGCTACGTCGACTCTTACCTGTTGCCATCGGCAGTAGAGAGTGATAATCTACGTAGTCGGGAGATTCAACTCCTGCGATCTCTAGAGCTGTGGGCATAATATCTTGTAGATAGACAAACTCTTCGACCTGTTTGCCTTTCGTTACATTGGGACCGGTGATGATTAGTGGTACGCGAATGCTACGTTCATACATATTCTGCTTACCCATAAAACCGTGGTCTCCGATAGCTATTCCGTGGTCGGAGGTAAAGATGATGTATGTGTTGTCAGCCTGCCCTGTGATTTCGAGGTGATCTAGAATTTCGCCAATCTTCTCATCCATATAGGTAATCAACGCATAATACTCCTGTCGATTAACTTGTACCGATCGTTCGTTACGCGGAAATGGTGCAATATTTTCGTCACGCAGATATGCACCCATTCCAATGTCGTCGGCATAGGGATATACACTACAGAAACTCTCGGGTATAGATATTTCGTCGCTAGGGTATCTATCGATATACTCCTGTGGTGATTGGCGTGGGTCGTGGGGTGCGTTGAAGGCGATGTACATAAAGAATGGTTTGTCGCTCTGTTTTGAGTTGTCGAGGAAGCCAATAGTCTCATCTTTCAACACCTCATTCCAATGTTGTCCTCCTGCCCAGAAACCACCATACTCGGGATTTGATGGAGACCATTTGTCCTCTGTAACGCCGTCAAATACACGATCATAACAATCTTGATGCTGGGTTGGCATACCGGCGCGAACGTGCCCCAAGTGGTCGAAAAGTCCCTTTGCATTTACGTCTACGTGCCATTTACCTGCCATATAGGTTTCGTAACCAGCATCGTGCATTAGCTCCGACCATAGCGTTGGGCGCTCTTTCTGTACAACTTCATATATAGGCTGTTGGGGAGGAAGGTTGTTTCCTCCCACCTTAAATTTACTCTTGGGACTCATCTGTGCTGCACGCCACAGATAGCTTCCTGTAGCCATCATTGTGCGCGATGCGACACTTACGCCTGCGCTCCATCCACCCTGATTGTGAGCCTGCATAAACGATGTACCCTCTGCCATTAATCGGTCAATGTTGGGGGTGTCTACTCTGTCTACTCCTCCATAGATAGACTCAAAACATTGGTCATCTGCATATATAAACAAAATGTTTGGTTTTTGTTCTGCCATAGCAAATGAGACTCCCATCAAGGCTATAGTTGTCGGTATATAATAATTTTTCATCTTAATAATATTTTTAGCCCCATATCTTTTGCAAATGCAAATGAATATTGTAAGAGCGTTTTTGCGTTTCTTTTGTGCAATGATCGTAATTCACGATAGTTTAGTCTTCTGGTTATCGGTTATTTATCGATCTTTGTGGTTGTGTTGAGATTTTCGTTTAGAGCTTTTTCGTTGACGCTATACTCGATAGGGACGATTGTTCCATCGGCGTTGAAATGAATCTCCTCAAAGCAGGCCGATCGACGATGACGTGTACCATTGTTAACATCACCTCGATGGTAGAATATATACCATTTATTCTTGAACTCAATGAATGAGTTGTGGGCAGGAGCGTCGTTCTGTACCTTGGTAATGTACCCTTTGAATTCCGCTTTAGTCTCGGTCGGTAGGGGTTCGTTTGCCATAAAGTAACCAGTTTGACTCCCTTTTCTTGCGGTAAAGTAGTAGATGCCATTGCGTTTGAAGATGTGTACTGCCTCGTTGACTGTCTCGTCACTTAGACGCTGCCAATCGCCATCGAGTTCTAACATATTATCTTTGAGTTTTGCTCCGACAATATATCGTTCGGGGAGTTTCGCATCGAATAGATTTCCGTAGATATATGCCTGTCCATCATCATCAACAAATACTGTTGGGTCGAAGATCTTTGTGATCGCTGTTGTAACACACTCTTCCCACGGTCCTTCGGGGTTGCGACTCTTGACAACTCCAATGTACGCTTTGTTGAATGGGAAGTAGAGATAATACCACCCATCTTTGTAGGCTGCATCGGGGGCGTTCATCTGTCCGTGTGCCCAGCTAAACTCTCTAGGTTTTAACACAACGCCGTGATTTACCCATTTTTTGAGATCTTTCGACTCTACAATGGCATAATCTTGCATCGAACTGTAACCCTTTGCGTCGGGTTGGTCGTGTGAACAGTAGAGGTATACTTTGCCGTTGAACACCTCTGCCGCGGGGTCCGCCAAATAGATAAAATCACTATCCCACTCTTTGAGAATTGGGTTGTTAGGGGTGATTGTTCGTTTCGCCACTGTCACTCCAATGAGAGAGATGGTTGCAAGTGAGAGAAGAATAATTTTCGTAGTCTGTTTCATAAATATGGGTAGTTTAGTTAAATTTCGGTTAAAAAATTAGAGTGTAGTTGATTGCTAAAGAAAACTTAGACCACAAGGTTTTGAAAGTTGTGTAAATTGTATAACGCAAATATAGGTATATTACGGTTGATAAAAAATCCTTTGTTGAACTATAGTTTGTATTTTTGTTTGTAAGTGGTTTATTGTCAGGGGTATTAGTGTGATGTGATATTGAATAATGGTCAATTCGTGTAATTTTTTGCGTTATTTACTATCCCTATATTTTTGTTTATAACTTGATATTAGCCCCAATAGCGATTATTCGATTTTTTTATTTAATATTAAGTGTTTATATTTGTGATATGCAAGTCAAATTTGACTCGATCACAGACCTATAAACTAATCTAAATTATCAAATGAAAAGAGTTATTATAATTGCTATTTTGCTCTGTACCTCACTCTTTGTTGTGCAATCACAAAGCCTCATAGACGATGTGATGAAGATGAAGAGTCAGATGCAGGAGAGCTTAATTCTTCACGAGACAGGTATTGTTAGAGCACGTCACGATGCCGAGCGCCTCTCGATTGACGTTGCTGGGTGGCAAGATCTCTCGCTGAGTATGTGGGAGACAAAAGATGGTGGTTACAGCGATGAGGCAGTTTGGGCGGATGCGATACTCACTAAAATTGATGGAACAAAGGTGCGAGTATCCGAAATGCCACTCAAGTGTTTTAAGACTCGCCGTAGCTTCCCCAAACGAGATGTTGGTTGGGGAAATGACTTTATCGTCATAAATGGGACGAAGTATGAACACGGTATATCGGCATATGCACCGAGTCAATTTGTTGTGCCTCTCAATGGTGAATATACTCTGTTTGAGGTTGCTGTGGGATTGGAGGATTGCCAGACAACTGTCGGCTCTGTAGTCTTTACGGTGAAGAACTATAATGGTTACGCCTTTGTCGAGGATCTCGCAGTGAAGTACCCTAAGGAGATTGGCGCAATTATCGGTGTGGGTGGAGTTGATCCCGAGAAATGGTTCGTCTCGAACGATGGCGAGATTGAGCGTACGGCAGCACTGAAGGCAGCTGCAAAGGTGTCAAAGGGTGATTTTAAGGCTCGAGTTGAGTCGGCAACGGGTAGTGTAAAGGAGCGTATTGCCACCTATTTGGAGATCATCACCGATATCCAAAATGTTGTCGACATATCCAACAGATATGCTTTTTTCAACCTCGCAAATGTAGAGCGAGCATTTGAGGATATGAGCTCTGTGGCTGGGTATGATAAAGCTAAGTATGCGCCAATGATGGCTCGTCTCAAGGAGTTAGCCTCGGAGCCTATCAACCTCGAACGTGGCGATAGGCAGACGGTTGCAAAGGCGGAGCAGATACTCTCGCTAGCGCGAACAATTTTACTCTCGAATAGTGCTTTGGATAATGATAAGATTATTTTAAGTCGCTACAATGTGGGTTCTATAGCTCGTAGTGCATCTGCGACGCGTTTGGGTACGCAGAACGACAACTGGAGTAACCAATTCTCTGCACAGCGTATAGGTTTCGACACAGAGATCGTGGAGATGAGTTTTAGGGGTGATGAACCAACATATAAATCAATATATAGACACTCAACAACAGGTCCGATCTCGGATTTAATGCTCAGTTGGGATGCTAGCAAGTTGCTTTTTACCTCAGTAAACGATCGTAGTAAGTTTAATATTTTTGAGGTGGGTGTCGATGGCAAAGGGGCACGAGAGGTTATCAAAGTTGACGAGCCGGATCTTGAGTTCACTGATGGAACGTTCCTTCCTAATGGTAAATATATCGCAACATCGAATATTGGTTATCAGGGTGTACCCTGTGTAAATGGAACAGATGCTGTTGGAAATATGGTGCTCTACAACCCCGAAGATGGCGACCTACGACGTCTCACCTTTGACCAAGATGCTAACTGGCATCCGGTTGTGGCAAACAACGGAAAGGTGATGTATGTAAGATGGGAGTATACTGATCTCACACACTACTTCTCGCGTATAACAATGCATATGAATCCCGATGGAACGGAGCAGAAATCACTCTACGGAAGTGGTGATTACTTCCCCAATTCGACATTCGATATTCAGCCATTGCCGGGTAATACATCGAGCTTTATAGCTATCATATCGGGTCACCACGGGGTGGCACGTAGTGGACGATTGATGTTGATAGATCCAGCGAAAAGTCGTAAAAAATTGGAGGGAATTGTGCAGGAGATACCATTCTCGACACGCGAGATTAAGCCTATCATTACCGATGGATTGGTTAACAATGTATGGCCTCAATTTACTAAGCCACGTCCTGTGACCGATAAATATTTTTTGGTGACGACAAAACTTCGCCCAGAGTCGTTGTGGGGAGTATATTTGGTTGATATATACGACAATATGACCCTTGTTGCTGAGGCTGAGAGCGAAGGTCTTATCAACGCAATATATCTACAGGAGCGTGTAACACCGCCATCTATACCCGAAAAGGTAGATCTTGATAGCACTGAGTCAACAGTCTATATTCAAGATATTTATGAGGGAGAGGGTCTTCCCGGTGTGAAGCGAGGAACAGTTAAGAAGTTACGACTCTTTGCTTATGAATATGGATATGTAAATTCACCAACAAACCACCTTGCACAAGGTATTCAGTCGGGTTGGGATATCAAGCGACTGTTGGGAGAGGTCGATGTAAATGAGGATGGGTCGGTGATTTTCAAAGTGCCTGCTAACACTCCAATCTCAATTCAGCCGCTCGATGCCGATGGTTGTGCAATGCAGTGGATGAGAAGTTGGATGACAGGTATGCCGGGTGAAGTTGTGTCGTGCGTCGGTTGCCACGAGGATCAGAACCAGCTGCCGCTGCCTAAATCGAACCTTGCCTCGAAGCAACAGCCACAATCTATTAGCGAGTGGGATGGTGGTGTGAGACCCTACACTTTTGAGCTGGAGATACAGCCTATCTTGGATCGTGCCTGCGTGGCGTGCCATACTGAGGAGTCGAAGATATGTTTTGTTAAGGGCGTTTGGGATGAGGGAATACCCGGTAATAAGTTTATACACACCGATGACTCTCCGCTCTCGGTGAGCTACTTGAATCTTCATCCATATGTAAATCGACAAGGTTCGGAGTCGGATATTCGTGTTATGTATCCATACGAGTATCACGCCTCAACAAGCGAGTTGGTTCGTATGCTGAAGAGTGGGCACCACGGTGTTGAACTAACCGATGAGGAGTTCCGTAAGATCTATGCGTGGATTGATATGAACGCACCATATAGAGGATCATTCATCGAGCGTAAGTTTAAGGGTATCGACCAAACGTGTCGCCGAATGGAGCTATCAGAGAAGTATGCTAATGTGAAGGTTGACTGGAAGCAGGAGATCGCCGACTACGCCGCCTACTTGGAGTCGCAGGGTGAGGTCACACCAGTTATGCCTAAGGAGAAGAGTGTTAAATATAAGAAGATGAAATCGTGGTCGTTCGATACTGTAGAGGCGCAGCAGATGCAGAATAAATTGGGAGAGACGACACGAGAGATAGATCTTGGCGAGGGTGTGAAGATGGTGTTCCGTCGCATTCCAGCCGGTGAGTTTGTTATGGGAGACAATAGCTATGGCAAGGAGTCTGCTCCAGAGAGTCGTGTTAAGATTGACCGCCCATTCTGGATTGGTGAGATAGAGGTTACCAATGAGCAATATAACCGTTTTGTACCAGAGCACGATAGCCGCTATATCGCCTATTTGTGGAAAGATCAAGTAAAGCAAGGATTCCCCGCTAATACACCCGAGCAACCTGTTATTCGAGTGAGCTACGATCAAGTGATGGAGTATTGTGAGCGACTCAGTGCAGCCACGGGAGTCAACGTGACCCTTCCTACAGAGGCGCAGTGGGAGTGGGCGGCACGAGCAGGTACATCGACTCCATTCTGGTTTGGTGAGTTGGGTAGCGACTATGGAACGAAGGAGAATATGGCAGATGCTAAACTTGACGATATAGCGACCTTCGGTAATGCAAAACCTATAGGTTCGCGAAATCCGATGTTCAAATATTTGGCTTACTTCCCCAAGGAGCGAGAGATCAACGATAAGAGTATGATTCAGGTCAAGGGTAAGAGTTATGAGGCAAATGCGTGGGGATTATATGATATGTTAGGTAATGTGCGAGAGTGGACAAAATCTGACTATATCCCATACCCATACAAAGCTAATCCCAAGGAGGAGTCCGACACGAAGGTTATTAGAGGTGGTTCGTGGATCGACCGATCGAAGAACTCAGCAGCCTATAGTCGCAAGTCGGCAGTCAAGTGGCAGCCACTCAATAATACAGGTTTTAGATTGATAATCGAGGAGTAAAATTTATACGATACGAGGAGTTACTATTTTTTTGGTAGCTCCTTGTTTACTTTTTTAGGAGGGTATTTTATTCTTTGTTTATTTATAGTTAATGTTCTAATATCCAATATCTATGAAGAACTTTTTTGTTACGATTACCACCGTGTTTATGGCTCTGACAAATATATTTGCAGATGCTACGTTACCCAATTTTAGTCTCCTATCTAATCTAGATGGACTTCCATCTGATATGATAAATGATATTTGTCAAGATAATTTGGGTTTTATCTGGATTGGTACAGATGATGGCGTTGCTCGATATGATGGCTACACAATCAAGGTTTATGATGAGTTATTGTTGAAGAACAACTTAATGCGACGTCATAAAATTTTATCTCTGGCAGTCGATAAGGATGATATGATGTGGGTTGGTAGCAACAACGGACTCTATCGTATAAATTCGCGCAGTGAGATTGCTGGAGAACCCCTAAACGATCTTGATATCAACAACGCCATAATATCGGATCTTCACTATGATGGAGAGTCGATGTGGATTGCATCGTCGGCTGGGTTGTGTCGATTTGATTACAAAAGTGGAGACATCACTAAATTTACTGCTGAAAATGGAGAGTTACTCAACAACCAGATGCGTCATATTAATGTAGATCCCAAGGGAAATGTTTGGATTTTATATAGATATGGAAGAGCCTCCATATATCATAAAGCAGAAGATCGATTTATTCATCTTCCACCCACTAACCCCAATAAAATAGCGTTTACGTCTCTATTTTTCGATGATGACAAGATTTTTGTAACAACTTGGGAGCACGGATTAATCGAGATTGTATGCGACGAAGATTACTCAAATTTGGAGTATCTACACACCATTAAACCCAACAAAGGAGTTGTTCTCTCAATCGTAAAAGATAGGGTGTACGATTACTATTGGATAACTACTGTTCGCGGTATATATGTTATTGACAAGGATGGCAATAGGGTGAAATACATAAGGTCCGGATTTACGAATACAGATCTTAGTAATGAGGAGGTGTGGTGTTCGCTCTACTCGCCGGGGGAGAATATATTGTGGTTTGGTACAAAGGGGGGTGGCGTAAATCAACTTTCACTCAGCACTCCAATTGTAAAGAATAATCGTTTTGATGATGTTCGTATTAGTAGCAATAGCGTCTCGGTGATCTATGATCGAGAGGATGAAATATGGCTAGGGATGAGGAGCGTTGTGATGGCGGTGGTTGATAAAAAGAGTGGTTCACTCTCTTTTATTGCAGATCATCCGTGGCTCAAAAAGATCGATATAAAAGCAAATGGTATCAATGTAATAACTAAAATAGAGAGTCGTAACGAGATATGGTTAGGTAGTCGCTATGGAGGTGTTTGGGTTGTGTCGCTCGATGATGATGAGCAGATCACTGACGTCTGGGCACTGCGTGATCGGTGTAAGGGTTATATGTTGACAAATGAGATACAGGCAATATTCGAGGACTCTTTGGGTCGCATATTTGTGAGCTGCGAAGATGGAACGTTGGCTCAATTTACTCTCGGAGGGGATGGGCGGTTAAAGGAGAGAGTTCTCAACTGTCAAAGAGAGGAGCGAACAATGAATAATATGCCCAACTATAAAGTTGTTAGCATTGCAGAGGGTGCAGAGGGTGAGATATTTTTCGCAACAGAGAATGATGGTGTATGGCGATCTGTCGAGACACAAGACAATGGTAAAACATTCCATCAGGTCGATATTATAGATAGCGAAAAAAGTGATATTGTTGCAATAAATTCGATATACAAGAGCTCCGATTCAACGATATGGCTTGCAACACACAACTATGGGTTAGCTCGATATAACCCTGCAAAGGAGTGTTTTGAAGTGGATCGAAAGATGTTAGATGAGGGAATAAAGAGTATAAATAGCATAATCGAGGATAGCAACGGTGATTTTTGGTTCGGTAGTGAGAAGGGTATAGTTTGGGTCAACACAAGTCGCGACAACCGAATGATATTCAATCACAGAGATGGGTTGTCGGATAATATTTATTCAAACAATTCGGTTATGCTGGATCGAGAGGGGCGTATATACTATGGAGGGCATAGTGGATATTCGGTGATCGATATATCATCGATGCGCCACAACTCTATATCGCCTAAGCCAATAATCACCGATATAACAATATTCAACAAATCTATTCTCGATGCAGATAGTACAGGTAGTAACGTGGAGCGAGATGAGATGGGGAATATTTCGAAACTCAATATCAAGAATGGAGATGAGAACTTTGTGATAGATTTTTCGTCACTCTCGTTTCAGAATCCATCAAAGAATCGTTTTGAGTATCGAATGGTGGGTTCCGAAGATAGGTGGCAACGAGCTATCAATGGTGACCACAGCGCTCGATATAGTAATATGAGGAGTGGACATTATACATTTGAACTATATGGCTACAACAATTATGGTGTGAGGTCCCAAGAGCCTGCTACATTGAAAGTGCATATACACCCCAAATGGTATAACACTACAGTTGCGTGGATAATATGGATTCTTATCCCTCTGGGGATCGTTATTTTGGTTGCTAACCATATCTTTATTAGATGGAGATATAGAGAGTCACTGAGGATTGCTCGCATCGATAAGGAGAGAACAGAGGAGCTCAATAGTGCAAAGTTACAATTTTTCTCTAATGTGTCTCACGAATTTCTCACACCATTGACGATTATCTCTTGTGGTTTAGATGACCTTAAGTATAAGAAGTTCGAGGGTGATAAACTATACGATATTGTTAAAGGAAATGTTTCTCGTCTACTTCGCCTTACTGAACAGATCTTGGAGTTCCGAAAAGCGGAGACGGGTAACTTGAAACTTCAAGTTGAGTATGGCGACCTTCGAGAGCTAATCTTTACGATTGTTAATGACGACTTCCTTCTGTTGATAAATAGGAAGAATTTACAACTGAAGATAGATTGTCAAATTACCCCTATATATGGCTATTTTGACCGAGATAAACTCTCAAAGATTCTTTACAACCTTCTCAGTAACGCCTGTAAATATAATATAGAGGGTGGTGAGATACGTGTTACAGTAGAGGTGAGAGGTGCGATGGATAGTCGGGAGGTTGTGATAGGTGTGTCGAATACAGGTAGTGTGATTAGCGAAGAGCAACAGAAGAGGCTCTTTACACGTTTCTATGATGGTGAGTATCGTCAGTATAAAACAAAAGGGGTTGGTATTGGATTGTCATTGACACGTGATCTTGTCGTGTTGCATAAGGGTGATATATCTGTTTCGAGTTCGCAGGATCGAGGAACGACATTTGTTGTTGTGTTGCCGTTGGAGAGGGAGGCTTACCAAGAAGAGCAAAATGTTGTAGGTACAGATGTCGAACCAACCGAAGAGATCAACTTAACTGATGAGTCCGAAGATTTTGATTTAATAGATGATACACAATATACTATTTTGTTAGTAGAGGATGATGCCGATTGTCAATATGTTGTTGAGTCATTGTTGAGTCGTGAGTATCGGGTTATAGTAGCCAACGATGGTAAGGAGGCATTGGCATTGGCTAATAAGTATAATCCAGATATCATTATTAGTGATATAATTATGCCAAAAATGGATGGCTATGAACTTTGCGCGGCGATAAAGTCAGATATTAATCTATCTCACATACCGGTGATTTTGCTAACAGCAAAGATTGCCAATGAATCAAAGGTTGAGGGTCTCGGTTCAGGTGCGGAGGCATATTTGACGAAGCCTATAGAGTTAGATATCCTTTCGGCACAGATCAAAACATTGTTGAATGGACGTCAGATTTTTTCGCAATATATACGTAAGGGGACAATAAACATCTCGCCCGAAACGAAGTATAAATCGGAGAGTGAGGTCTTCTTGGAACGTGCCGTGAGTATTATTCACGATAATATGTCGAATGCAGAGTTTGGTTGTGCGGAGCTACAAGATGCACTATTCGTTACGAGATCAACTCTTTATCGTAAGTTAAAGGTGTTAGCGAATATGTCGCCGATAGAGTTTATACGTCACATACGTCTGCTTTATGCGCGTGATATATTGAGAGATAATGGTGAGAAGATCACAATATCAGAGGTTGCCTATACAACAGGGTTTGGTTCACCGCGATATTTTTCGACCTGCTTTAAGGCGGAGTTTGGAATTTCTCCCAAACAATATCTTGCGACGCTTATTCAAAAGAGATGATGTTTTATTTGGATATTAACTGGAAAGTTCCTATGTTTTGTGTTGGATAGCTATGTTTCTGGGAAAAAAACTATATTTGTATTTTACTACTGTATGGATAATGTGTCTATATAAACATAAAACCAACAAACTACATAATATGAATAGGTACCCAGTTGCTGCACTTGGTGTGGTGTTGACTACAGCCACACTCAACTGTAATGCACAGACGAAACAGAATGTATTAGTCATCGTTGCTGATGATCTAGGCAAGGAGGTGTTGTCGTTCTATGAAACCCCTACGGCAAAAAAGGCAAAGACCCCGAACTTAGACAAACTAGCTCAGCAAGGAGTTGTATTTGATAATTTTTGGGGCTCACCGCTTAGTGCTCCTGTGAGAGCTGCTATGTTGACAGGGCGCTATGGATACCATACCGGAATTGTCGCACTTGATATAACCTTGCCAACATCGGAGCAAACAATCTTTAATGCGTTGCCCGAGGGTTACTCAAATGCTCTCTTTGGCAAGTGGCATCTCTCGCGAGACAATAATTTTGCTCCTAATTATGGAATAGATTATTTTGCGGGTTTTGCAGTTGGGGGAGGAGTTCGAGACTACTATAATTGGAGGTTGACTCTCAACAATCAGACAACACTCTCGACGGAGTATGTCACATCGAAGATCACTAACTTAGCAAAGGAGTGGATCGATGGACAGGATACACCGTGGTTCTGTTGGGTAGCCTACAATGCTCCGCATACGCCTTATCACGTCCCTCCGAAAAATACTTACTCACAGAAAAAATTAAAGGATAGTGCCGAGGAGATGGAGAAAAATCCGTTGCCTTACTACCTTGCGATGGTTGAGAATCTTGATTATGAGATTGGGCGACTTTTGGAGGGGATTGATGACTCTACGATTGTGATTTTTGTAGGTGACAATGGTACAGAAAACAATGTCTTGCAATCGCCATATCCGTCACGTCACGGTAAGGGGACACTTTATGAGGCGGGAGTATCTGTGCCGATGGTCGTTGCTGGAGGTGGCGTGAAGCAGAGTGGAACACGAAGAGATGCTTTAGTTACGGCTGTCGATATTTTCCCCTCTGTTTTGGAGTTTGCGGGTGCAACAATGCCTCAATATGAGGATGGATATAGTTTCGTCGAGACAATTGATGGGGGCGATAACGGTAGGGAATATCTCTTTTCGGAGATTCTCAACAAGCGAACGGGACATATGTGTGCTGTGAGTGATGGTAGATATAAAATTATCACCACAAAGGGTGAGGTGACGATGATGTTTGATCTCGAAAGTGATCCGCTTGAGCAAAATAATTTGCTGCAAAATAGACTCTCGCCAGAGTTGCAAAATGCTCTTAATCGACTCAAGGGAGAGATGGATAGAATGGAGATACCGCTGGTCGAGAATGCCGCTAGCCCCCAAAATGGACCACAAAACAGAGTGCAAAATGGGGGAGTAAGAGGAAACCGTCCTCAGCAGATGAATATGAACAATACAAATAGAGTGAGATGATGAAAAGAGTATTTATTGTAGCCCTAACTATGTTTAGTGGTGCGGCAATGGCACAGTTGACATATCCGATTGTCGATACGAACCAAGAGCGATTTTATAACGATAGTCGCGAGATTTTAGAGCCCGAGAAGGGAGAACCATTCTATGGTCAAGATGCACATCACGTTGGTAATACGCCAAGTTATACGGATAATGGTGATGGCACGATTACGGATAATGTGACGGGGCTTATGTGGCAGAAAGAGTTTGTTGTGACGAGTTATGATGAGGCGATGAAACTTGCTAAAGAGGCTAATACTGGTGGTTATAATGATTGGCGTGTACCAACTATTAAGGAGGGATATTCGTTGATTCTTTTTAGTGGTGTCGACGCTAGTAGCGCCAATATGGATAGTGTTCCAGAGGGGGCAATACCATTTATTGCGACAGATTTTTTCGACTTTGAGTATGGTTCAAACGGCTCTCGTGCAATTGATACACAGATGCTATCCTCGACCCTGTTTGTTGGATCTTCGACTCGCGAACAACTTCTGTTTGGAGTTAACCTTGCGGATGGACGAATTAAGGGGTATCCTATGGTTTCAAGGGGTAGTGCAAAGGAGTATACAGTGCGTTTAGTCCGTGGTGCAGAGTATGGAGTAAACAAATTTGTCGACAATGGTAATGGAACAGTTAGCGACCTCGCTACGGGATTAATGTGGCAACAGGGTGATAGCAAAAAGGGACTCAACTGGGAAGAGGCTCTAGAGTATGCTGCGAAGATGAACAAAAAGAGGTATCGTGGATACAATGACTGGAGAGTACCCAATGTAAAAGAGCTACAATCACTCGTTGACTATACTCGTTCGCCAGAGAGTAC
Source organism: Rikenellaceae bacterium (assembly GCA_047174765.1). Taxonomy (GTDB): domain Bacteria; phylum Bacteroidota; class Bacteroidia; order Bacteroidales; family Rikenellaceae; genus Alistipes. Next base: position 43,813 of record JBCQTT010000006.1, on the reverse strand, counting down.
CGACTCGGCTGCAATAGATCCCATATTTGAGATATCGGCGATCACCAACGAGGGTGGTCAGAAAGATTTTCCATTCTTCTGGAGTTCAACAACACATCTCTCTCCGACTGTGCGAAATAGTGCGTCAGCAGCAGACTATGTGAGTTTTGGTCGTGCGCTTGGAAATATGCCTCAGCAGATGAGGTCAACGAACCAAAGAGGTCGTAATGCGCAGATGGGGCAGCGACAGCAGGGCGGTCAAGGTCAGGGTCAAAGTTTGGGACAGAGGGCTGGGGCTGGTGCGCAACAGAGCCCATCACAGCAGAACCAGCGTGCCGGAGGAGCTTCTACAGCAACCAACTGGATTAATATCCACGGAGCAGGAGCACAGCGTAGCGATCCCAAGAGTGGAGACCCCTCTAAGTATGCAACAGGCAGAGGTCCACAAGGGGATGCTATCCGCATCTATAATTATGTACGTCTAGTGCGAGATATTGAGTAGAGGTTGCTCTTGTCTACACCTACCTAAAACGATTAATGATTAATGTTTAATGATTAGTAGTGTTTTTAGGTTTGGATGACACTTGCATTCGATTGTTAATAGTAGGCGTAGCCTACGTAGCTATATATTGATAAATGAGCGATAAAGCATAGCTTTAATCGCTCATTTATCAATATATAGCAGATTAAGAATCAATCTATTAACAATCGCAACGAAAACAAAGCTCCGCGGAGAGCACTCCGCCACCGCCCGCGCAGGGCAGCGGTAGAGATTATTAATGCGTAAGCACTAATTTTGAGGCTGAGGATTACTCCTCGCGATGTACGCACTCAATTCCGACACGTTCGAGTAGGTCGAGACCCTCTGTTGAGCTATATTTGTCGAGATATACAACTCGTTTAATACCCGCTTGGATTATTAGTTTTGCACACTCAATACAGGGAGATGTAGTAACATATAGAGTCGCTCCGTCGCAGTTGTTTGCGCTTTTGGCTACTTTTGTTATGGCATTTGCTTCAGCGTGAAGTACATATGCTTTTGTCTTACCTGTAGCCTCATCTTCGCAAATATTTTCGAATCCCGATGGGGTCCCGTTATATCCATCTGAGATAATCATCTTATCTTTAACGATCAGTGCTCCAACCTGACGTCTGACGCAATATGAGTTCTCGGCCCATACTCGCGCCATACGGAGGTAACGTTTGTCTAGATCTCTCTGTTTTTTCTCTTGGTATCCCATTGTTTTTCGAGACTATTTGCCGTGGCACGCCTTGTACTTCTTACCACTACCGCAGGGGCAGGGCTCGTTACGACCGACTTTCTTCTCCGCCACTGCTGGAGATGGTTTTGACTTGTCGGCTGCACCAGCGCTCTTTGCAGCTGCCTCGGCTGCGTCGCGTGTTGCTTTCATTCGGCTCATCTCCGCTTTGATACGCTCTTGTTGGATACGTGCAGCCTCCGCAGCTTTAGCTTGCGCCTGTGCTGCCATCGCCTCTGCGCGGTTGTCACGTACTGGGATGTAGGCGCGGCAGATTGTCGACATTACATCACGGTTAACCTTTACGAGCATCTTCGAGAAGAGTTCAAACGACTCAAATTTATAGATCAAGAGAGGATCTTTCTGCTCATATGTCGCGTTTTGAACGCTCTGACGTAGATCATCCATCTCGCGGAGGTGTTCACGCCAAGCGTCATCTATCGAGGTAAACATAACAACCTTGGTAAAGGCTCTAAATATCTCGCGTCCATCGCTCTCCTTGCAACGTTGTAGATTAACCGGTACGTTGTAACCCAAATGACCATCGGTGATTGGGAACATCATATTTGAATCCATACTGTCGGCACGATCCTCGTATACCTTGCTCATCACGGGGCGAACGGTCTCTGCAATGGATGCTCCGCGACGTTCGTAGTGAGCCTGTAAATCGGCGATGATGTGGTCGACAATTGCACGAGGTTTAGCTTTTTTGTACTCCTCCTCGCTCATTGTGAACTCAAGTGCCACTTCGCGTATGAGCTCCATCTTGACCTCTTCATACTCGACTCCCTCGAACTCCGAAAAGAATGCCTCCGCATAATCACACATAATGTTATTGATATCTACCTCGATGCGCTCTCCGTAGAGGGCGCTACGACGACGAGTGTAGATAACCTCACGTTGTGAGTTCATTACATCATCATATTCGAGTAGGCGTTTACGTGTACCGAAGTTATTCTCCTCGACCTTTTTCTGTGCGCGCTCGATAGTCTTTGTCATAATGCTCGACTGGATCACCTCGCCCTCTTCGAGACCCATCTTATCCATAATCGATGCTATGCGCTCCGATCCAAATAGTCTCATCAAGTTATCCTCCAACGACACGAAGAACTGAGATGATCCGGGATCACCCTGACGTCCTGCACGACCGCGCAACTGACGATCGACACGACGGCTATCGTGACGCTCTGTACCGATGATCGCCAAACCGCCAGCAGCCTTCACCGCAGCGCTCAACTTGATATCTGTACCACGTCCTGCCATATTTGTGGCGATTGTAACCTGCCCTGAGTGTCCCGCCTCGGCAACAATCTGAGCCTCAGCTTGGTGTTGTTTTGCATTGAGGACGTTGTGGCGAATCTTACGAAGTGTAAGCATTCGGCTTAGGAGCTCCGAAATCTCGACAGATGTTGTTCCGACGAGCACTGGACGTCCCGCCTCGACTAACTTTACAACCTCTTCGATTACGGCGTTATACTTTTCGCGCTTTGTTTTGTAGATCATATCCTCCTTGTCGTCACGTAATATTGGACGGTTGGTTGGGATAACAATTACATCCAACTCGTAGATGCTCCAAAACTCCGATGCCTCAGTCTCCGCTGTACCTGTCATACCTCCTAGTTTGTGGAACATACGGAAGTAGTTCTGGAGTGTTACGGTTGCGAATGTTTGCGTCGCAGCCTCCACCTTTACGCTCTCCTTAGCCTCGATAGCTTGATGTAGACCATCTGAGTAGCGACGTCCATCGAGGATACGTCCCGTCTGCTCGTCGACGATCTTCACTTTGTTCTCCATCACCACATACTCAACATCCTTTTCGAACATTGCGTACGCCTTGAGTAGCTGATTTACGGTGTGTACACGCTCCGCCTTGATTGCGTAATCCTTCAAGATCTCATCTTTCTTCTCGGCGCGCTGCTCTAGCGTTAGATCACTCTTTTCGAGCTCAGCAATCTCAGCTCCAACATCTGGGAGAACGAAGAATCCCTCCTCTTGGAACGACTTCGACAGCTCCTCGTGTCCCTTGTCGGTGAGCTCTATGGAGTGAGACTTCTCGTCGATTACGAAGTATAGGTCATCTGTAATCTCGTGCATACGACTGTTGTTATCCTGCATATAGGTATTTTCAGTCTTCTGCATTTGGGTCTTTACGCCCGTTTCAGATAGGTATTTGATCGTTGGCTTGTACTTTGGGAGACCTTTGTGAGCGCGGTACAACATAACTCCTCCCTCTTCGTTCTTGCCATCCGACATAAGCTGACGCGCCTGCGAGAGTAGGGATGTAACCATACTCTTCTGAACGTTATAAAGCTTCTCGATAGCGGGACGATATTGCTCAAACATTTGGTCGTCACCGCGTGGTACAGCACCCGATATGATGAGAGGTGTTCGTGCGTCGTCGATCAACACCGAGTCAACCTCATCGACAATTGCGAAGTGGTGTTTGCGCTGCACCAAGTCGCTTGGTGAGTTTGCCATATTGTCGCGTAGGTAGTCGAAACCATACTCGTTGTTTGTTCCAAATGTGATATTTGCCTCATATGCTTTGCGACGCTCCGCAGAGTTTGGTTTATGTTTGTCGATACAGTCAACCGAGAGTCCGTGGAATTGATATATTGGTCCCATCCACTCCGAGTCACGACGAGCCAAATAGTCGTTGACAGTCACCAAGTGAACACCTTTGTCAGCCAAAGCATTGAGGAACACGGGGAGTGTAGCCATCAAGGTTTTACCCTCTCCCGTAGCCATCTCTGCGATCTTACCTTTGTGGAGAACAATACCACCGAAGAGCTGTACATCGTAGTGTACCATCTCCCACTTTAGGTCGTTTCCTCCTGCGATCCAGTGCGTTGCATATATCGCTTTGTTGCCATCAATGGTGACAAACTCCTTCTCTGCTGCTAGGTTGCGGTCGAAGTCGTTAGCTGTAACCTCCACCGTGTCGAGCTGAGAGAAACGACGTGCCGTATCTTTCATTATGGCGAAAGCTTCGGGGAGAATCTTATCTAGTCGCTCCTCGATCTTTTCGTCGATGCGTTTTTTGAGGGTCTCGATCTCCTTCGACATAACCTCTTTATCCTTCAACGAAATGTCGTGTTGATTGAGTTGACCTTTTATCTCAACGATGCGAGCCTCCTCTGCAGCGATGAACTCCGCTATACCTCGACGCAACTCTGCACTCTTGGCACGAAGTTCATCGTTGGAGAGTTTTTCGATTTGAGGGTATACAGCTTTGATCTTAGCGATGTATGGTTCGATCTCTTTACGATCCTTATCCGCCTTTGATCCAAATACTAATTTAATTAATCCCGATAGAATATCCATTATATATTGTTTTTATTTTTTTTCGTTTCAATCAGACAAAGATATAAATTTTCTCTGAAATTTTACCTATAGAGCTAATTTATTTCGCAATTCCAAAAAGATTTCATACCTTTGCAGCGCCTTTCGACGTTCGAAAGGTAGTATGTGGAAAGATTTGACTGATTGCAAACCACAATAAAAAAGCGCTAAAACAGCATCGTTTTTTATTTCAGAGCAACATTACAGCCAGTTTTTCCATTTTTATACGTTAAACAATAAAAGTATAACAATGGGATTTTTATTTACATCGGAGTCTGTCTCAGAGGGACATCCAGACAAGGTGTCAGACCAGATTTCTGACGCAATTCTCGACGAGTTTCTTCGTCACGACGCTCGCTCGAAGGTAGCTTGCGAAACACTATGTACAACAGGTCTTGTAGTTGTGTCGGGCGAGGTTCGTTCCGAGGCTTACGTCGACGTGCAGAGTATTACTCGTCGCGTAATCAACAAGATTGGTTACGACCGTTCGGAGTATCAATTTGATGGTAACTCGTGTGGTGTACTTTCGGCAATCCACGAGCAGTCGGCTGATATCAACCAAGGTGTTGTCCGCGAGGAGGAGGCTGAGCAGGGAGCTGGAGATCAAGGTATTATGTTCGGTTATGCCTCGAACGAAACTCGTGAACTTATGCCTGCAACACTTATGTTGTCGCACGTGATACTCAAAGAGTTGGCGGTTATACGTCGTGAGGGTGAGGTGATGACATATTTGCGCCCCGACTCGAAGAGTCAGGTGACAATCGAATATGGTGACGACCGTAAGGCGCAGCGTGTTCACACAATCGTTGTGTCGACTCAGCACGATGAGTTTATTGCTACATCCGCGGAGCTGTCGGAGAAGGATGCAGAGGTTCAGATGCAGCAGAAGATCAAGGATGATGTGCGTGATATTTTGATACCTCGAGTGAAGGCTCGCCTCGAAAGAGCTGGTGATAAACTTGCAGAGTTAATCGGAGATGACTACATACTTCACGTAAATCCAACAGGGAAGTTTGTTATTGGAGGTCCTCACGGAGATACCGGTTTGACGGGTCGTAAGATCATTGTCGACACGTATGGTGGACGTGGCGCTCACGGAGGTGGTGCATTCTCGGGAAAAGATTCATCGAAAGTCGATCGTTCAGCGGCATATGCGGCGCGTCATATCGCTAAAAATATGGTTGCTGCGGGGATTGCCGATGAGGTTCTCGTTCAGCTTAGCTACGCTATTGGAATCGCACAGCCACTATCTGTCTATGTATCAACTTATGGCGGAAACAACCTCTCGATAAGCGAGGGTGAGATCGCGGAGCGTATTAGTAAATTATTCGATCTTCGTCCAGCCGCTATTGTGAAGCGTTTTGGTCTTAACGATCCGATCTTCGAGGCTACAGCATCGTATGGTCACTTCGGAAACCGCCCATACACGAAACTTGAAAAGTTCTATGTAGATGGTGGGGTAGAGGAGCGTGAAGTAGAGTTCTTCGGTTGGGAGCGTCTCGACGAGGTTGAGCGCTTGAAGGCTGAGTTCTCTCTATAGGAGAGTTCTATTTTCTTCCAATTTTTAATTAATAATTAGTAGTGGTGCGTTAATAATCTCTACCACTGCCCTGCGCGGGCGGCGGCGGAGGGCTCTCCGCGGAGCTTTGTTTTCGTTGCGATTGTTAATAGATTGATTCTCAATCTACTATATATTGAGAAATATTCGATTAAAGCTATGCTTTATCTCTCATTTCTCAACATATAGCTACGTAGGCTGCGCCTACTATTAACAATCGAACATAAGTGTCATCCAAATCAAAAATAGAATATACAACCATATGTAGTTCAAATCGTTAGGTAGTCATCATAAAAAGTTAACGCATCACTAGTAATCAATAATTAGTAGTGGTGCGTTACCTATTTGCAACATCTGTTTAATTGGCTGAATCACAGATATATAATAGTTATGTCTACATTTTTCGATTTGCTTTTCTTTACATTCAGTTGTTAATAGATTGATTATCAATCTATTAACAACTGAATGTAAAGAAAAGCTCCGCGGAGAGCACTCCGCCGCCGCCCGCGCAGGGCAGTGGTCGAGATTATTAACGCACCAGTAGCAACTAAAGCAATCCACCACTCTTAAAGCTATACTCGCCAGAGGAGGCGATGATTATGTGATCCAACAGTGTAATATCGAAGAGTGCTGCGGCACTCTTTATTTTTTGTGTTAGTTCGCGATCTTCGAGGCTCGGGTCACTTAACCCCGAGGGGTGATTGTGGATAATAACAATTCGTGTTGCGAGCAACTCTAAGGCTCGTTTTACTATTAATCTATGATCTACCACCGTTGTCGTTATGCCTCCTTGACTGACTCTCTGCTGCTCGATGACACCATTCGCTGTGTTGAGATACAGCACCCAACACTCTTCGTGCTTGAGGGTCTCCAACAGAGGACGAAATATATTGACCACATCTTGACTACTCGATATTGTGACTTGATTTGCAGCCGACGCGATAACGGTTCTCCGCCCCCACTCCGCAGCCGCCAATATTCGAGAGGCGCGTTTGAGACCTAACCCCTCGTACATCCTTAGGCGCGATATCTCCTCCGTACCAATATGGCTCAACGACCCGGCATACCTATCAAGTAGATGTTGCGATAGTTGTAGATCGTCGTCATCTAGAATGATCGATAGTAACTCGACATTACTGAGAGCCTCTGCACCTCGCGAGATGAGCTTGTCGTGAGCAACCGTTCTCATAACCTCTTACTCTTGATTTGACGAGGCGTATTGATCTATTCGATTGAGTAGTATGTCGCTCTCCTCATCCGACAGTGCCCCCTGCGATACCGATTGCGCAGCTCTCTGCTCAGCCTCCTTCTTTGACTCACCAACACCGTGACCAACCAAGAGCCCTCCAATCAATACCGAAGAGTGGAACAGAGGTCGGTTAACTTTGGATGCACTATCGTTCTCTGTCACGAACTCAATGTGATGATGCTCTTTCTGTGCCCACTCTATTAGGCGACTTTTGAAGTCTGTTTCGTTGCTTAGTAGAGTGTTTATGTCGAGATATTGAGCATATATCTGATTTATAAGCAGCCTGTTAGCGAAGTTATACCCTTGATCGAGATATATAGCACCCATCAACGCCTCGAATGCGTCGCCATCGACGTTCTTCTGCATAACACTTCCCGCGGAGCTTGCAATTAAACTCTGATGTAGCCCCAAAGATTTCGCAATAGAGTTTAGCGACTGGCGCGAAACTATCTTCGAGCGCATCTGTGTGAGAAACCCCTCATTCTTTTCGGGAAATTCAATATACAGGTAGTCGGAGGTGATAGCCTCAATAACAGCGTCGCCTAGGTACTCCAAGCGTTCATTGTTAATGTGAGTGCCATCATCCAACACTAAAGAAGCTGACTTATGAATTAAAGCCAGCTTGTATAGTTCAATATTGTAGGGTGTGAACCCCAACATATTGTAGAAAATAGTATAATACTCCCTATCATTACCGAATCGGCGCTTCCAAGCTCCAATAATGCGGTTAAACATAGTTCTTTACGTTATTTAGGGAGTTAGATCTTGCGGAAGATAACAGTCGCATTGTGACCGCCAAATCCGAATGTGTTGCTCAACGCTACCTTTACGTCACGCTTCTGCGCAATGCCGAGTGTTAAGTTTAATTTGGGGTCGATCTGTGGATCGAGATTCTCACAGTTGATTGTTGGAGGGATCACTCCGCTCGTGAGAACCTTAACGCACGCCAACGCCTCAACAGCTCCCGCAGCACCCAAAAGGTGACCTGTCATTGATTTTGTAGAGGAGATATTCATATTGTAGGCGTGCTCGCCAAATAGTCCCTGTACCGCCTTCAACTCAGCGATGTCGCCAAGTGGGGTAGATGTACCGTGAACGTTGATGTAATCAACCTCCTCGGGTGCGATGTTTGCATTTTTGAGTGCATCGCGCATTGATTTGATTGCACCCAATCCCTCTGGATGTGGTGCTGTGAAGTGGTGAGCATCTGCCGAGCAGCCTCCACCAATAACCTCGCAATAGATCTTTGCACCACGAGCCTTTGCGTGCTCATACTCCTCGAAGATGAGTGCTCCTGCGCCCTCTCCAATTACGAATCCGTCACGACCAACGTCGAATGGACGAGATGCTGTTGCTGGATCGTCGTTGCGAGTTGAGAGTGCCTGCATTGAGTTGAATCCACCCACTGCTGGCTGATTAACAGGTGCCTCAGAGCCTCCTGCAACAATAATGTCGGCTTTACCCAAGCGGATAGTGTCGAGCGCTTGGATCATACCGTGGTTCGATGATGCACAAGCCGACACAGTACAGAAGTTAGGTCCCATAAAGCCATACTTGATAGAGATATAACCTGCGGCGATATCTGCAATCATACGAGGGATGAAGAATGGGCTAAACCGAGGAGTGTTGCCACCCTCAGCATAACCCACGCACTCATCGAAGAAGGTCTTGAGACCTCCAATTCCTGAACACCAAATTACTCCAACCTGCTCTTTGTCGATACCTTCGCCGTTGATGCCAGCATCCTCTACTGCTTGAGTAGCGGCGATAAGACCATACTGTGTGTATTGGTCATATTTACGTACCTCCTTGCGATCGAAGTATTGAGTCCAATCGTAGTTTTTAATCTCGCAAGCGAATTTAGTCTTAAATTTTTCTGCATCAAATTGAGTTATCGGCGCGCATCCGCTAACTCCTTGCTCTAGGTTTGAGAAAAACTCCTCCACATTATGTCCAAGTGCATTGATTGTACCGATGCCCGTTACGACTACTCTTCTTTCTGCCATCTCTTTGAAACTAAATTATTACGTTGTGTTACTTGATTAAAAACTGTTTTTTTGTTTGTTAAGCCTCTCTTACTTGTTAGCCTCGATGTAAGCAACAGCCTCACCTACAGTAGTGATCTTCTCTGCATCCTCGTCTGGAATCTGGATATCGAAAGCCTTCTCGAACTCCATAATCAACTCTACTGTGTCAAGAGAATCTGCACCAAGGTGGTTTGTGAAGCTAGCCTCTGCTACTACTGCTGACTCCTTAACACCCAATTTGTCTACGATAATCTCTGTTACCTTTTCCTGAATTTCTGACATAACTTTAATTTTTTTTAGTTTTACTGAAATATTTTTATTTTAATATATGTTGTTTATTGCTACTTTTTAGTTTTTTTTGCCATTAGTAGATTTTTCAACCATAATTTTGGGCAAATATAACACTTTTTTATTACTTTTGACTCAAATTAGATCTTTTTTATCACCTTTTTATGCTCGCAATTGATTAATGTGCTGTAAGTCAGAGGTATAATTTTTGATAGAAGATGTAATAAATTAAAAGTGTAACTAAAGGCTCTTAGGGAGAGTCTCGTAATTATTTGAGAAATGACGATATTTATCGTAGGAATTGGACTTATTGGAGGATCTTTCGCCCTCTCACTTCGCGATCACAAACTCACGGATAGAGTTTTGGGATTCGACGCATCACCCGACAACCTAAAACGCGCCCTCGAATTGGGGCTAATAGATCAAGAGGCTTCATTCGATGAGGGAATAGAGCTCGCGGACCTCATAATATTAACTACACCTGTAGATGTGACACCGACCCTCGCTATTAAAGTTCTCAACCGTGTGCGCCCAGATCAGATCGTGATAGATATGGGATCTATAAAGGAGGAGCTCTGTGAGGTGGTCTCGATGCACGCCAATCGTAGGCGATTTGTCGCAACACACCCAATGTGGGGAACAGAGAACAGTGGACCAGACGCAGCACAGAAAGGTGCGTTCGCAGGTCGTACGGTGGTCATATGTGAGAGAGAGAAGAGTGATAAAGATGCGGTGGAGCTTATCGAAAATATCTATAAGACGATTGGTATGCCTATTATATATATGGATGCCGAGGAGCACGATACACACGTGGCATACATTTCGCATATATCACACATCACATCATTTGCATTGGCGTTGACGGTTCTCGAAAAGGAGCGCGAGGAGCAACATATATTTGACCTCGCAGGAGGTGGTTTCGAGTCGACGGTGCGATTGGCAAAGAGTGCTGCGTCGACTTGGGTGCCGATTCTTATGCGTAATAAATATAATGTACTCGATGTGTTGCGTGAGCATATTCATCAGCTACAAATTATGCGTAAGGCGATAGAGAGCTCTGATCGAGAGGCTCTATTTAAGATGATGGCAAAGGCAAATACGATCAATAAAATTATAAAGTAACGATGTCGTGTGTGGGGGCAGATATAGGCAGTGCTGGTGAGAAGATCGCTATGCAGTGGCTTCGACGTAATGGGTATTTAATCCGTGATCTCAATTGGCGTGCAGGTCGATATGAACTCGACATTGTAGCTGAAAAGTGGGGGGTTATCCATTTTGTTGAGGTTAAGACGCGTAGGTCCGATGGGTTGACTACCCCGGAGGATGCTATGACGCGAAATAAAAAAGACTCCTTGATTAAAGCTGCGAGGTCGTATTTGTCTCAATATAAGATAGAAAATGAGTTTCAGTTTGATCTCGTGGCGGTGGAGACTCACCCCGACTTGTCGGTTGATATAAGATTGACGGAGCGAGTTGTTGATATTCGTTGGTAATATGTTTGGTGTATAACGACAAAAAGAGTACCTTTGTGCGCGAAAAAATAACCACATACTTAAATGATACTATATAATATTGCCTTATTGTTATATTCGCTCGCTATTCGAGTGGCAGCCGTTCGCCTACCAAAAGCTAAGCTATGGTGTGAAGGGCGAAGTGGTCTCTTCGAGAGGCTTCGTAGTGCTATTTCGCAGAGTGATAGGGTTATATGGTTTCACGTTGCGTCGCTAGGTGAGTTCGAGCAGGGGCGACCACTCATCGAAAAAGTTCGTGCAGCACATCCGGAGTATAAGATTTTACTCACATTTTTCTCTCCGTCGGGGTATGAGGCGTGTAAAAAATATGACAAGGTAGATCACATCTTCTATCTTCCTCTCGACACAACTCGTAACGCGTGTCGTTTCCTCGATATTGTGCACCCCGAAATAGTAATCTTCGTAAAGTATGAGTATTGGTTAAATACACTCTTTGAACTGCGCAACCGTAATATTCGTAGCTATATTGTCTCGGCTATATTTCGCCCTAATTCGATCTTCTTTAAGTGGTGGGGATTTATGTGGCGTAATGCGTTGAGTTGTTTCGAGTTGTTGTTTGTGCAGGACGAAAACTCTAAGAGGTTGCTCTCCAATATTGGTTACGATAATGTCGTGGTGGCGGGAGATACTCGTTTTGATCGTGTTATGACGATTGCGAAGAGTGCTAAGTCGATCCCTGTAATCGAAACCTTTAAGGGAGATAGAGAGTTGTTTGTCGCAGGTTCTACTTGGTTGTCCGACGAACAGTTGTTGCTGCCGCTTGTGGAGCGCCACCCGGAGGTGAAATTTGTTGTAGTCCCTCACGAAATAACAGAGAGCCATATATCACAGATAGAGGTGTTGTTTGCTGGACGTGCGGTTCGCTACACAAAGATTCTAAAAGAGGGTAGTGTGGAGCGAGATCTAATAGAGCCACAGGTGTTGATTTTAGATACAATAGGTATGCTATCTTCGGTATATCAATATGGTGATTGGGCATATATTGGAGGTGGGTTTGGTGTTGGAATACACAACACGCTAGAGGCGGCAACATTTGGGCTGCCCATAGCATTCGGAACAAACTACGCCCGATTTAAGGAGTCTGTTGATATGATTTCGCTAGGTGGTAGTTGTTCTGTGAAAGATGCTGAGGAGTTTGATCGGTGGTTTACGGCGCTTCTTGTTGATAGAGAGATGAGGGCAAAGGTTGGTAAGATATCGAGTGAGTATGTCGCAAATAGATGTGGCGCTACGAAAGTTATCGAACAGACGATCTTTGTTTAGAGAGTCTTTAGATTCTTACTCTTTGGTAGCGCTCTTGCACTGCGTCCGAACCCCATCCATAGAGTAGAGACCTCCCCCGGCTATGAACATATATATGTATATAAATATATAGATTCCCTTTAGCTCCAAATCATTGATGGATGGGTTGGGGAAGTAGATGGTGAGAGCCAATATGCTACCGACAATAAGTATTACAGAGGCGAGGCGAACGCGCCATCCGGCTATTAGCATCAGCGCTGTTGTGCACTCCAATGCTGCGAAGAGGGTAAACCATAGAGCTCCCGATAGACCCTCTAGTTGTGGGTATGTGGATATAATGTCGTTGTAGTTTTGATATTTCCAAATGTTGTGTAGTAACAACATTCCTCCTATTACGATTCGTAGGTAGAGTTGTGCAATGTCTATTGTGCGCATAGTTTTGTTATTAGTATATTTTTATTGTTGGAGCTTTCGAATACACGTGTTTTTGTAGTCAAAATAGAGATAAGGCAACAATTGTTCCAACTTTTTGCACAAATTTTTTGGTATCTATTTTTTTTTGCTTATCTTTGCATCGCTTTCGAGCACGGATTGAGCTATGGTGTAACGGTAACACAGCTGATTTTGGTTCAGTCGTTTCAGGTTCGAATCCTGATAGCTCAACTAGGGGGAAGGGAAATTTACCCTCCCCCGATTTTTTTTATTGATAACCCGCGGCTCATAATGCCGCACCAAGTTCGTTGGTATGTTAAGTAGAAGATTACTACGTATTAAGGCGCTCAAAGCCATCTATGCTCACCTTCAATGTGACGGTGACAACCTAATAGCATCGCAAAAGAGACTCTTGCTCTCGGTAGATAAAGCGTATGATCTATACTTTCTGTTGTTGCATCTTCCTGTGGCGATGGCGGACTATTCGCGATCAATGCAGCAGATCGCCAAAGAGAAACATCTTGCTACATACGAAGATCTAAATCCAAATACAAAGTTTGTTGACTCGCCTATTGTGCGTTTGCTCGATAGTAGCGACTCCCTAAATGACCACCTAAGCACTCGTGCACTTAGTTGGAAAGATTTTCCGGAGCTTATAAAATCGCTCTTTACGACACTGAGCGAGAGTGTTAAGTATAAGGAGTATATGTCTAAGTCGGAGGGTAGTGTAAAGGAGGATATAGAGCTGTTGGAGTACTTCTATGTCGATGTGCTACAGGCAAATGAGCAGATCGAGTTGGTGATTGAGGATATCTCTATCTTGATGAGCGGTGATTTGAGCTTCGTTTTGCCACTTGTTATGCGTACGTTGACCTCGGTTCGTCCATCGCATACCGATATTAAGGTTATGAAGAAGTATAAGAGTGAGGATGATCTTGCTTTTGTGCGTAGTCTCTTCGAGCGATCGATCGTAAATCACGCAAAGTATCAGACATACATCGAACGTTTTACAAGCAATTGGGATGTGGAGCGTATTGTGTTTATGGATAACCTTATTATGGTTGTTGCAATGGCGGAGCTTCTGAACTTTCCGGATATCCCAACGAAGGTTACAATGGATGAGTATATAGAGATCTCAAAATACTACTCAACACCCGGAAGTAGTACATTTGTAAATGGTATTCTCGATCGTGTAACCAACTCTCTAAATGAGGAGGGATCAATCAAAAAAAGCAGTAGAGGGTTAATGTAGCCCGATTTGACCCACTTTATGATAATTAAATTAGAGGTGAAATTTGATTAGCTCAAATAATTTTGTAACTTTGTGAAGTTAACATTTTTATTTGATGCTAAGTATTATTTTCTACCTCTTTTTGGTATTGCTCTGTTCGACGATTTTGTTGTTGTCGGCGGCTGCGTTGTTGCTCTGTGCTCCATTCGATCCATCGAGGAGCGTGGTGCACTCATTGTCGCGTATTATGGTGCACATATTCTTTGCGATACCTCCACTTTGGAGGCGTAGGGTCGAGGGGTTGGAGAATATAGATAGCAAGAAGAGTTATGTTATTGTGATGAACCATAGCTCAATGCTCGATATACCGATCCTCTATATGCTGCCTCTTAACTTCCGTTGGGTTTCGAAGCGAGAGGTTTTCTCTATTCCGATATTTGGGCAGTTTTTGATGCTGCACGGAGATATAACGATCGAACGAGGCAATGGTGCTGCGGCAATGGAGCAGGTTATGAAGCAGGGGTGTGAGTGGATTCGTCGCGGTGCGTCGGTTGCGATATTCCCCGAGGGTACACGTTCCAAGACGGGGGAGATGGGACGATTCAAAGCTGGGGCATTTAATCTCGCCCGTGAAGCAAATGTTGAGATATTACCTGTGGTACTCGATGGAACTGATAAGATGGTATTGTCAAATGGGCTCTTCAATTGGCGGAGTAGACTTACAATGCGAGTTCTTCCACCGGTGACGTGTCAAGATGGTAGCCACACCGCAACCCGAGAGATTATGGATCGCGTAAAGGCAGATATGGTTGATGCGCTGGAGGAGATCCGCTCAACAAAAGATATAGAACATAAAGAAACAGGGAAATAACGATCAAATATGGCAGAATTAAAATTAAATACAGAGGGTGGTTATGGTGATGATGCGATCGTAACGTTGACCCCCCGTGAACATATTAGATTGCGACCCGGTATGTATATCGGAAAGCTTGGAGATGGAACTCAGAGTGATGATGGTATATATGTGTTGATAAAGGAGGTAGTTGACAACTCTGTCGATGAGTTTATTATGGGTGCGGGAAAACGTATCGAGATAACGATCGAGGAGGGTGTTGTGAGTGTCCGCGACTATGGACGCGGTATACCGCTCAAATCGTTAGCTGCGGCTGTTAGTGAGATGAATACAGGTGGTAAGTATGGCGGTACGGCATTCAAAAAGACGGTCGGTCTAAATGGAGTCGGTGTGAAAGCTGTGAATATGCTATCTAGCGAGTTTACGGCTCGTGCCGTGCGTGATGGCGAGGCGCGAACAGTCTCGTTCTCGCAGGGTATCGAGGTTAGCGATAGGTGGGAGAGTGAGGTTGCGGAGAAGAATGGTACGCATATATCGTTCCGTGTCGACACAGAGGTGTTCGGTGAGTATAACTACAATATGGAGTATGTTGAGCAGATGGTGCGCAACTATACATACCTCAACCTAGGACTTACATTCTCTCTCAACGGAGAGAACTATATATCTAAGAATGGATTGTTGGATCTTTTGAACGAGAATTTGCACGAAGCACCTCTCTATCCACCAATCCACCTGTCGGGAAACGATATTGAGATAGCAATAGCTCATAGTACTGGTTATGGTGAGAGTTACTACTCGTTTGTGAATGGACAGTATACATCGCAGGGTGGTACTCACCAAGCGGCATATAGAGAGGCTATTGTAAAGACGATAAAGGATTTCTATAGGAAAGATTATGATTCGTCGGATATTAGAACCTCTATAATTGCGGCGATATCGGTTAAGGTTACCGACCCTGTTTTTGAGTCGCAGACAAAGATCAAGCTGGGATCTAAGGAAGTTGAACCGGGGGTCTCGATGCGTAACTTTGTGATGGAGTTTTTGACGCAGAATCTCGATAACTTCCTCCACAAAAATCCAGAGACGGCACAGATCCTACAACGTAAGATTGTCGAGAATGAAAAGGAGCGAAAAGCAATATCTGGAGTTCAGAAGAAGGCGCGCGAAACGGCAAAAAAGGTATCTCTAAATAATAAGAAGCTACGCGATTGTAAAATCCATCTAACATCGAAGAGTGAGTTGGCGGAGCAGTCTATGATCTTCATAACCGAGGGAGACTCAGCATCGGGATCTATTACTTCGAGTCGAGATGTTCGAACTCAGGCGGTATTTTCACTCCGCGGAAAGCCCCTTAACTGTTATGGGTTAACGAAGAAGATCGTATATGAAAATGAGGAGTTTAACCTGTTGCAGGCGGCACTCAATATCGAGGAGGATATGGATAATTTGCGATACAACAAGGTGGTTGTGGCGACCGATGCCGATGTCGACGGAATGCATATTAGGCTTTTGCTGTTGACATTTTTCTTGCAGTTCTTCCCCGACGTGATACGAGGGGGACACCTCTATATCTTGCAGACACCACTGTTTAGGGTGCGCAACAAAAAGCAGACATTCTACTGCTACAACGACGAGGAGCGACTTAAAGCGATCCAGAAGTGTGGCTCAACGGCAGAGATAACTCGATTTAAGGGATTGGGAGAGATCTCCGCCTCGGAGTTCAAGGAGTTCATCGGCGAGAACATTCGTCTCGACAAGGTGAGGATGACCAAAGATGATCCGATCCACGATATGTTGGAGTTCTATATGGGTAAGAATAGTTTTGAACGTCAGGGATTTATCATCAACAACCTACGCGTTGAAGAGGATATAGTTGAAACAGCAGAGTAGAGTTATGAGTGAAGAGTTCGATAGAGAAGAGGTTGAGACTACGATAGTAGAGCCACAACCCAAGCCAGTAGGCAAATATAACAAACTTACTAGTGAGGAGGCGTCGATGCGCAAACTCACGGGTATGTATAAGAGTTGGTTTCTTGACTACGCATCATATGTGATTTTGGAGCGCGCAGTGCCTCACCTACACGATGGGTTGAAGCCTGTGCAGCGTCGTATCTTGCACGCAATGAAAGTTGTGGATGATGGACGTTACAACAAGGTGGCTAACATCGTCGGTCAGACTATGCAATATCACCCTCACGGTGACGCATCAATCAAAGATGCGATGGTGCAGATCGGTCAGAAAGATCTGTTGATAGATTGTCAAGGTAACTGGGGTAATATCCTTACGGGAGACTCGGCAGCGGCGGGTCGATATATTGAGGCACGTTTGTCGAAGTTTGCGTTGGATGTGGTCTTTAACCGAAAGACTACGGAGTGGATGTTGTCGTATGATGGACGAAAGGATGAGCCTGTTACACTGCCGATAAAGTTTCCGCTGTTGTTGGCGCAGGGCTCTGACGGAATTGCGGTGGGATTGGCGTCGAAGATCCTGCCTCATAACTTTTTGGAGTTAATAGATGCCTCGATTGCCCACCTAAAGGGAGAGTCGTTTGAGATCTATCCCGACTTTATGACGGGAGGAGTGATGGATGCCTCGAACTACAACGATGGTTTGAGAGGTGGGGCGGTTAAGGTGCGCGCAAAGATCTCAAAGATCGATCGACGAACCCTCGCAATCACCGAGATACCATATAGCACCACAACGGAGTCAATAAAACAGTCGATAATCAAGGCTAACGACAAGGGGAAGATCAAGATCAAGAAGGTGGATGATAATACCGCTGAAAAGGTTGAAATTGTGGTTCAAGTAGCGGCAGACGAGTCGAGTGATAGGACGATCGACGCACTCTATGCGTTTACGGATTGTGAGGTTTCTATCTCGCCAAACTCGTGCGTTATTCTCGACAACAAACCACACTTTATGGGTGTGAGTGAGATTCTGCGACGCTCGGCTGAACATACGAAAGATCTACTTCGACTAGAGCTTGAGATTCGAATGGGTGAACTTAACGAGAGGTGGCACGCAGCATCGTTGGAGAGAATATTTATCGAGAACAAACTATATCAACTCATCGAGGGTTGTACTTCACGAGACGAGGCATATGTGGCAGTGGATGGCGGCTTAGAGCCATTCAAGAAGCTGTTGCGTCGTGAAGTCACGATGGATGATGTAGAGCGTCTAACGGAGTTGAAGTTCATCCGTATATCGAGGTATGACAGCGATAAGGCGGACAATGAGATCAAACAGATCGAGGAGGATATCAAAACAACACAACATCATCTTGATCACTTGACAGACTTTGCGGTAGCATACTACAAACGTATTCGTGACAAATATGGAAAGGGGCGTGAACGACGTTGTGAATTGAGGGCGTTTGACCAGATTGAGGCAACAAAAGTCGCTGTTACGAATGCGAAACTTTATGTGGATAGAGCAGAGGGATTCTTTGGTATTGGTCGGTCGATGAAGGAGAGTGAGTTCGTTTGTGACTGCTCCGATATAGATGATGTGATTGTTATGGCTAAGGATGGTCGTTACATAATCACGAAGGTTAGCGAGAAGGCTTTCTTTACTAAAGGGATCTACTACATCGGTGTGTTCAAACGCAATGATGAACGTACGATCTACAATACACTCTATCGCGATGGTCGTGATGGTGCGATTATGATGAAGAGGTGCGCCATCAAAGGGGTTACGCGCGATAAGGAGTATGACTTAACGAAGGGTACGCCTAAAAGCGAAATCCTATATCTGTCGGTCAATCCAAATGGAGAGGCTGAGGTGTTGAAGATAACATTCAAGCCTCGTCCGCGACTGAAAAAATTGACTGTAGATCTCGATCTTTCGGAGTTGGCGATAAAGGGTCGTGCAAGTCAAGGAAACCTATTCTCGCGATATGGTATACACCGCATATCGGTGAAGTCGCGTGGAGTTTCGACCCTCGCGAGTCAAACAATATGGTTCGATGGCGATGTGAGACGCCTCAATTGTGATGAACACGGAGAGCTGTTGGGAGAGTTCAAGGGCGATGATAAGTTGGTCGTTTGGACTGCTCGTAACCAATACTATATCACTGGGTTTGATATTATGCAACACTTCCCCGATGACACGGTTTGTGTAGAGAGGTATCGACCAAATAGTGTGTATAGTCTCTGTTACTTCGACCGAGAGCAAGGATATTTCTATATGAAACGCTTTCAGTTGGAGTTGAGTGAGAAACTGCAATATTTCCTCAGTGAGGATGGACAGGATGATTTGATCTGTACAACCTCTGTTGCAGGGGCTAAGTTGGTGGTGAATTACACGGGTGCTCACGCAACACGCCCCGCTGACGAGGTTGAGGTTGATGAGTTTATAGGTGTTAAGAGTCATCGAGCTAAGGGTAAGAGAATCACTACGATGGAGGTTGCGTCTCTGCAATTTGTAGAGCCCGAAATCGTGGTGGAAGATGAGCCTCAAATAGAGCAACTGGATCAGATTGACGAGGTTGAGGTTGAAGAGAGAATGGAACAATTAAATCTATTTCAGTAATGTTGGTATTTCTGATAGGATATATGGGGTGTGGAAAGAGCACCATTGGACGTAAATTATCTAAACGTTTGGGGTGGGATCTAGTCGATACAGATGCCCTCATAGAGCAGCGTGCAGGGGTGAGTATCGGTGAGATATTTGACACTCAGGGGGAGGATTATTTTCGTAAGTTGGAGCGAGATGTGGTCGATGAGTTGACGCGAGGTGGATGTAATGTTATTGTCTCGACGGGTGGTGGATTACCAATCTGGGGGGATAATATGGAGCGTCTTAACAGAGCGGGTGAGACTATCTATATATCGAGAACAGCGGAGAATATCGCGTCGAGATTGAGTGCCGCAGGTCGCGAGAAACGACCAAAATTGAGAGGTCTCTCCGACGAGGAGTTAGTCGCGTTTATGGCGGAGAATATCTCTCAGCGAGATCCGAAATATCGAGGTGCAAAGTTGATAATAGAGGCTGTGCCACTCAATGATACGGAGATCCTCGACACGATTGAGGCACATATCGAGATGGCAAAAAATAGAGCGTAGAATGAGTAGTAGTGCTCCAATTGGTGTATATGACTCGGGGCTAGGTGGTTTGACGGTGTGGCGTGCGATTCGCGATCGACTGCCGTTGGAGTCCATTGTCTATCTTGGGGATGGACTTAATTGTCCCTATGGGTCGCGTTCGTGTGAGGAGATCATCGGTTATGCGGATCGTGCAGTGGGTGAACTGCTCGCTGTGGGATGTAAGATAATCGTTGTAGCTTGCAATACAGCCACAGCGGTGGCGATAGATTACTTAAGAGCAAAATATCGAGAAGTGAATATCGTTGGTATGGAACCGGCTGTAAAACCAGCCTGCCTACAGAGTAAGAGTGGGGTAGTGGGAGTGATCGCTACGGAGCGAAGTTTGGAGGGTGGTTTGTTTCAACGAACAGCTGCTCGGTACTCCGATAATGTGAGGGTTATAGCGCGGTTTGGACGTGGATTTGTGGAGCTTGTTGAGAGGGGAATGGAGTCGTCACCCGAGGCAGAGGAGATAGTTCGTGAAGTTGTGGATGAGATGATTGTCGAAGGTGTCGATCAGATCGTTCTTGGGTGTACGCACTATCCGTTTCTAATACCTGTGTTGGAGCGCGTTGCACCTAATGTGAACATTATTGACCCGTCGCAAGCCGTGGCACGTAGAGTTGAGCAGCTACTCCAAGTGGAGGGGTTGCTCAAATGTGATGATATAGGGGTAGAGTATGATTTTCGAACCTTTAGTAGTAATGAGTATCGCGAGGCTCTAAGGAGTAGAGCATTGAGTATGTAACGCAAATTAAAGATAATAATGGCAACAACACAAAATAAGAGAAAAACAACAAAAAAGAGAGGTTCGGCGGAGCACTCTAATATTGAAAAAACACGCTGGTTGAGTGGCTTGATTATATCGCTGATCGGTGTTTTTACGTTGGTTTCGATTCTGTTCTACTACGTGGATTGGAAGAGCGACTATGATCTAGTTACATATAGCATCGCCGATAGACCGGAACTCGCATCACAGAGCATTCTCAATCCGTGTGGAATTTTGGGGGCTTGGATTGCTGAGCAACTCGTTGGTAGCTCTTTCGGGGCAGCAGGTATTGTGATACCTCTATTTTTTATAATTATAGGCGTGCGTTTAATCAAAATGTTACCACTTCGGTTGAACTATACGGCACTAAGTATGGCGTTAATTCTTCTGTGTGGGTCATCGACATTAGGTTTTATATTTCAAGATAACTGGGCTCTTTTTAATAGTGGTTTGGGGGGTGAGTTTGGTCTCGAAATAACACAGTTCATAACAGCATCAATCGGTTCTGTCGGGATGATTCTTATCCTGTTGGGATTGTGGGCTACGACGGGCATATTCATCAACAGTAACTTTATCGACACAGTAAATAACGCTAGTAATGTTGCCCTTGGAGGTGGTGGTAAAATTGTCGACATAGTTAAGAGTGGCGCAAAGAGAAAACGTCGAATAATAACCCCCACAGGTCAATCAATATCGGTGTCAACAACGGATGAGTCGGAGGCTAACGCCGCAACACTTGAAGAGATTGATGACGAGTTGGAGGAGTTTGAGCAGATGGTAAAGGATCAGCTGCAAGCCGAAGAGAAAAATTCGCAATTCGAAGATGAGGCGGAGGAAGAAGCCGAAGAGAATGATGAGATAAATGAAGAGTTGGAGCAGATACCACCCTCTACTGGAGAGGAAGAAGGTGGTGGAGTCTCTGTAACTATAGAGACCTACGAAGAGGTCGTTGTGGATGAAAATGAGGTGAAGCAGGAGCTTTATGACCCTCTCAAGGATCTCAATAAATACCAAACGCCACCGGTCTCTCTGCTCGAAGATTATCAATCGAAGTCGGAGGTGACAGATGAGGAGATCTTTGCTAACAAAACTTTGATTGAGGATACTCTAAAGTATTTTGGAATACCGATTCTCAAGATTAAGGCGACGGTAGGTCCTACGATTACACTCTACGAAATTTTGCAGGCGCAGGGTGTGAAGATCTCGAAGATCCAAGGTCTCGAAAATGATATTGCTCAGAGCCTCAAAGCGGAGACGGGAATACGTATAATTGCCCCAATACCGGGTCGTGGTACGATCGGTATCGAAGTGCCAAATATCAATAAGCAGGTTGTATCTATGTACTCGTCGATACTATCTCAGAAGTTTCAAGAGATGCGTGCCGAATTGCCAATTGTGGTTGGGCGTACGATACAGAATGAGAGTTATGTATTCGACTTGGCAAAGATGCCACACCTTCTTGTTGCAGGAGCTACGGGACAGGGTAAGTCGGTGGGGCTTAATGCGATTATTACATCGCTTCTATATCGTAAACATCCATCGCAACTTAAGTTCGTGATGATTGACCCAAAGATGGTTGAGTTTACGCCATATAAGAATTTGGAGCACCACTTTATGGCGAAAATGGAGTCGGAGGAGGATGTTATTATCACAGATCCTAAGAAGGCTGTCAACACCCTTAACGCACTTTGTGAGGAGATGGAGAAGCGCCTTAAACTACTCTCAGATGCTTCGGTGCGTAACATCATAGAGTATAACTCGAAGTTTGTACGTCGCAAGTTAAATCCCGAAAAGGGTCACTTCTATATGCCGTATATAGTGGTTATTGTCGACGAGTTTGCCGACCTTATTATGATGTCGCGAGAGGTGGAGACGCCCGTTATGCGTTTGGCACAGAAGGCTCGTGCTGTGGGTATACACCTAATCATCGCAACACAGCGTCCTGATGTAAAGGTTATCACGGGAGGTATTAAGGCTAACTTCCCGGCTCGAATAGCCTTCAGAGTTATGCAGATGATCGACTCTCGAACGATTATCGACCAACCCGGAGCAAATCAGTTGATAGGGCGTGGCGATATGTTGTTCAAGAAGGATGGCGATCTAATACGTATACAGTGTGCATTGGTCGAGACTGATGAGGTGGAGCGAATCGTTAGTCATATCAGTACGCAGCAAGGTTATACGAGTGCTTATCTACTACCCGATTATGCTCCCGAGGGTAGTTCTGACGGAGATTCGGGAGATAGTGGCGCTCCCGTAAAATATGACCCTCTATTTGTGGAGATTGCACGTGCCGCTGTGTCGGGGGGCGGCATCTCGACTTCGGCTATTCAGCGTAACTATGAGGTTGGATTTAACCGAGCAGGTCGTATTATGACTCAACTCGAAAGAGCTGGTATTGTGGGTCGTCAGGAGGGTGCGAAACCTCGTGAGATACTATTCTATGATACGCAGTCACTGGAGGCTAAATTACAGAGTTTAGGTCTATTTTAGGTTGCGGTTATGAGGAGTTTGATTTTAAGCCTTTTACTCTTGTTCGCTATTCCCAGCAGCAAAGCGGTATCTTTAGATGATATGTCGAAAGCACTGAGCGATTTAGGGTGCTATGAAACATACTTCTTGATCTATCTAAATGGGGATAGCGAGGTGGCGGGAGAGGGATATTATCGAGTCGATGGAGATTGTTTTTTTCTCGCCATAGCCGATCAAGAGGTGTATGGAGATGGGGTAGAGAGATATAGCATCAACCATACTCAGCGAGAGGTTGTCTTAGAGAGGGTCGTAAACGATGGTTCTCAACCTCTGTTGATTATAAACCCTGCGGTGGCATTCTTAAAACTAGCCGAAGAGTTCGATGTAGAGGAGCAGACAGAGGGTTTGAATAACAACTCTACAGAGTTGAAACTAACCCCCAAGAGTGAGGATAATATACTCCAGAGTTCGCTGCTTAGCATAGACAACGAGACCTATCTACCCAAATCTATAAGCTATAGAGTTGATGAAGAGGAGGTCTCGATAATACTACTAGATATTCGTGCTGCAAAGGAGGTGATTGAAATATCTTACCCTTCGGATTACGAAGTTATTGATATTCGTTAACTCTGTTTTTTGTTCGAATTAGTCATACTTTGCCGCAGTCTCAGCCTCTTGTGCCGCCTGCTTTATCGCTTTACGGTGGACAATTTTGATGTAACGACTTTTGTAGTAGTCCCAAATTGTGATTTTGAATCTCTTTTGTAGATCCTTAAAGAGGGCGCGTTTCTCCTCTTTTGAGACATTCATATGTTTGATTGCACGGTAGGTGTTACCCTTGAACAGAGCTAGGTCACGTCGACTTAATCCCTTTATGTTAAACGAGCTTAGTTTGTCGTATAACTTTATTCGTATGTAGGTTATTTCATTTTCAGAACTGTTGTTGATAGCTCCTTTTTTTGTGGTGTTTTCGCTGTGTTGACGGAAGTAGTTTAATTTTTGTCGTATTGTCAATACATCTCCCTTTGACATTTGCTCCATCCAAAACAACCAATCTCCACAATATCTCATCTTTGTGAATTGCATATCGGTCTCTGAGAGTGCGCCCTCTCGTCGAAAGAGAACCATACTTGCGTTATAGACAAGGTTTTGATGGAACATACGAGGTATAAAGTCGATCCCAGAGTCTACGATAATATCATCGCTAGGTTTGCTCCACCTCTCAAGTTTGTTGTGAAGTATATTACCACTCTCATCCGCGAAGTGCGATCCGCTCATACATATCACCGACTGAGGATGCTGCTCCATTGCGACAACACACTTTTCGAGAAATTGTGGATCGGCATAATCGTCGCTCTCGGCGATCCAAATATACTTTCCTTTTGCTAGTTTGATACCTCGCTCCCACTGAATGAATGGAGAACCTGAGTTGACTTTATTCACAATAACTTCACGTAGACGAGGTTCTTCACGATATTTATTGATTACCTCTAGGCTGTTGTCCGTCGATTTATCATCGAGTATAATTAACTCAAAGTTCTCATATGTCTGCTCCAAAATAGAGTCTAGTCGACTCGGAAGATATCTTGCGTGGTTATAATTTGGCACAATGACTGTTACCAAAGGATTTACTCTCATACTACTTTGTTGTGTTTACTATCTACTGCAAAGATATTGCTTTTTTTTCAATATGAAAATAGAGTTGTAACTTTTAAGCCTTAATTAGTATTTGTAATTAATATTTTTCGTATCTTGCATCGACTATTTAAACAGATTCTTAATCAGGTAAAATCTTTGATATGAAATTTATTCAGCACGCAATTGTAGTATTGACACTCTTTTTTGCAACATATGTATCGTATGGTCAAAATAGCAATGCGCCTCTACTACCCGCATCGGCTCTAAAACCATTCACCTCTATTCGAGTTAATGGCGATATTGAGTTAACATTGGTTAAGAGTGATGGGGGCGAAAACTACAAAATAGAGTATGATTTGGGCGATAATAGTGCCGATAAGTTTAAGTTCTCGACTAAACCATCGGGGGAGTTGGTTGTGTCACTTATGCGCAACTCTCGAAGTATTGATAAGGTTAAGGCGACAGTATACTACAACACTATCAATGAGTTGAATGTGTCGTTTGCAAGTGTGAAGTTCGCTTCGACATATCGCCAATCTATAGCTGATATTGTGTTGGAGAATGGTGCGTCGTTGAGTGGGGTTGTAAATTGTGAGGATCTTGATGTAACACTATTTTCGGATAGTAGGCTAAATATAACTGGACGGTCGAAATACCTAACGCTCAGGGCGCAATCTAGCTCTAAGGCTGAGTTGCGTGATCTGAATGTTATTTCGGCACGTGTCACATCGTCGCAGGGGGCGGTTGTGGCAATCAGCGTGAAGGAGCGTCTTGATGTGGGGACAGCCACCAAGTCGGTAGTTAAGTATTGGGGTGCACCTACTATCTTGAGAGTGCGCAAGTCATTGATCGGTGGGGAGCTGATAAAACAAGAGTAGAGGGTATGAGTAGCTTCTTGCGGGAGGTAGCAGAGGTTCTATACGATCACTATGGAGCGCGAGTGGGGGAGTTGAAGATGCTCTTTCCGTCGAGGCGTGCACGTCTGTTTTTTGTTGAGGCGCTTGCGTCGTTGACCGATCGTCCGATATGGGAGCCAGAGTGGATCTCGATAGATGATGTTATGACACGTGCTGCATCGTTGGAGGTGGGGGATCGTGTACGACTCGTCGCGGAGCTCTATAAAATATATGTGACATATCATAAGTCAGAGACCTTTGACCACTTCTATGGTTGGGGAGAGGTGCTTATTGCAGACTTTGATATGGTCGACAAATATATGGTCGATGCAGATATGTTGTTTCGCAATGTGTCGGATATCAAGGAGATAGAGAGCGACATATCCTACCTTAATGAGCGCGAACTTCGAATAATAGCTTTTTGGAGCTCCATCGAGTCGGGTGAGAAACTTAGTGCCCAGAAGAGCCGATTTTTGGAGGTGTGGCGTTCGTTAGCACCTATTTATCATAAATTTCGAGAGCGATTGTTGGAGTTGGGATTTGCCTATCCGGGAATGGTTCATCGCATTGCTGCCGAGAAGATCAAAAATGGAGAGTACTCGATAGATAGTCAAACACCATATGTTGTGGCTGGGTTTAACGCCTTGAGCGAGTGCGAAAAGATTCTATTTTCGGAGATCAAACGTGGCGCGGAGAGTCGTTTCTATTGGGATTGGGATGATTACTATGCCGAGAGTTCGAAGCAGGAGGCTGGGTTGTTCCTTGCAAATAATATAAAACGTTACCCCTCTGCAGCGGATATCTCGCACGATAACTTCAGGCGATCGAAGGAGATGAAAGTTGTTGCGAGTAGCTCTTCTGCCTTGCAGTGTAAATATGTTGCGGAGATTTTAGATGATATAGTTCGGTCGGGGGGTGTTATAGATAAACGTACGGCTATTGTTCTAACCGACGAGTCGTTGTTGATGCCTCTGTTGTATGCATTGCCGAGCTATGTTGGACGTGTAAATGTTACGATGGGATATCCATTGAGGCAATCTTTGGCATACTCGTTTGTTGAGCGACTGTTGGCATTGCAGAGCCACGCACGTCATAGTCGATCGAGGGGTGAGGATCTATTCTATCACGTCGATGTTGTGGGAATACTCTCGCACCCATATCTGGAGGCAGGTGTTGAGGGTGGTTTGTTGAGGCGAGTTGAGCGACGTATTATATCTGAGCGGTTGATCTCAGTTCCTGTGTCGGAGTTTTGTGAGAGCGATCTGTTGCGAAGCCTCTTTAGGCGAGTTGAGGGGTGGCGTGCTATATCTCAATACATATTGGATGTGATCTCGATGATAGTCTCTCTTCCCCATAGCTCCGATAGCGATGGTGAGCAGAGGGTTGAATTCTTGTGTTTCATCTCGGATCAGATATCTGTGTTACAGAACTCTGTTGAGGGGTGTAATATAGATCTTGCACCGTCGACCTATATATCACTTCTGCGTCGACATATCCAACCTCTAAGGATTCCATTTGAGGGAGAGCCACTCGAAGGGTTGCAGGTTATGGGTATCTTGGAGACTCGTAGCCTCGACTTTGAGAATGTTATAATTCTCTCGATGAACGACGATAATTTTCCGGGCAATAGAACCCAACAACCATCATATATACCCTATAACCTGCGATTGGCGTACGATATGCCGACCCCGGAGCATCACGATGGGGTATATGCCTACTATTTTTATCGACTCATACAGCGATCTCAACGACTGTGGATGTTATATTGTTCGTGTGCAGATGAGAAGAGTACCGGCGAGCAGAGTCGATATATTACGCAACTCGACTATGAGAGCCCGTTTGATCTAGAGCGTGTAGATGTTGGTGTAGATGTGAATCTATTCGACACAACGCCAATTGTTGTTGAGAAGCGAGGACGGGTCGAGGAGCAGCTGCAGCGATTTTTGGGGAGTGCAGGGGGCGATCAGATCAAACTCTCACCTACGGCACTATTTCAATATGTGGCGTGTCCGTTGCGGTTTTACTTTCGTTCGTTGGCGCGCGTTTCGGTTAGAGAGGAGCTGAGTGAGGAGGTCGATGCTCCGATGTTCGGTACGATTCTACATAATGCGATGCGTATACTATATAGTGATCGTCTGCGAGGTGTTGTAAATGTAGCCGATGCGATATCGCTGATTAAGTTGCGTGATGTTGAGGCGGCTGTTGAACGGGCGATATGTGAAGATTATCTAAAGATTGAGGATGGCGTGATTGATGGCGTTGAGCTGTCGGGTAGTTTAATCATAGTCCGCGAGGTTGTGACGAAGTATATTATGGGAGGGGTGTTGAAGTATGATGCTGCCCATCCGAACTTCGAGGTTACGGGAAATGAGGAGGAGATAGAACACTATATGGAGCTCAACGATGGAGGGTATATCTGTTTGAGAGGTATCTGCGATCGTATAGATACCTTGTCGAATGGGTCGATCCGAGTTGTCGATTATAAGACTAGTGCCGAACATCTTGAGTTTGATGGCGTTGAGGCGCTGTTCTGTGGCGGTGGAAGGCAGCGGCAGAGTAACATATTCCAGACCCTACTGTATTCGTATATGTTACAGGAGGAGCGTCCCCACGTGGGGTGTATTACCCCGTCGCTCTACTATGTTCGACAGATGAATCGAGATGATTACTCCCCGAATTTGATTTGTGTCGAGGGGGAGGGTCGAGCAAAGCATCGCCGTGTAGTTGAGAGTTATGCGGATTATAGTGCGGAGTTTGAGGCTCATTTGAGAACTATTCTAGAAGAGCTCTTCGACACCTCAATCCCCTTTACTCAGTGCGAAGATCAAGAGAATACCTGCACCTACTGTGATTTCCGTAAAATTTGCAGGTACGAGGAGTAAGTGGTATTACAGAGACTCGTAACAGCATTGAGCCGCCTCGGTGTTGGGTAGACACCCCATCTCGTAGCACTCAATTTTTGTGATTATACTCTCTAGGCTCTTAACTTTTGCCGTTGATAGTTCGTGACTCCACTGTACACCTGAACAACTCGTCATAACTGAGGCGTAACCACGGATGGTGGTTAGGCGATTTAGGCGATTGTATGGTGCTCGTTTTATCCTTATAATAGCTCTTAGAGGTGCAGATATGTTACGATAGCAGGGAGTCTTTCCACTCCAAGGCGAACCATAGGCTATAACTACACCATCTTTGTTTAGACGTACTACTGGGTGGTCGTCATTGAGTAGTTCGGCGTCAGGGAACGCCTCTTGCCACATACGCGAGTGGGTGCTCTTGCCTGTTCCGCTCTTGCCGATGAAAAGATGTGCCCGACCATCTTTGAGGATAGCTGAGGCGTGTAGAAAGATGGTGTTGTGTGGAAGGGTATATGTAATGTAGCTCAGTATCATTGCGTTGTTAAATGCAGACGTAGCGTAAAAATCGCTGTACTCATCATTTATCCATATTCTTGCAACAGAATCTACGATATGGAGTTGTGCATTTATTACACCGCTTCGAGGCATAATTATGTTGTATAGCAACCCCTCCGTTGTCTCGTATACATTCACACGTACCATCCACTCGCTGCTCAGTTCAATATCTTCGAGGAGGGTTTTCGTCACTTCGTAGGTGAGACTATCCACCACCTCGACGCGATACAACTCCTCTCCAAGATCATCCTCTCCACACTCAAATGGGAGATAAGCATCGAGCATATCAATATATCTCTCTGCAATTGAGAGGCTAAATATGTGTTCTGCGATTTTGAATCTAATCATATTATTTTTTTTGTTAGTGTTGATGGTCGATCTCTCTCAATGCTAAATGAACACCTCTGAAAAGACTCATTGTATAGAATCTGAGTGCGTAGTGCCAATCTATAGTCATAAGGTAACCCATATCCCGAAACAATGCGACTACACCTAACGATTTGCGAGCAACAAAACCCCTCTTACGCCTCTTCAGATCAACATTGTAGAACCCGAAATTTCCTCTGCTCCAAACCCTCTCCATAGCACTCTCATATAGATGGTAGTCAATAGAGGCATATCCAAAGAAGTTGTTAGGTGATACCCCCAATGCCTTAACCGCGATTGTAGCAAAGAGCGATATTGGTCTCTCCAACCTAAAACGAGAGATTAATCGTTTGACCTCGGAGCTATCTATTTTGTCGGAAAATCGCGATACATAACACCCCCAATCACAGATCTGTCGTAATCCGATACCACCCATCAAGAAGTGTCGCCAAAAGTGGAAAAATATGAATATAAAGTCGAAGTTGTAGGGTGGAAGGTGGACCGAAACTCCATCTATAGATACTTCACGAAGTTCGTCACCCTCAAGCTGTTCTATGCTCCATTGGTTAAACTCGCGACTTCGAAAAGCTACACTATTGATCGCTGTTGCATATTTGTGTATCTCGATATTGATACCCATAAATCTAAATTCGAAATGGTGATCTGAGTGGTCTGTGTCTATTGTGATTTCGAGCTCTTTACTGATGAATTCACACACCTCAAGGTAATGTTTCTTACCAACATATAGATCAATGTCTCCACACTGTTTTACTGTGGGGTCGGGGTAGTTAAGCCCTACGCCAAGCCCTTTGAGCAGAACCGGGCGCTCAACTCCTGCTCTGTGAACTAGTTTCAATAGCTCTCTTAGAACCTCCACCTGATGCCCTCTATATTGTCTGTTGAGGGTTACCATTTGGTGAAGTCGTAGCGCAGTCGCACGTGTGGGACGCAACGACAATGGTAACCTTTCGATTGCCGTTGATACCACCCCAAGCAGAGTCTGCTCCTTTGCTAGCTGGAGTAATTCGTCCCAATTAACCCCCATCTCAAAGAGAGAGGGAGAGAGCTCACCACCCCATAGAGCACAGCGAGTTAACTCTAAGAGTTGTTCTTTCGATCCATTCATACGACCTACTCAATTAACCCTGCCTCGATCCAACTTTGTGCAACCATCTTGGCATCCACCAAAGCTAGTTCAGAGTCTATTTTGTATTTCGTTATCAGAAGCTCAGCAAGCATTTCGGTTGTGAAATCGCCCCCTACCACTTCACTCCACAGATATGCCGCAGACTCATTGAGTGAAATGAGTTTGTTGAAATTTATCTGTGCAATAGACTCTCCGCTAACAATATTTTCACCAGCAACACTCCGCATAGTGAATCCATCTATTATTCTCATACTCTCCATAAATTAAATATACGGATACAATGTTACAAATAATTGTTGAATTTAACAAGTTATATTAGTAAATGCAACTTTTGAGATAGAATAAAAAAATAGGAATAAAGTATCTTTTTGTCTATTATATGTTAATAAAAATCCTTACTTTTGTTCTGTTGTAACAGAATAAAATTGATTATATGTCTATTAAGTCGCAGATTGAAAATATATTAGAGTCGCTATCTGACCGAGCTCAGTTAGTGGCTGTTTCGAAGACCTATCCTGCCGAGGATATACTTGTTGCCTACGATATGGGGCAGCGTCTTTTTGGGGAGTCGCGTCCGCAGGAGATGGTCGCTAAGTGGGAGGCTCTACCCAAGGATATTGAGTGGCGAATGATTGGTCATTTGCAGCGAAACAAGGTGAAGATGATCGCTCCATTTGTCTCTATTATCGAGTCACTAGACTCGGAGCGTCTTGCTGTGGCGATAAATACCGAGGCTGCAAAGTGCGGACGAGTGATTGATTGTTTGTTGGAGATTCACGTGGCGCAGGAGCAGAGTAAGAGTGGTTGGGCATATGAGGAGCTGGAGGCGTTTGTGCGCGGTGGAGGGTTTGAGGCTCTTTCCAATATCCGTGTTAGAGGGGTTATGGGGATCGCATCCAACACAGACGACGAGAGTCGTGTGAGGAGCGATTTCGAGAGCTTGGCGCGCTGTAAGGAGTCCCTCGCAGAGTATTTTACGGAGGCTTTTGATACTCTATCTATGGGTATGTCGGATGACTATCTATTGGCTGTGGAGTGTGGCTCGACGAGCGTCCGTGTTGGCTCTCGAATATTTGGAGCGCGCACCTACAATTGATCCTAAAAATGATAGCGAAATAATCTGTCATCATCTATTTATTTGTGCAATAGAGATGCAGATTATTTCGCTAACTACATTTTAGAATTTCAAGCCCTATAACCTCTTAAAGAAGAAGTTCGTCTCCAACTTAAATCCAAGATTTGTCGATGACGTAGGTTTGGTTTCGAAGTCAATCGTGATAACATTATCCTCGTCGCTAACAACAGGTGTTACGAAGTATGTTCGATTGTTCGATGTTGCACTATCCATCTCATAAACCTGCCACGTACTATTGTCGGCAACCTTCAATGCTCTCCATCGAGATATCTGCATCTGTAGAGATGTGGAGTAGTTGGATACCTCTACCTCAAAATCGATAAAGTCATATCGCGCAAGATCCTTGTAGACCTGTAGTGACATCGGGAAACCATTTATCGCATCGGTTCTCTGTTTGCGTCTACCCAATACGTAAGAGCCATCTCTGAAGGTAGGGTAAGCCTGTGCCATAAAGAAATAGTCGTACGCAACATACGAAGGTAGGGTGCTGTAGATCTGTAGATCTGAGTTCTTTATGGATTGAACATCTATTAGAGAGTAGATGTTTGCATTTGTTGCGTATGTGATTATCGACTCCGCTACATTTCCACTTCTTAGTCTCAGATTCTCTACCTCCGCAATGGCGGTAATGATTTTGTTGTTACCTGCCGATGAGTAGAGATAGTTGAGATCCTCGAGCTGGATGTTTCGGAAGCTAAAGAACTCTGGGGTGGGTGTTGCTCCACTCTCGGTGTGTCGACCGTAATCCAAAAATGCATCAAACACGTAGGGTACATTGATCTCGACATTGCTAATCGAGATATTCATATTTGTCGTCACAGACTCATTTGCCGATGTGTTGGCTCGAAGGAAATAGTCGATTGCCGTATCGTAGACAGTTCCAATCATAATGATCGTATCCATAGCGTAACTAACATTGTTCTCACTATATATGTCGAGGGCTGTCACAGCTTGAAATCCACCAATCATCGCTTCGTCGAGGTCGACACGAATGTTTCGAATGTTGGTGCTGATTCCTGTCTGGTCATCCACAATCAAACCTATGTTTGCATTTTTGGCTGTGATGTATAGATTCGATATCTCATTCTTTCCATCCTGAAGTTTGACACATCGCTTGCAGTAACAATCCTCCTGATAGAAGTAGCAGTTGTCGAGCTTAAGGTTTGTCGTTAGGTCTCCTAATACCTTGATGTGGTCGCTATCGGGAGTCACCGTAAAACCGTAGTCAGAGGGATTTACATATTGATCGCTATGCTCTGTGACATTCTTGCTTGTTATGTTGGTGATGGTGATGTTTTTTGGTGACACGGAGTTTACGATATCTCGCCCGACCAAAATACCTTGAGTACTTCCATACTCTGTCGTTAGGTTGTCGATAGAGTCTATTGTTATGTTGTTGATAAATACATTCTCGATTGCTCCCGAGACCTTAATTCCATAACAGCTCGTCGACGATTGATTTGAGAGACTTCGAATGTTGTAGATGTTTATGTTCTCAAGGGTTAGTGAGTGGGTCGACTCTGTTTGATAGTCCGCCGAAATACCTCCTGCCGCTAAGTAATTACCCTCAATTGTTAGGTTTCGAATGGCTACATTCTGACCCGAACAACAAAGAACACCTGTCTTTGAAAGTCCTCCCGATATCTCCTCTGTTACCTTTAGGATGGAGTTGTTGAAGTCTAACTCTACTCCGCTCACATATACTCGCGACTCGATGAGATACTCCTTATTAGCCTTGAAAAGAGGCGTCGTCATAGAGTCGATGAACATCTGAAGAATTGGAGATATGTCATTGGTATAGAACATATCGACCGAGAGTTCTTTGTTCGATATCGTTCCCGACACATCAGAGGTGATTGTTCCCGAGCCACGAATCTCGGTGTCGCTGAAGATGATAGATCCACCGCATATACCACCGCCTTGAAACTCAAGGATAGATCCGTCGGGGATGGTGATTTCCGCTCCATTCAAGTCGTAGTCATACTGAATAACATAGATCGTATTCTCGTTATTTATCATACTTTGCGACAGGATATTTTCGCTAGAACTGCCACTGATGTTTTTGCGTAGATATTTACGACCCTTTCCCGAATAGCTCGATGGAGCATACTCCTTATCCTTAAACTTGAGTATGGATACATTGTCACCTAAATCTACGCTTTGAAGATCTTCGTCGTCAGCTACATTGCTGCCAACGTCACCCTTCGAAGCCAAAAGCGCCCACTTCTCGGATGTTGAAGATGGCTCTGCGCTGTTGTTGTCAACTAGCGATACGTAGCTACTACCATTGTGGCTAACCCAATCTTTAGCTGCATAAGATTTAGTTGTCGCATACTCTCCTTTGTGGCTTATTGCCACTTTTCCTATTGTTATCTCTGTCATTTCTTTTACTCTGTTTTGAATTTTAATACTCCATCGTCATCAATGTCGAAACTATACTCCTCTGAGCTCTCGGGCATCACCGCAACCAACTCCATATCGTCATTGAGATAGAACGTGGCAAACCCATTGAACTCAGCATTTTTGCCCGCTTCACCTTTGTATATTGGAGATGAGACGTTTACCACAACACCACTCTCCGGTAGTGAGGTTGTGACGTTTCTGCCCAATACGATTTGAGTGTTATAGACACTCGCAATGTCGAGAGTTGCGACTGATTCTGTAGTGTAGATCTGCGTCACATATAACTCACCACTACTCATTGGATATCCCTTCTTAAGTTCCGCCCAAATGTTGCCATCCTCATCGGCAAAACAGTTGGTGTATGTATCGCCGTCATAGGCGCACACATAATATTCCGATTCGCATACCGTTCGGCACATCTCATATTTATCGCGAACCTTTGTGTCGAAGAAGTGTAGACGAAACGGTGCCCCTTCTGCGAGAGGTTCGTCGTTGCGATCTGTTAATTTAATGGCGAGGAGTGCATCCTCTTGTGTGTTTATATAGAGCACGGAGTGCCCCTGTTTTTCAATTTTTACTGCCATATGTTAAGTGTTTTTTGTTAGATATATTTTTAGGGGTTCTATCCCCCTCCTCTCTGCATTAAATTATATAGCATAGAACACCTGTTTTCATATCTATCGTTGTCGGTGAATTGATTTATTATGATGTTGAGATTGTTTTTCATCGCTATTGAATTTTTATGTTATTTGTGAGATTCGCACTACAAATATACCGTGATGAAAAAGGGATTGCAATAGCGGGGGTATATTATTTTGATTTTTACGATGAGGGTAGTTTGTAAATGAGGGATATACAGTGGTTTGGTGGCTTGTTTGTGTTGTTTGGAGTGGTAAAAAAAATGTACTTTTCGAATTTAGCTACACCTATAAAAGGTTATTTTGAATTTAGAATATGGATTTTTCTACCTTTTAACAGCGACGTAAAATAACTCCTATAAGTACAAAAAAAAGTGAAAATAGAATTAAAATTTGGTGATATTATATTTTTTTCATATCTTTGCGAAACCAAAAATCAAGACGTGTGTAAGATTCAGAGTTATATTGTGTATATAATTTTGCAAACACTAGAAATATTTTTGTTGAAATAAGTCGCGGGGTGTAGCTCAGCCCGGTTAGAGTACACGTCTGGGGGGCGTGTGGTCGCAAGTTCGAATCTTGTCACCCCGACTAGTTAAAACCTTGATAATCTGATGATTATTGAGGTTTTTCTTTTTATGTATATTATTACTTATTGCTCTGGTTGACGTATTGGTTTACTTGGAAAAGTAAACTGAGGAGTAAACCGTAATAATAATGAAACCTACAATTTCAGTGATATGTTATACTTCAAAAATACTCTCTAATGGGGAACACCCTATAATGCTAAGGATAGCAAAAGATGGGAAAAGAAGTATGAGAAGTCTTGGAGTATCTGTAAATGCTAAGTATTGGGATTTCAAGAGGAATCAGCCAAAGTCAAAATGTCCTAATAGAGATATTATTGAGCAGATAATATTAAAAGTAAAATCAGATATTAGTGAGAAAGTTTTGATAAAGAACCTAAATAAAGAGGAGTTTACATCATCTACAATTCTAAACCAAGAAGATGAGCAAATCAAAACTCAAACAGTAGATGATTTCTACAAGGAGTTAATATCAGATCTTCGAGAGAAAGGCAAAATTGGTAATAGCTATGCCTATCTTAACTCCTACAATAGTCTAAAGAAGTACAACAAGGGAAAGAGGTTGTTATATACTTTTAGTCATATAGATACTGCATTTCTAAAGAGTTATGAAGAGTGGATGTACTCTAATGGTCACAAGGAGACAACTTTAAGTTTTCAATTTAGAACACTGAGGGCTGTATTTAGAAGAGCTATTGAGGGTAAGGTAGTATCAGCAGAGAAGAATCCATTTGAGACTTTTAAGGTTAGCAAGTTCAATACTAAGACACAGAAGAGAGCATTGAGCAAGGAGGATATTATGAAGATAATAGACTCAGAGACAGAGATAGGGTCAAGAAGAGAGTTTGCAAAAGATATATTTACATTCTCATATTTTTGTGGAGGTATCTCTTTCGTGGATATTGCTTCCTTAGAAAAGAGTAATATATTAGAAATGAGACTTATATATCATAGACAAAAGACTAATGGGGCTATTAATATCAAATTATCTTCTAGAGCAGTAGACATTATAAGTAAATATAGTAGCTCCTCTAACTATCTATTTCCAATATTGGATAGTAAGAAGCATATTACCCCAATGCAAAGTAACCCCTCCGCCACCTACATCTTGCGCTGTGTTATTTGAATCTTTATCTTTGCATCAAAAAGATTATGTTAAAGCGGAGTGTAGCCGAGCGTCGTCGGTATTTGGAGTTGTTTCGGGAGAGTGGCGAGAGTATAGTTGGTTTTTGTCGCACGCAGGGGATAAATGATAAGACCTTTGGGAATTGGCTACGGGAGGAGCGATTGGGAATGACACTTGGTGAGTATCGGAAGTTGCGGCGCTCTGAGGGTGTCGGCGAATCTAAAAACACGAGTAACCCCACAGACAAAGATAGACCCACATATAAGTCTAAAGAGAAAGCAAAATCCACATCATCCAACAATTATCAACACACATCTAAAATATCATCCACGGCCCCCATCATCTCTCCCATAGCTATTGTGTCATCGGAGGAGTTCCCCCAAGCTACGACAATCACCCCTCATCTCACACTCCATCTGCCCTCTGGTGTTAAAGCCGAGATCACCAATATCACAACACGCCACATAGGCGAGCTAATGCAAGCGCTACTTCACACAGACAGTAGCACAACCCCCACCGACTCACGATGTTCTCACTAAGCTCCTGCGACCGTTACTACCTCTGCACCTCAGGTGTAGATCTTCGCAAAGGGTTTAACTCGCTCTGTGGCGTTGTGCGATCGGTGATGGGTCACGACCCACTCTCGGGTGATGTCTATATCTTCATCAACTCCACTCGTACCACCATCAAACTTCTCCATTGGGAGCGTGGAGGGCTTGTTATCTATCATAAACGTCTTGAGCAGGGACGGTTCTCTTTGCCCAAATTCGACGAGAAAACACAATCTTACACCCTTGCCTATCATGAGCTTGTAATGATGGTCGAGGGTATCTCAGCACTACAAATCGAGCATAAAAAAAGATACGAAAAAGTGATAAAAAAGGTGGGGTAAAAGTTGCATAACTCACATATTTTGCGTATCTTTATGGTATGAAAAACAAGGGCTTAGAGGGCGAGAATCAGCGATTAAAGGAGGAGGTTTTGCGTCTGCAAAACGAGCGAAATAATCTATTAGAACAATACGCCCACTTAGAGCAGGAATTCCAAAAACTTCGTCATATGCTCTTCGGTCGCAAGAGCGAGCGATACATTAAAGAGGATCCATCACAGCTCAAACTCGACATCGAGCAGGGTGATAACGTAGAGCAGGTGGTAGCCAAGGTGGAGAAGTCGGAGCCTAAGCTAAAGAGAGTTAACTCTACTCCTAAGGAGAAGATACACCCTGTGCGTAGACCTATCCCCGAGAGCTTCGAACGTGCCACACCTGAGATTGTAGAGCCAGAGGTTATCCCTCAAGGCTCAAAGAGGATCGGTGAGGAGATAACAGAAGTAATGGAGTTTAAACCTGCCGAAGTATATGTTCGAGTGATATGTCGCCCTAAGTATGCTACACCCGATGGTGGTATAATCATAGCGGAGCTTCCCGAGATGGCTTTTCCGAAGAGCAATGCTGGGGCATCACTTATCTCGGCGATACTCACGCAGAAGTATGTAGACCACCTACCACTCAATCGTCAAGGTGAGATATTTAAGCGTGGTGGCTATGAGGTGGCATCATCAACTATGACAAATTGGGTGCAGCATGGAGTAGAGAGACTTCGTCCTCTATATAACTATATCGTAGAGCAGATTCGCTCATCGGAGTATGTTCAAGTAGATGAGACAACGCTGCCTGTACTCAAAGCAGATAGAGCAGGTGCAGCAGTGCAGGGATACCTTTGGGCGGTGAATGCTCCACTTTTGGATCTCACAGCATTTCATTGGGATGCAGGCTCTCGGAGCCGACGTGTATTGACAGAGTTCTTAGGTGAGTATCAGGGGGCATTGCAGAGTGATGGTTATGGAGCGTATAACATCTATGAGAATACAAAGGGTGTTACACTGCTTGGTTGCTGGGCTCACGCACGACGTAAGTTCTTCGAGGCACGAGATGAGTACCCTGAGTTTGCAGACAAGGCGTTGGAGATGATCGGTGAGCTTTATGCTGTGGAGCGGGAGGCGGACGAGAAGGGACTATCGCCAGAGCAAAGGGTGAAACTTAGAGAGCAGAGAGCGTTTCCCGTAATTCGGAAGTTGCAGGATTGGATGATAGAGATTATAGGTGAGATACTACCCAAATCGAGATTAGGCAAAGCGATAGTATATACTTCGGGGATCTATCCTCGACTGGCTCGATATATAACCAATGGACGATATAGAATAGATAACAATGGTGTGGAGAATGCCATTCGTCCCATTGCGTTGGGTAGGAAGAACTATCTCTACTGTGGTAATGATGCCTCGGCGGAGAGGACGGCTATTATATATACCATTGTGGCGTGTTGTAAAAAGTGTGGGGTTAATCCTTTTGAGTATATGACTAAAGTGTTGCCAATGGTGGAGTCTGCACGTCCGAGTGAGTATCACACTTTGATGCCACGTGAGTTGATGGGCGTGGGGAGTCGCGAGGAGAACTCGAAATAGGAGACCATTGCAAAACAAAAGTTTTGCTCCGATTTTAAGAGCGTTGATAGGTGGATGAAATTTTGAGGATGGCGCAGAGGTCTGTGAGGAAGCATACATTCGTATGTGACCGAATAGAACCCTGTGGTATCTTCAAAATTTCACCGCCTTGCAACGCTCGAACCAGCTTAAGTTGAATATATAGTCTTGTAGTTCTCTACGTGTGGCACGACGTGCGTAGCGGTAGTGGGTGGGCAGAGGTAGCCATAGCCGAAAGGTGAGTAGGTCACGGCTTGCCGACTCGGCGTATATTCTGTTGTTTTGGAATTTGTCGAAGATGCACCATAGGGAGCTTGTGCTGGGGCAGTGTGGGTTTGTTGGGTGGAATAGGTATAGATCGCCAATGTGGAAATTTAGGGTTTCCTTGTTGGTGGTTTTTGGTTTTATTGATTGCCTTTGCCTATGCAGATCTTGCTGAGAACTGATGGTGTCGTTACTTTGTCGCCTTGTCTTGTGGCGATGACGACTCATTGAATGTTGATAATGTCTTGGCTGTCGCTGTTGGTAAGCCTTTGAATTTTGAATCTGTTTCTGTTGACAATTGTGAATCTGCTCTTGTCGATAATCTTTAATACGCTTCATATTGCATACTTTTTGTGTGGTTAATCAAATGTATGCACAGACTCTCGACTTCTAAAGGGCGGAGCTTTACCAGAGACTCATCACAAATAGTCGAGAGTTGCGCATACAACTCCTGACTGTTTAATTGTGATTATTGTTGAAAATTCTGGTAAATTTCGCTCTCTAAACAGTTTAGAACATTATTTTTCCTATGTTCGCATACCAAAATTACTCAAATTAAGGTATTACTACAACTTTTTACACTATTATTTTTAGATATTTTTTAGCAACAACCAGATATTGTTGATTGATAGCTATTTATGCAATAGGTGTACTTTGCTGAGAAGTTACAATGTACGCACACCCTTGGTTAGATCAGTCGCAGCCTACCATAGCTTTACACAGAAATAGCCAAGAATTGTGCATACAAATTCTTGACTGTCTATCTGTGTATTAAGTATTAAATGGTAGTTGCGACTAATAAACAGCACGAGCATAAAACATAGCATATGCCCATATGCACAAAGATAGCCCTTTTGTATCATTGATACAAATTTTCAGAACAAAAAATATTACGAATGATCAGTTACGAAAAGCTAAGTGGCAGTATGAGTCATTAACGTTTATGTCGCTATTGTTTGAGTTCACGCACTTAATCATTGAATTGATACGAATATATTTTATAGGACAATTACGATTCTATACTTTTGATAAATATTCGTGATAACAAAACTTGATTAGAATGAAAAGATTTTTTGCAATGGTAATATTAGCTTGTTCTATTTCGATGGCACATGCACAATCAATAATAGGTGTAGTTATTGATGCCGATAGCAAGCAACCTATTACGTATGCTACAGTAGTGATTGAGGGAAGTACTCTAGGTGGTATTACAGATAATGATGGTGTTTTTAAAATTAGTTCCCTCGAAGTTGGGCGATACGATCTTGAGGCCTCTTGTGTGGGGTATAAAACTGCTACTGCCGCACAAGTGTTGGTCTACTCGGGCAAGCAGGCAGAGATTAAGTTTGAACTGGAATCATCTGCGTTAGATATTAACGAGGTTGTTGTAACACCTCGTCGGCAACCTGATAAAACGATAAATAATATGGGAGGCATAGCGGCTCGCTCCCTTATGATAGACGATGCAAAGCGTTTGGCTGGTAGCCTTGGTGATCCCGCTCGCTTGGCTGCAAACTTTGCTGGCGTCGCAACTGGAAATCTTCAAGATAATGGACTTGTTATAAGAGGTAATTCGTCTAAGGGTGTTCTGTGGCGTGTAGAAGGTGTTGAGGTGTTTAATCCCAATCATATGGCAGGGGGAAATATGGCAGGCGGAGGGTTTGTTAATATTTTCGGTAGCAATCTTTTAGGCAATTCAGATTTTTATTCAGGAGCTTTTCCTTCGGAGTATGGTAATGCAACATCAGGTGTTTTCGACATTAATTTTCGTAGTGGTAACAGCCAAACAAGAGAGCATTTTGCACAAGTGGGAATATTGGGTGTAGAGGCGGGCTCCGAGGGGTACTTCAAGAAAGGTAGTTTTGCGACATATAATATTGGTGCACGAGTATCATCATTAGGAACAATTGGCAGACTCGCTGGAGGTGAAGCTCCTGACTATCAAGACTTGTCTCTTAAAATCAATATTCCGACTAAGAGTGCAGGTACATTATCTATTTGGGGAATGGGTGGTTTGAGCAGTAATTATAAACCTATCCAAGAATATCAAGAAGAGTGGACTGAGGAGGAGCCTTATTACATCGAGGATATGAAGTACCCTGAGTATGAATCAGATTGGTTGGATAATAACTATTATTGGCGAGTGGGAGCCGCTGGTATTGCTCACAAAGTATCATTGGGCGAGAGAACATTTTTAAAGACAGATATTGCAACAAGTGGAATGTCGTATAGTTATATTTCAAAATGGTATGACGAGGTAGATGATCTCTATTATGATGATGAGGACGACTACCACAGTGAGAGTAAGTATACTGTTCAGTCGGTTTTAAATCATCGTTTTGGCAGTAAGTTCACGACGCGAACAGGTGTGGTGTATGATTATCTTAATCTTGACTATAGCGTAAGTCAATCTCCACAACATACGCAGGAGTTAGTGACAAAGGTTAACACATCACAAAACACTTGGTTTCTGCAAGCTTTCACTCAAGGGTCTTACTCCGTAAATAGATGGCTTACTCTTAATGGCGGTCTCCACCTATCGCACTTTGGTTTAACAGGTGAAACTGTTATAGAACCTCGTGCGAGCATTGAAGCTAAAGTTGGGCGTGGTCATACATTTGGTTTTTCGTATGGGCAACATAGCCAGCGAGAGGAGCTAAAGATATACTTCTCGCCAAGTGAAACAGAGGGGTACGACAATACCGATTTAGCCTTACAACGCTCAGAACACTTTGTATTTACATACAACTGGTTAATTACAGATAATCTTCGATTTAAAATAGAGCCATATTATCAAAGGCTACATAACGTACCTGTCGATGCCAATGGTGGTTATTTCTCGATGGTTAATTATAAGAAAGAGTGGTTAATTGAACGTGATTTGGTGAGCAGCGGAAGCGCTGAAAATATTGGTGTAGATTTAACGCTTGAAAGATTTTTCTCCAAAGGGTGGTATTTTATGCTTACGGGTTCTGTCTACGATTCTAAATATATTGATGGTGATGGGATAGAGCGCAATTCTCGCTATAATAGGAATCTGGTGGGCAATGCTATGGCGGGCAAAGAGTTTATTTATTCAGGACGCAAGGGTAAATCAAAGGTGTTAGGAGTGAACTTAAAAATCTCATATATGGGTGGAGAGTATAGCTCCCCATTGCTTATGGAAGAATCACTTGCCGCTCAGACGGAAGTATTGGATTATTCGAAAGCTTATAGTGTGAAAAATCCAGCCTCAGTATATGTTGATGCCTCATTTTATCTGAAAACCAATCACAAGAATGGAGTTACAACAAGCTGGATTTTAGATATGAAGAATGTGACTCTTCAAAGCACATTTAACGGGTATAGATATAACTATGTCACAGAGCAGATGGATGAGTACAATCAGTTTTTTATTATGCCCCAGCTAGCATATAGAATCGAATTTTAATACACTATTTAGAGATGAAAAAGATACTATTTATTTTACTTCCGCTATTGGCGTTTGGTTGTCAGCAAGAGTTTGATATCGAGCCAGTGGGTATTATAACTACCGATACTCAATATGTTGAAAATAATGACTTCACAAGAGTTAAACTTTTTGGCGAAATTACACTTGAAATAGATAACTCACTCGAAAATGCGATAGAGGTCGTAACGGATGAAGCCTTCCAGAAATTTGTACTTGTAAATTTACGTAGTAACACCTTAGAAATAAAACGTTCAATTGCTGCCAGTACACAAAGTCCTATAGATGTAAAAGTGCGTATGGCCACAAATCAAGTGTATCGATTTATTGCGTGGAACGATTCGCACATCACACTCGACGCTTCGCTTGTGAGTGAGTTGATTGAGGTTGAGTTGCAGAAAAATAGCTCGATCTCTGGTGAAATAGAGTGCGATACTTTAACAGCACTTATTCACGACAATAGTCAAATTACATTGAGTGGAAAAGCTGATATTATAAATATGAATCTGAATGAGAGTAGTGAGGCTAACTGTCCTAACTTATATGTTGTATCATCAAATATTGAGTGTGACACAACAAGCAATTATATTTTTATGGAATAACAAGCAATTATTCAATAATAAGAGTGTAACTTTGTAGGCATAAAGCAATTTTATGAGAATAAGTAAGATAAAAATAAACAAGAGTTGGATTCTAATATTAATTAGCGTCATATCTTTTTCAGCAATATTTATTATAATGCTCGATGTTGTTGCGCCTCAAAGGCGGTTTTCGACATATGCTTTTTTGCATAATATGGCAACAAGCATTCCATTTACCATTCTTATCTCAGTTACAGATTACCTGTTAGTTAAGCAGCTAAATAGTTCTAAATGGCTTGCAAAAAATATGATATGCCGAATTATCATAGAAGCGTTTGCATTGATTACTCTTGCGTTAGCTTTCGTGATTTT
>JBCQTT010000044.1:0-5961 GCA_047174765.1 Rikenellaceae bacterium | reverse complement strand
ACCTGCGTTATTCTTGCGATTAACGGCTCTTAATCGTTCCTCAAGAAGTGGTCTAAACATCTCAAAATCAATTACTTTATTCAACCTCTCAAGAGAATTCCCCATTTCTGTCATCATATCTATTGCGTTCTGCTCATCGAACAATCCTCGTTTACCTGTACTCTTAAAAATCATAGTAGTTGTGTTTTATATTACACTATAAAGATAGTGATAATTTATTGAATATCAAAACTTTAATTTTTAGAAGTCCCCTAGAATCTAACATCATTTCATTGTAAAAATTCAAAAGCCACCAAATCCCATTAGTAAAATTAGGTCAATTTTAGGTCACAAAATACTCATAGAGCACTTTTGTACACGCAGAGATAACTGGTTATTGATAAAAAAAACTACTTTTGTATCAGAGCTAGGGGGCAAATCTAAATACCTCTATTCTAATAGCTCTAAGGTTCATTAGGTTTATTATTGGTTTTTGGTTGGTCCATATATTTTATATGGATAACAATGAGGATCGCAGCGCTCTGGTTAAGCGTTGATACGATCCTCATTTTTTTTGTGCCTAGTTCGTAAAAAAGTTGGTTGACACTACTCCATCACAGCAAGTGTCTCATTTGCTCGTTGAAGAGCAATCTCGATATTGTCACAGATATACTCAGCTCCTACCAGCTCCTCAAAATTTGCATTTAATAGAGCCTTACGAACTTTTGGATTTACACCCGACAGAATGATCTTTATATTTGCATTCTGCGACGACTTAATCAACGACGTCAAGTTATAGAGACCCGTCGAGTCGATAAACGGAACGTGCTTCATTCGAATAACACGCACCTTGGGCTCAACGTGAAGACCCATCATCACAGAGTCAAACTTATTGGCAACACCAAAGAAGAATGGACCATCAATATGATAAACCTCAATACGCTCGTCGATATTTAGGATATCCTCACTGTGATATGCCTCACCCTCGTTCGATAGATCGAGAGTGTTACGCGAGACTGACAC
This sequence comes from Rikenellaceae bacterium, assembly GCA_047174765.1. Taxonomy (GTDB): domain Bacteria; phylum Bacteroidota; class Bacteroidia; order Bacteroidales; family Rikenellaceae; genus Alistipes. Next base: position 4,959 of record JBCQTT010000044.1, on the reverse strand, counting down.
ACTCGTAACCTCCGCAACACGACGCAAGAAGAGCAACATCGCCAACAACAATCCAGTCATAATAGCGATCGTAAGGTCGAAGAATACGGTCAACAAAAATGTAGCAACCAAAACCGACACATCACTCTTCGAACCCGAAAGCAGACGTTTGAATGTTCTCCAGTCACTCATCTTATATGACACAACTCCCAACACTCCTGCCAAACAAGCCATTGGTATATGTTGTGCAAGAGGTGCCAAACAGATAAGTATTAGGAGCAATGTCGCTCCGTGGACCATACCCGAAATAGGTGTTCGTCCACCATTATTCACATTCGTCATCGTACGTGCCACAGCACCTGTTACGGGGATTCCGCCAAACAGTGGAGAGATAATATTTGCCGTACCCTGCGCAATGAGCTCCATATTGGAGTCGTGGCGCTCTCCCGTTGCTCCATCAGCCACAGCCGCCGACATCAACGACTCGATAGCAACCAACAAAGCAATCGTAAGTGCTGAGGGTAAAAGGTCGTTAATCATCTCAAAATTAAAACTAGGGAACGATGGTTTAGGAAACGACGGGTCGATCGTAAATCTATCACCAATAGTCTCCAAGTTCGCTGCATAACCCGACTCCTTGAGAATATAAGCTAGGGCGGTCATTATCACAATCGCCACAAGCGAACCGGGAATACGCTTCGAAAAGTATGGTGTAATCGCTATTATGACCATCGTCGCAACACCAAATATCAACGCCATCGGGATCATTGTATTCATCGAAGATAGATATATAGACCACTTACCAATAAAATCACCCGGCAAAGCCTCCGTCGTAAGTCCAAAGAGATCTGTTATCTGGGTTGAGAATATTGTTATTGCAATACCGCTCGTAAAACCTACATTTATCGGGTATGGTATAAACTTAATTATTGAACCTAATTTCAACGAACCCATAATGATGAGTATCAACCCCGCCAACATAGTCACAACAAGCAATCCATCGACACCAAACTGTTGGATAATACCGCAAATAATCACGAGGAACGACCCTGTAGGACCGCTGATCTGAACCGAACAGCCTCCCAACGCCGCAACAACAAAACCTCCAATAATCGCAGTAATAAGTCCCACCTGAGGGCTCACCCCCGACGCAATAGCAAAAGCAATAGCCAACGGAAGCGCAACGATACCGACAATCACTCCCGACAATAGATCAGCAACGAATTTCTCGCGATTATACCCTCTTAGTGAAGAGACTAAAATCGGTTCAAAACCAAGTTTCATACGTTCAAAATATTAATTGTAACACAAATAGACGGTGCAAATATACAAAAAAGTGCGAGACGTTATTCGCCTCGCACCAAAATTATTAAAAAAATATAATATTTATTTTTTATGCGAACCCATACTCTACTCTTCATCTCTTTTTCGCAGCGAGAAGGCAAACTCCAATCCACCACCTCGAACCTCGCGAGCAACGATGCCACCCCCGTGAAAAAGCACTGCATTCTTTACAATCGAGAGTCCGAGACCTGTCCCACCAATCTTACGCGAGCGACCCTTGTCGACACGATAAAAACGTTCGAAGAGGTGAGGTAGGTGTGAGGCGTCGACACCTATACCATTGTCTCGCAACAAAAAGTGGTAGTGAGTAGGATCATCCCCCACCAAATCAATAAACAATTGTCGCCCTCCGGAGTAGGCTATTGAGTTATCCACCAAGTTGCGAAATATCGAATAGAGCAACATCTGGTTACCCTCAATTACAACATCTTGGGTAACACGTGTTATGACCTCGATATTCTGAGCCTCCGCTTGTGGCATTGTATCATCTACAATATCCTCAATCATCCCCCTCAAATCAACCTCCTCTCGCTCAATCAACATCGACGCCTCATCAATACGTGTGATTGTCGACAGATCACTCATCAAACGACGTAGGCGCTCCGCTTGATCGTAGCTCTTTTGAACAAAGTTACGAATCGTCGAACTATCGAGATTCTCGTTCCCAATAATCATCTCTAGGTAACCGAGAATAGAACAGATCGGGGTCTTTAGTTCGTGATTTATGTTATTTGTGAGCTGTCGTTTGATACGGATCTTCTCCTGCTCCTGAGCAAGGGCTACACTATGTTCGTGGTCGACTCGCTCCGCCGCCTCGTTAAGCGAGCTATAGAGTTGCGCAACGATAAACCCAATGACACTAATAAAGATCGTAATGACAAATGCAACAACAAAAAATATCTCGTCAAAAAGCACAATATCCTCAGGTGAAGATACCCGACTACCATCTGCCAAGAACCAAAAACGAACCCCCACAAATGATATTACCAAGACCCAAAGTAGAATCAAAGCTATCGCAAAAAGATGACCTTGACGAGATAGCTTATTCGTAAAAGCCGTAGCCATATCCCAATCTCGTTACAATATGCTTTCCTAGATCGCCAATCTTCTTACGCAGGCGAGTAATAAACACATCAATTGTTCGATCCACAACTATGATTTCATCATCCCACACTCGGCTCAAAATATCTTGACGAGAGAATATCGTGTTGCGGTTCTGCAACAGAAGAGCAAGTATCTCGAACTCCTTCTTGGTCATCGGCACATCTACCCCACCAATATTACACTGTTTACGATTTAGATCGAGCTTTAGTGTCGAGAACTCGACAACGTTAGTCTGCGCAACGTCGACACGCCCTCCGACCGAGCGACGTAGAACACTCTTCACTCGTGCCACGACCTCGCGTGCGAGAAACGGCTTTGCGATATAGTCGTCAGCCCCCAAGTTGAGCCCCGTGATTGTATCATCCTTCGTATCCTTTGCCGAGCAGAAGATAACCGGAATGTGACGCGTAGACTCGTTTTCACGAAGTTTCTGGAGCATCTTATAACCACTCATCTCCCCCATCATAATATCGAGCAACAGGAGAGAGTAGATCTTAAGATCGAGTTTTAGTGCCTCCTCAGCGCTATACGCCACATCTACATCATAACCCTCTGAGATAAGGTTTAATTGGAGAATCTCACAGATCGCCTCCTCGTCATCAACGACTAAAATTCTATATTTATCCATATAAGAAAATAAAAGTTCATTGGCAAAGGTAAGATAAATTTCAATCAATATCACAATAACAACCACAACTTTAACAGTTTGATAACAATTAAAGTAGTGTAAAACAATTATTGTCATATTTTCAACAGCACTCTTAAAAAACACAGCAATAATTATTTTACCCTACTTTGAAGAGAGAAAATCTTTCACAGATTATTGTAATTCATAATTTTTATGTAAATTTGTGTCTCTCTTCAAATCTACTAAATAAAAAAATTACAATGACTCCACAACGTATTTTATTTGTCTGTTTAGGTAACATATGCCGCTCACCAGCCGCAGAGGGGGTTCTTCGATCTCTCGCCAAAGAGCAAGGGGTAAGCCACCTCTTCGAGATAGATTCAGCAGGAACATACGGAGGTCACGCCGGCGAACCATCGGATTATCGAATGCGCGAAGCTGCATACTCTCGTGGTTACAAACTAACACACCGCTCACGTCAAATTACAGAGGATGATTTTCTGCACTTCGACCGTATAATCGTAATGGACGATAACAACTTCCGCGACGTGGAGCGACTCGCACCATCCCCCGAGGCGAAGGCGAAGATTGAACGATTTGCTTCCCTCGTCGTCTCGATACCCGACGTACACTACGTCCCCGATCCATACTATGAGGGAAGTGACGGATTCTATCGAGTGTTGAATATTTTAGAGGATGGTTGTCGAAATCTACTTGCGATTGCGCATCGACAGTAGGAAATTAGTCGCAATAGGCAACATCATCATTCCTGTTATGGGTAGTGCCACAGAGAGAATCTTGGCGGTGACAGTAACAGGGACAATTGTGAGTTCTGTTGTCGAGAGAGCCATCGCAGCCCACCATATCGCGTCACCAAAATCACCGAGATCTTGGTTGCGCGATATCTCACAATCGTAGAAGAGAAGTGCCGACACATAGGTGAAAGATACCACCGACAAAATATATGCGTAGAGAAGTCGACGAGCCTGCTCACCGCGCATAATCCAGCGCAACAATATATATATAGCGACAAAAGCTCTGAAGATTGGCATAAGTGCAATGAGCATTACACCCTCTCTATCAAGCGAAGCAGAGTTGTGAATCGGCAGCGAAAGATAGGGCAACGATATAACCAAAACAATAAGGTGACTCCAAAAATATCGCCACCTATTCCGCTCCGCAAACATCGAAATAAAAAAATCAGCAATAAATATAAGGCATACCCAAAACTGCAAACTCACATACCAACGTGTAAATGTATGGGTCTTTTCACAAAGTATCTCTATCGAAATCGCTATAATCAAAAGAATACTTGTTACAACAACTAAATAGTCGAAGAAATTTCGAAGTCTAACTTTTTCCATTATCTGTCTCATTTTAAGCTCTGTTATATATGTTTAAGAGTTGTCAACCGGTCTCTATACAATCATCAAAGATAGTGCATTATTTTGTTTTTTGTATTTTTTACTCCGAAAAAGTTGCACAAGTCTGATATTATTCATATCTTTGCATCGCAATAGAGCTGAATAGGCACTATTTTGGCGGATGGCGGGTTAGCTCAGCTGGTTAGAGCGCACGACTCATAATCGTGAGGTCCCGGGTTCAAGTCCCGGACCCGCTACAAAAAAAAGACACTTAGAACGGACAAAAACCGACTAAGTGTCTTTTTTTGTATCCTCAAAAAATCACAACTATTCAACACGAACTCGATACAAGTATAAAAAAAAATGTCTACATTTGCAGATGGAGAGTTCCAAAAACTCCACATAACAAGACAAACCAATAATCAATATAATAGCTGAATTCAACCTGCAAATGCAACTGAATTCATATTAATAATTTGTTTAAATTTTTCATTTGGTGTGAGGTATCCGAGTCTTTTACGAGGACGATTATTTAGCTTG